>JBAPVR010000036.1:0-8164 GCA_049283295.1 Candidatus Aquirickettsiella sp.
ATCAGTAGTATGTAACATGAGAGTTTCCTCTATTTTTATGTTTTGATTCAAAGCTTTACACTTCTATCAAAACCGGAAACTCTCGCTTTTTCAAGCTCTTTGTACGATTAGGTCGGAACTACTACATATAAAATTTAATGGTACCTTCCCGTTCAGTCTATCCACCGTATAACCATATTGTTTAAGTTCTTTTTGTACCCTATCATTTTTATTTAATGTTCCATCTTCTTCAACTAACAGAATGCGCATAATTTCCTCATTTTTATTATTTTTATATTGATAGCCACCTCCTAATACTTTTAGGAATTTGAATTTTCTGTTTCTACTTGTGAAATACCTAGCTTTTTAGGCGTCGAACAAGATAAGTTCTTCCATTGGTTATATTCCATAATACTTTCTAAAGCGTCGAGTAAAATCGAAAGTAAATTATTATTTAAATTAAATAGCTCTTTTAATAATCCTATTTGACCGCCATTATCTATCCATTCATTTTCTATAACTTTTCTTATATAGCTGAATTCTCTTTCGTATCTTTGGAGTACACAGCATTTTTCAATCGCAATTTTTAAGTCATCAATATCACAAACTTTTTCTAAAGCCCAATCCGCACCCCACTCTAAAAACATCTCTTTGTTGTTCTTATCAACAAAGCCACTCCATGCAATTACTGGGGTACCTACATTTTTACTCTTATTCTTTCTGCGTATTAGGGGAATAACCTTATCTCCAGAAAGTCCTTTATTCTTTATGCCAGATAAAATTAAGTCATATTGTTTATCCTGAACCATTTTTACGGCTTCCTCACCATCATCCGTTAGCTCGACCTCATAATCGAGGTTTGTTAAGTAGTAATGCATGATTTTTCTGCACGCTTCATAATCTTCTACAAGTAATGCACGTTCAGAATCAGTTTTATGTTCTTTCTGCCTCATATTTTTATCCTTGTTCAAATTAGTTAAGAATTTAATTGAGATACCCTATGTTCAAGCTTAGTGAGCAGCAAAGAACTTTTTGTTTCTGGAAAGAAGAGAAAACGATTATTAACGAGCTTATTGCCAGCTTGAGCTATTCCTAAAGAGATTAAGAATAAAAAGAGGTTAACTAATATTTTTTTACAGCCGCGATGTTTTTCTAGTATAGGTCTAGCTTTGTCAATAATAGCCAATGCTTGAGTTTTATAATCATTGGGATCAATTAATTTTTTTTCAAAATGCCAACGATTCAAGTTTCTTAGATCATTTTCAACACCATTAGCTATGATGCCCTCTACGTGATATCCGCGGCGATATAAATCATCGGCTTTTTTAGATAGCTTATCTAATTTTATTTCTATATTAACGTAATCTAAAAGATTAGGGTCAATTTGTGATTTATAATTCAAAAAGCCATAATCTCTTAAAATAGGGTTTTTAAAGAATAATTCAGTTTGCCTAAGCTTTTTTACCGAGTTAAAATCATCGACAGAGTCAAATTGCCTGATTAAGTTACTTAATATACTTGTTGCTTTATTGAGTAATTCTAATTGATCTCTGGGGTCATAGGGAGCTATCTTATCGTCAATATAGATATAAGATTTTCTGGTGGCGATCCTTTGTTTTCGGTTTTCTAATTTCGTTAAAAGAACTCCTAAAGAGGCTTTTATGTTTTCTGTTTTCTTATTATTTTCAGCATAGGTGGTCATATTATTTTTCCTCTAAGGATAAATGTAATGTTAATAGATACATTTTTTACCTTCTGAATCTAGGATTTCATCTCCATCCAAAAATCGAAGAATAACGTTTTTAGGTAGTTCAAGTTTTTCAAATTTGTAAGAATTTTCTTTAGAAGCGGCAAAATAAATTTCAGTACTTTTATTTTTACCTTCTTTGATTTCAGTAAATATTTCATTCAATTTATGAAAAGCTGAATCAATATCTAAATAAAGGATATGATATTTTGAGAAAAATAATTCTGGAATTAATGAATCAAAATTTTGTTTGGATTTAACAAGACATGTTAAATTTTCCTCAAAGATTTCCGTGAATTTTTTTATAAATTTCTCGCTGGAAGAAAATATTAATACTTTATCTTGCATATTCCCTAAAGCGTTGGATTTAATTTGTTTTATCGTTTTATTGTTTTTCATGATGGCACCATGATTAAGTTATTTTTATGAAAAATGTTCAGATTTCAATATTTTCTTCCTCTTCAAGTTCAATAATAGGTTGCGGTAATAACTGATTATTTTTCAGAGGAAGATATCCAAGTTGGGTGGCAACAAAAATGGCTTGACTAGTTTTTGCACAACGTAATTTATGACAAGCAGAAGCTCTGATTTTTATAATTAGACTTTCTGTCTTCTTTAATAAATTTGCAATTTCTTTAACTTCTTTTCCACAGGAAGCATAATAAAGACATTTCAATTCATTAGGAGTTAAACGTCTGGCAATTAAAACTGTTGGTCTAATGGAGTTATGTGTTAAATAGCTGATTTTTTCGTTAATTTCATCTTTACTAGGGGAATTGATACCCTCTTCAGATAGGCTATAGATTGCCATAACTTCAAAGAGTTTTTCTTCGATAGAAATTAAGTCGCTCCAAGCTTTATCACGTGCTAATCTACTAATAGCCATGACCAACTCCAGTTAGTTGTTTATGGTAAGCATCGATAAAGTATTGCTGTACTTTTTCGATGCGGAGGGTGCATTTCTTAATGCACCCTTTTATTTTTAATAAATCTAGCTTAAGGGAAAAAGGGAAATTTGAAAATTGTATTCTTCGACAAAGAATGAATGGAATTAATTGCTTATAGAAGTAATTTTTATGATAAATAAATTGTTTATAGAGACAGTTTAATTTGCATCGTTCAAACGATCGCGATAAGCTTTGTTTAACCATTGTCGGTGCTCCGATGATGTGCCAGACACCGGTAGAGTGGTGATACACTCTTATCGGTGTCCCCTTAACAGGGTATGGCGGGTTTAATGTAATAATTTATAAAAAACTGCTCCTAATCCTGTAAAAATTAAAGCTAAACAAATCCCCCCCAGAATCAATGAATTCTTCACTTTATAGAGTCCTATTTCTATTTCATGCAATTTCTTGGTAAGCCAAATTTCACTGTCTCGGTTTGATGGAGTTAAGTTCATTCTTTCATTCCTCAGATTAATTAATTAAAGATCACGTCTTGCAATTGCTTAGAGATGTACCCTCCTCCTTACCAAGTGAATTAATCGTACTATGGTACTTTTTAACAACATGCTCAAATTGACGAGTTTCAAAATAAACCCTCGATAAGGTTAAATTGAATTCATCTAGATTGTTTTGAATAAACTGAAGAAACTTATCCTGATCAAAGATCGGTAGAAACTTTCTAGGTTGCCTTTTCTCTTTTTCAAGTTCATCGATAATTTTATCAATTAGAATTTCTAATTGGGGTTTTAATTCATCAACATAGATATTAAGTTGGTTAGCTTTACGAGTGAGCTCAACTAAAGATTGCTGAACAGGCGTAGGATGATCTAAGCTAATAGGTGCGGTCATAATCAACTCCATAGGTTGGTTGTGTTAAATGTCTCCAAGGTCTGAACACCTTGGAGAACGCTTTTTTGTTTCAAAATCACTTTACCATGGTTACATGGTTTAAGTAAAGCTTGTTTGAACAAAACCATGCTTTAATGTTAAAATTAAAACAGTACCTTAATCAAAGTAACTTTATTCTAGTGCGTAATCCAAATGACCTACAAAAAAATTACCAGCCCTGTAAACGAAAAGAAAAAAAGATTCAATATGAACATTGAAACTTCCGATGAACTTAGAAAAGCTTTTAAGGCGAAAGTTGTAATGAATGGCAAAACTGTAAAAGATGTCATTGAAGAATTTATGAAAGAATATATAAAAAAATAATCCTTTATTTAAAATATCGATTAATTATTACCATTTTGGACATTATATGATAAATTTCATTTACTAAATCACAAATAATAAGGATAATAAATAAAGTGACTATTACCATTCCTCAAGCTCACGATAAACTCTTTAAACTTTCTCTTACTGAAAAACAAGTTGCAATTGATTATCTTAAATCCCACGTGCCAATTGAAATCTATAAAAGTATTAATATAAATACATTAGAGTTAACTGATAAAAGCTTTATTTTACCTAAATTTCGCGAAATTCATTCCGATATTGTGTATCGCTGTCAGTTTGATGGTAACGATGGGTATATTTTCTTCATTTTAGAAGCTGAATCAACACCCAATGAGGAGCTCATGGCGTTTAGACAGTTGCAATATGCCATTGCAGCTATGGATCAACATTTAAGGCAAGGTCATAAAAAATTACCGATTGTCTTACCCATTTGTTTGTATCATGGTATAGCGTCACCTTACCCACACCCTCTTGATGTCTATCAGTGCTTTGACAACCCCGATTTGGCTAAAAAAATTGTTTTTAAGCCCTTTCTATTGATAGACTTAACAGTGCTATCGGATGAACAGCTACTTCAAGATGGCCTCGCTTTCCTTATGGAAATGCTCCTAAAACACTCGCGAGCGAAGAATTTTTTAACTATCCTTAACCAAAGGCGAGAAGCTATAAAAGCAGTATTGAAACAGCTAAAAAGGGACTATCGTAGATTTGTGTTAAAATATGTGATAAATGAAACTCAGGATGAGGAAGTACCTAATGCGGTTGAACAGCTTGTACATATCCTGACCACTGATTTACCGGAGGATAAAGAAACTATTATGACATTTGCACAACAACTTGAACAAAAAGGCCTACAAAAGGGCCTAGAACAGGGTGAACGCCGTATTGCAACTATTGCCAAAAAGCTTCTAGCTGAAGGAAAATCTCCAAGAGCTGTCCAAAAACTAACCGGCCTTTCTGAAAAAGAAATTATGACTTTGGTTGATAAGCATTAATGCCTATAACTAAAAATGAGTCTATTCGCTATTCTATTAATCCGGAATTTGATGCCCAATTAAAAGAACAATGGGATAAAATAGGGCTTTCTAAAGAAATCCAAGAAGCGCTCTTACAGTTTATGGACGCCGCTGCACTTAATATGCTAAATAAGGAATGTCGCCGTATTGCCCACTGTCTAGTCGACGAAGGTTTATCTCCTGAAAAAATAAAAAGTATTACTGGTTGCTCTATAGAAGATCTTTACCCTTCTACTATTTACCATTAATTAATACCTCTAAGTAAATATTGATAATGAGGAGCTTTAAACCAATAACATTTATCGGCCTTAATCGGATTTCTTGCCTCCATTAAAATAATGGCCTTTTTATCCGATAGCTGCATGATTTCATCGGAAGTCATCAAGGGGCGGGATTGGAAGTTAATATTTTCACTTCGAGAGCCTGAATGATCCCCATGGCCCGTACTCACTGAGCTAGAAGACACTTTGATGGTCTTGGTGCCCAGTGATTCTGAAAAGAACTTGGCATCTTCTCGATCATTTAAGGCAAAAGCTACTTTAACTTTACTATTTAAAAACCCTTTCGCATCATAGTGACCATAGACTGAATAAATTTGTGCAAGATACTGCACTATAATGATGCAACGCATCCGATAGCTTCGCAAAAAAGACAAACCATCTTTTAACTTATTAATGCGCGCCATATTGCCAAATTCATCCATGAGCGCCAAGACACCATAAGGTTCATCCGCTTGAGGTTCTCGTTCTGAAATCACATGGATGAGTTGAGCCCAAAACAAGGTTAAAATCGGACTTAGGCGCTCTTTATCCCCATCCGGAATTTGAATATAGATACTCATCCTTTTTTTACGTAGATCTCTAAAATCGAAATCATTCTTACTCATGGCATATCCTACCAAAGGATCGTTAAACAGCCCCATTCGAGAATGGAAATCCTTCAGTATATTTTTTTGAGTTTTCTCGTCAGCTCCTAACAATGCAAAAGCATTTTGTTTGAGCGGCTTTGAAAATTCTTCGTGATCCATTATTTCATTCGCTAACCACGCAAAAAAGCTTTCTTGTTTAGATAGATCATGAATGTCGGATAAACTTGCCTTTCCTGTTGATTCTAATAAGTATAGCGAAAGTGTTAGAAATATTTCACGAGAAGATTGATACCAGAATCCATCACCTAGTTTAGTTGCAGGAATCAATGTTTCCGCAATCAACTGTAAATCTCTGATACGTAAATCAGGATGATCGCTCACATAAAAAAAGGGGTTATAACAAGATGACTTCTTATGAATATCAGCCGGCGCCCATAAAAAACATTCATTATGTAGGTTGTTTTTTCGATAAGCTGCGGTTAATCGATAAAGTTCTCCTTTTAAATCATTAAACACGGTGCTTCTAACCACCTTAGCGATGCGCATTTTCTAGTTAAACTATAATTTAAATAACAGACTAATAGTATACTATTAGCCTGTTATCTTGCAAGCTTTTTATTTTTCGTATTTCTTTATGATGTATTCAATACCTTCCTTACAAAGTTGGTTCATATTGCTTTGTTCCTTTACTGCTATTAATTTCAATTTTTCCCACATATCGAAACTTACATATAAGGTTATAACTTTCCGATCGATTCGATCTTTTCGTTTATCTACAGAACTTTTAGTCACTATTTTTACCACTTTAAATATAACAAAAGGATAATAGTTTAGCAGTATAACGGACTAAAGGTAATAAGGTTGAATTAACCTTTAAACTATGCTAATATTAGCATATAGAGGCTATACATGAAGAAATTAAGCTGGATTAGTAGTAGTAAAAAAGACTTAATGGAATTTCCAGAAGAGGTTATTCAGGAGATAGGGTATGCGCTATATCTTGCCCAAAAAGGTGAATACTATAATAAAGTAAAACCATTTAAAGGGTATGGATCTGGAGTTTATGAGATAGCAATAGAATATAACAAAAATGCCTATAGATCGGTTTATATAGTAAATTTAGCAGATACTGTGTATGTATTACATTGCTTTCAGAAAAAATCAAAAAGTGGAATAAAAACTCCTAAAGAAGAAATTCAAGTCATTGAGCAACGACTAAAATTACTAAGACACGAAATTAAGTAAGAGGTTATCATCATGACACGTAAAATTGAAGACAAATTAGAAATTACCAAATCAAGTGGCAATGTATTTGCCGATATTGGACTAAAAAATGCAGATAAATATTTAGCTAAAGCAGAGCTTGCTAGACAAATTAATCATATTATTGAAAAACGTGCTTTGAAACAAATAGAAGCTGCTAAAGTTTTAGAAATCGATCAGCCAAAAATCTCTGCCCTAAGTTGTGGAAAACTAGATGATTTCTCCATTGAACGACTCATTGATTTTTTAAACAAATTAGATCGAGATGTTACAATTATTGTAAAAAAAACTCCAACTCGCAGAAAAGAGCATGGCCATTTATTGGTAGGATTCGGATAATAAAATATTATGACCCTAGCGCAGCAACTAGAACAAAAAGGCCTAAAAAAGGGTCTAGAACAGGGCCGAAGAGAAGAAGATTTTGTTATTGCTAAAAAAATGTTAGCTAAAAGAATTAATCCTTCACTTATCAAGGAAATAACAGGTCTATCAGATCAAGATTTACTTACTCTAGAAGATTAGCCCTTTTTTCTTCTCAATATTTAATAGGATATTATGACTTTAGCTCAACAGTTAAAACAAGAAGGCCGTGAAGAAGGACGGCATGAAGAAGCTATAGCAATTGCCAAAAATCTGCTAAATGATGGTATGTCCCTCAAAGCTGTTCAAAAGCTAACCGGCTTACATGAAAAAGAAGTCATGGCTTTAGTTGATAAGCATTAAACGTCTACAAATGGAAGTGAGCCTATGCGCTATTCTATTAATCCTGAATTTGATGCTCAATTAAAAGAAGAATGGGATAGGATAGGGCTTTCTAGAGAAATCCAAAAAGCACTCTTACAGTTCATGGATGCCGCTGCGCTTAATATGTTGAATAAAGAATCTCGCCGTATTGCCCGCTGTCTAGTCGACGAAGGCTTATCTCCTGAGAAAATAAAAAGTATTACCGGCGTTTCTATAGAAGACCTTTACCCTTCTACTATGAGCCTGTAAATAAAATTGTGTAAGTGCTTATTATTAACTAAGCTAGCGACAAAAACGCTAGAGCTAATTGAGAAATAAGCAATGAAACAAGAACAAGAAATAAACCTAGACCCAAAATTAATAA
>JBAPVR010000037.1:0-24792 GCA_049283295.1 Candidatus Aquirickettsiella sp.
TATGCGAGTGATGCGCTTAAAACAGATAGGGAGATCGTGTTAGCAGCTATTAAACAACATGGATCGGCACTTGAAAAAGATAGTCTAATTTTAAATATTATAAATGATACAATAAATAAAAATGAGGCTTTTGATCTTGAGATAGTGCAAGTAGCACCCAGCTTAATTAATAAACTCAATATTTCAAAAAATTCTTTAAAAAAAATAAGTCAGAATCTTTATAATTCTATTGTTTGCCAGAGAAAAATTATTCATTTAATTTGGTTTGGTTCTTTGCCCGATACCTATTTTACAAACCTAGAGGAAATAGTAAGAAATAATCCTAATTATGAAATTTTTTTGTGGATAAATAATGCGAAAATAAAACATACACTTGCTGTTATTCATAAGAGCATCATTTCCGATGAGTTAATTAGGAAAATAACCATAAAATCTTTTGATAGATTTTTGGACTCTGATTCGGAAATGGTTTCTATGCTTGAAAATGTAAATAGCGACGATAAGGAAACGATTTTAAAAGCTTATCATTTATATACTCGTTATTGTTCTGGTGTATATCGTAATAACGCTGGGGCATCCGACATTGCCCGATTAATCCTATTGGCTATGCATACTGGTATGTATATGGATATGGACTTTAAGTGTGAAAAAGAGAAAGACTGGTCAAATTTTCAGGGGATTTTACCTGTGTTTTCAGATATAGCCCCAGTTTATATCCACAATGTGAATGCAATTATTTATTCTAATCAGCAATTTTCTCCTACCATTATGGCTGGTCTTCGGGAAATTATCAGTAGAAATTTAAATTCTAAAAAATATAACACATGTAGGTATTCAAGTAGCGCAGCTGAAAGAGCTCAAGGAACCGTGAACTTGACTGGTCCTAGTATTCTTGCTGCTATTGAGAAAGAGAAAGAATATCTATGTCGCATTAGAGCAGAGCGTTGGGCTCAATTTTTTTCATCAGATTCAAAACCTAATGATCCCCAAGACGCCAGATGGAGAGAAGTTCCTTTAAAAGGTCATCGTCCCTCTGAATCTTAAGATTTATAAATAAATACAAAGGGTTGAGCGGAAAAAAACCTTACTTACTAATGAATAGTATAGCGAAGGAAAAAAAACATGACATCTTGTCAGTGCTTGGGTTACAGAACAAGCTCTGAAATAACAGCGTTGCCAGAGCTGTTACAGTGGCTTATGCGCAAAAGGCGCCACCGGTATTTTTATGTATTTTATACAACAAAAATAAACCAAACAGGATCATTGGAATAGAAAGTAGTTGACCCATGGTTAACCAATGCCAAGCAATGAAACCTAATTGGGCATCGGGTTGGCGGAAAAATTCGAGTATAAAACGGAAAATACCATATAAAATAGCAAACCATGCTGAAACGGCCATGCGCGGTCTTTTTTTACTCGAATAAATCCAGAGAATAACAAATAATACGACTCCCTCAAAAAAGAACTCATAAAGTTGCGAGGGATGTCTCGGTAGGTCTCCGGCATGTGGGAAGACCGTAGCCCAAGGGACATCCGTGATTCGGCCCCATAATTCTCCATTGATAAAGTTACCAATCCGACCGGCGGCTAGTCCAACAGGTACTAATGGAGCACCAAAATCGGTAATATCAAAAAAATGTTTTCCGGTTTTTCGACTAAATAAATAGAACGCTAATAAAACACCTAAGAGACCACCATGAAATGACATGCCACCCTGCCAAACTTGAAAGATAATCCAAGGATGACTTAGAAAGTTGCCTAAATCATAAAACAACATGTAACCGACACGTCCGCCTAAAATAACGCCGAGCGCTGAATAAAAAAGCAGATCACTGACTTCGTCGATAGTCCAACCACTATTCGGTTTTTTAGCACGATGGATAGCGAGTAACCAAGCACCTAAAAATCCAACCGCATACATGAGACCATACCAATGCACCTTAAGTGGTCCTAGGCTGAATGCAATCGGGTTTATTGAAGGGTAGATCAACATAATTTAATCCTGGTGATAAGCAATTACAGAGTATTGCTGACTATAATGTGTTCCGTGAAGTAACCAATCAACAGTGGCTTTACCTATCCCTTGGTAAGAAGGTAAAAAAACCACGCTGCCGATTAATAATAACAGGGCGGGTGGTATTCTTTCAAAAGGTATATTTTTCGCATTGGTATTTTTGTCTGTGTTGCCGCTCAACGCGCAATCCTCATGTAAGCGAATACACTGCGGTTGCTTTATTTTCGCGGCGCCTTGCCAAGAATCCAATGGCTGTGAGTATAATTCAAAATTGTGCGCTAAACGATAACGTAGTAAAAATATTAAGCCGGTTAAGCCAATCAGGACTGAAAAATAAAGTGACGAGCTTAAAAATACCGGCAGAACATTCGCTGTGTTGATTAAATCACTTCCAAATAAGCTGATTGGGATGTTGCTCAAGAAAAGGCAGGTCATTAAAAAAAGCGGTAAAGCGATAGGATAAACCCCTTTTTTTGCAAATTGCCATAAAATTAATATCGGAATACTCAAAAAAGGAAAATAATATATCCACCCCAAAGGAGATAGTAATAACATCCCTACAATGATAACCGAGAAGTCAAGATCCACTTTTTGTTCAGTTTGGACATGAACCGTGGATCGTAAAAATTGCATAATTGCTAGCAAAAATAATCCAGCGACCCATGGATAGAGAGAGGTAACGAGACCAGGAATGGGTAATAAAGCAACATTATTTTCTATGCCACCCAATAAACGTAATAAAAAACCATAAAATGAAACATTCCAACTTGAAGCGGCCCATTTTATTTGTTGACAGGCATGGTAATAAGCGACATAGCTATCGAACCCTAAAAACAATGCGGCGATCAAGCCACAACTGAGTAGCGTTAGAAAAAATGCGCATAAGCCACGCCACTCTTTGCGTATCAGAAAATAAAATAAAAATAAACCTATAAAAGGTTTTAAACTGGTCGCTAAGGCTAAAAAAATGGCAGCGCGGATAGTTTTTTCATCACGGGCAGCACACCATCCTAATGCCAATAACGGAAGCAACAAAAAACTGACTTGACCAAATTGTAAGCTTACAAAACTAGGGAAATAGCTGAATAAGGCGATTAACAACAATAATGCATGGAATACTGAAAAAGTCTGTCGATCAATTTTTTGCTGTAATAATAAAATTCCTAATGCTCCTGCCAACATCGAAAGAAAAGTCCATAACAATAATGCCTGCGGATAGCTAAGATAGGCTAATGGAAAACTAATCAACGTAAAAAAAGGTGGATTTAAATTACCTCCTAATTTAACAACTTTAGAGTGTGCCGATTTAGTTTGGGTAACAGGCGAATCTGTATTTATTTTATTTTTTACAAAATAAATCGGGGTATAGATATTTTTTCCTTGGATAAATAATTGCTGAGAATGATAAAATTTCCCAAAATCACTATAGAGAATATTAGTTTTACCGAGCGTCAACGGATAGATAAAATTAAGCATCAATATAACGGTAAGTAAAATGACAGCACTGAAAAAAAGTAGAAAATGATAGATTTTTTTAAAGGACATATAAAAAAAACCGCTTTTATGTCAGAATTTAAATTCAAGGATGACTCAAACCAGCAAGCTGCAGTTTATGTGTGAGTTGTTGTGAGCTCTTGCTATTGGGTAAAGGTCCTATGACCACTTGATAATAATAACGTTTATGTATAGAGGTTGTTTTGACATTGACGGGTGAACGAGTCCATTGCTTAATTAATAGCGCAAGTTTTTGTGCAGAGGTGCGATGTTTAAACAATCCTAACTGAATGTAAGGCATCTGTTTTTTGGCTTGCTGGTAACGGTCATAACGTTCTCTCGATCTATATTTATGATGGCTCACGACACGTGTCATGCCGGGGGTAATGGCGACGACGGAAACCGGTGCTGTGCCAGTACCCGTCATATCCAGTTTTTTTGCAGCTGCATAAGAAAGATCGATCAAACGATTATTAATAAAAGGACCTCGATCATTAACTTTAACAATGATTTTTTTGCCATTATGAAGATTAGTTACTCGTAAAAATGTTGGCAGTGGTAAGGTTTTATGTGCCGCAGTCATGCCGGCTACATTATAAATTTCACCATTGGAGGTTTGGAAATCATGAAATTTCATACCATACCATGAAGCAATTCCTCGAGCATGATAACCCTTAGCGTTTTTCATGACATAGTAACGACGTCCAAACACCACGTACGATTTAGGATTGCCACGTTTACTTAAGGGTTCTGCTTTAGGTACAGCATTAGGAATGCGATTAACGTTGATTCTAAAACAGGGTGCTTTATCTCGTCGCAAATGGTAACGATAATTACTATTCGTGGTGGACGAACAGGCTGCTAAACTAAATGTTAGAAGCAATAAAGTGAAGCCAGAAAGAATTCTAAAAAATAAATTTCTTTGTTCAGGATTGTTTTTTAGCAACATAGCGTTGATTGCGCCTTTTTGGTGGAACCATGTTATTCATTCGTTTAATTATTTGCGGCTAAACGGCTTATGCCGGGTGTAATGGCTACGATAGAGACAGGGGCTGTGCCGGTCCCGGTCATATTGAGTTTTTTTGCAGCCGCATAGGAAAGATCGAGCAAACGGTTGTTAACAAAAGGACCTCTGTCATTAACTTTAACGATGACTTTCTTCCCATTACGAAGATTGGTTACTTGTAAATAGGTAGGTAGTGGAAGTGTTTTATGTGCGGCGGTCATTCCCGCTGCATTATAAATTTCACCGTTTGAAGTTTGGAAATCATGAAATTTCATGCCATACCAAGAAGCAATGCCTCGTGCATGATACCCCTTTGCGCTTTTCATGACATAGTATCGACGTCCAAAAATTACATAGGATTTAGGATTCCCTCGTTTACTTAGAGGTTTTGCTTTAGGTACGGCGTTGGGGATTCGTTTAGCATTGATTTTAAAATTGGGTGCTTTATCTTGACGTAGATGGTAACGATGGTTATTTCGGGTGGTGGAGCAAGCGGCTAGGCTGAATATAAGAAGAATGAATAAAATAAATCCAGAAATCGTTCTAAAAAATAAGCTTCCTTGCCCAGCATTATTTTTTATTAGCATGGGGTAAATGCTCCTGTTGGTGCAACTGATTGATTAATTGGCTTAATTGAAACACAGCCATCGCATACAATGCGCTGCAATTATAATGTTTAATGGTTTGGAAGTCATTAAATCCCAACCAGTATTCATTACCCTGCTTGAGTGGTAATACAATCAAGAAGGTTTTGAGATGCGAAGCGGTATGCTTTTTAGGGTAGATATGATATTTTGCAAAATTTTTAACGGTAAAATTTTTTTGAGATTGCGGTAAATGTAAGAATGCTTGGGGTGAAAAGTGTGCTGGGACGGCTACGGGTTTTGCTCTGTCCCAGCCAAAAAATTTTAAATAATTGGCAATACTCAGAATAGCATCATCAGAATTATTGATGAGATCACTATAGCCCTTATCCGTTGCGTCTACCGAAAGATGACGGTAACTACTAGGCATAAATTGTACTTTCCCAATAGCTCCCGCGTAAGAACCTTTAGTGACATTGGGATTTATGGCTGGATTTTCTCGACTAAGTAACAAAAATTGTTCTAGTTCCTGTTTGAAAAAATCGGATCGTCGGGTACGATTGAAACTTAAGGTACTCAAAGAATCAATCACACGATATTTACCGGTGATTTCACCATAGCGAGTTTCCACACCTAAAATAGCGACAATAATCGAGGCGGGAACACCATAACGTTTTTCTGCTTCAGCGAGTGTTTTAGCATGGGCGTCCCAAAATTTTACTCCCTTTTGCGCGCGTTTATTGCTGACAAAAATGGGCCGATATTCTGACCAGGTTAATCGTTCTTTAGGGGTAATAAAAGAACTTATTATCGATCGATTGGATTTGACGGTATTGAAAAGTTGCTGCAGTTGTTTACGATCAAAATTATATTTTTCCACCATTCTATCGATAAATAACCGTACTTCGGGTTTATTTGCATAGGCGGTACAAGAATTTAAGCAAAGTATAATTAATAACAGTAATGCGGGTAAGCTACCTCGCGAGCTTTTGTTCTTCATCATGTGCTTTCCTTAGTTACCGACAAGTTTTCTATGTGTTTGGATCGACATTAGAATACCAAAACCTGCGATTAAAGTAATTAATGATGTTCCACCATAACTGATCAAAGGTAAGGGTATCCCTACTACAGGTAATAATCCGCTGACCATCCCGATATTAACAAACGCAGCAATAAAAAAACTTAAACTTAATCCCCCACCGAGTAAACGCGAAAAAGTATCTTGCGCTTTCATGCTAATATAAAGGCCGCGTGCAGCGATCCAGAGATAAAGACTCAACAGCACGATACCTCCGAATAAACCAAATTCTTCGCCACAGACTGCAAAAATAAAATCGGTGGTATGTTCAGGTAAAAACTGTAAATGTGATTGTGTGCCATGCAACCAACCTTTCCCCAAAAACCCACCCGCACCGATGGCAATTTTTGATTGGATGATGTGATAACCGGCACCGAGTGGATCTCTTTCCGGATTCAAGAAGGTTAGTACCCGTAATTTTTGGTATTCGTGCATAAAATGCCAACCTAGAGGAGCAATGATCAGCATTAATAGAGCCCCTAATAGTAACCAACGGCCACTTACACCGGCTAATAAAATAACACTAATACCTGAGGCTACAATTAATAAGGCGGTCCCTAAATCGGGTTGTTTAATAACTAATAAGGTGGGTACAGCGACTATAATGAGTGCGATAAATAAATTGAACAAGGAAGGTGGTAATGATTTGTCGTGTAAGTACCAGGCTAGCATCATGGGTACGGATAATTTCATCAACTCAGAAGGTTGGAATTTTAATATGCCAAGATTTAACCAACGCTGTGCACCTTTACCGACAACGCCTAAAATTAATACCGCTAAGAGTAAACCAAAACTGACAATAAATACCCAAGGCGCCCAAGCACGATAAACAGAGGGTGAGATTTGCGCAAGCATCAGCATGAGGGAAAAAGCAATCAACATCCGCAATGCTTGTTTGCTGATGATGACTAAGCTTTGGTTACTCGCACTATAGAGTATAATTAAACCTATACAGACCAAACTGAATAAACCTATTAAGAGCGGTTTATCAACTCGAAAAAATTGTTGTATTTTTTGTAATGAAAATCGTCGACGGCGTTTGCTAATCGTGAGCATAATCCCGGCCTAGTAAAAGTAAATAGCTGTAGTATAGAATAAAATTTCTCAACTTACGCTAGACTACTGATAAAAAGCTAACTTCTTTTTAAGTTCTAAGCATAGGGGAGTATGGTTGCGTAATCATCCATTCGATGTACAATACCCAAGTTTTAAGAAAAGCTGCTTTTTTACCTAATTATGTCATCACTATCATTCCTTACTGCAATGATCGAAAGTATTAAAGACCGAACAGTGCGTGTTGCAATAGGTTTTTTTTTCTATTGGAGTTTAGTGACACCCACTTATGCATTAACGTTTGTGTTACCACTCCATGGAAATGATATCGTCGGTCATGTGCAGTGGACACAAGCATTAGCGGGCGACACATTTAATAAAATTGGTCGACGTTATGATATAGGCTATTTTGAGTTGGTTGAAGCGAATCCAATGATAAATCCCGAGCATCCACAACCGGGAAGTATTATCGTTATTCCGAGTCGTTTTATTTTACCTCCTAAGCGGCATGGTTTAGTTATTAATTTGGCCGAATTACGCATTTATTATTATCCACCGCATCGTCATGTCGTTATGACCTATCCCGTTGGAATAGGTCGCGAAGGTTGGGATACACCTTTAGGTCCTTCATGGATTGCTGAAAAAATGCGTAATCCTGTTTGGACTGTGCCGGAATCAATACGTAAAGATCGAGCTAAAGAGGGTGTATATTTACCGGTTAAAGTTCCACCAGGTCCGGATAATCCTTTAGGGGGTTATGCGATGCGACTCAAACAGGCTACGTATTTAATTCACGGCACCAATGACTCACAAGGTGTTGGGCGACGTAGTAGTGCCGGATGCATTCGGCTTTTTCCAGAAGATATAGAAAGTTTATTTGCAGCCGTGCCACGTAAAGAAAAAGTCACGATCATCGATTTACCTTATAAATTTGGCTGGGAAAAACATAGACTTTTTTTAGAAGCACACGTACCATTGCAAAGACAGTTACCATTTAATCGTCTAGCGATGAAAAAGCTTATTCAAACAAACACCTCAAAAGCGGCTAAAATTATATGGCAATCGGTTGAACGTATTAGTTTACGAGAAAATGGAATGCCACAAGTAGTGGGGTATTGTGATACATCTTTAGAGCATGTGGCCTCGTCTATGCGTCGAAAAAATAAAAAATCTATTTGATCTTTATAGTCAGCGATGGAGTTTTTTGAGATGGGCTGATTGTGAAGCTGTATCCTATATTGAGGATTGCGAGTTAAGCAATATCAGCAAAAATTTAAGTGCGCAGCAAGCGACCATTGGTAGCAAATTTATCTTTTAGCAGTGACCATTTATGCGTTGTGTTTCTTTTTGTACAGCAGCGAATTATAAATTAAGTTTACTCGCGGAATTTTTTCGTAGTAAGCGTTACATGGCCAAATTATTTCGTAATGTCCTGTATGTCACTAAGCAGGATAAACCTATGGATATCTTTTTCTTTAATCATGGTTGTTTTGTTACCTGGCATCTCAGTAAAAATCAAGAGAAAAAATTAATCGAAGACATTAAACCTTTTTCTATCGATCCGCTAGAAAAAATCGAAATGGATCGTTTCATTTATTATTTGGATAAAGAAACTCGACTTTTTCCGCATCAACGTTTTAATGTCGATGTGATTACTTTAGAAAGCAATGAATCGGATAACGTGCAAATTAAACTCGCCATCTCGTATGGTTTAGCACAATCAATAAAACTAGAATCCTATGAGGAATCGGTGAATAAAACCGTTCTTGCGAATAGTCATTTTCCTAAAGAATTAGCGCGTTACGGGAAAATTTCGCTATCGCGTTCTGAAATTTCTAAACGCATCGGTGAAATTTTCTTAACCCGAAGTTCAGTGAATCTTAGTAGCGAATATTTAGATGTACCGGAATATTTTTGGCGCTATTCTAACCTTGAATCCTATTATGAAATGACCGAAAAATTTTTAGATATACCAAAAAGAGTAGCGGCTTTGAATCATAAGCTGGATGTCGCGCATGAAATTTTAGAAATGTTAAATAGTCAGCTACAACATCGTTATTCCAGTATCTTAGAATTTGTGATCATTTTATTAATTTTTATCGAAATAGTGGTGCAAATTTTACAACATGTATAAAACTATATTTACAATGTGGTTTTTTTGAAAAAATGAAGCAACTTTCGTTAATATCCCTACAGATTGCGTATTACGCGATAATACCGACAAAAATTCAAGTGAGACGAGAGTATTTTCCCGCAAATAAATAATAAGCATAAAATATTTATAAGCACCTCTAGCAAAAAACTAGAAATATGCTATTTTATAGAATCCTAACCTTCCGTTTACTCCTTATATATTTAGAGGAATATGAACCATGGCTAAAAAATTAGCTAAAAAAAAGTCTCCAGTGATTAAAGCGCGTAAAAAAGCTAAAGCAACATCGGCTAGTAAAAAACTACCCGCTGTGAAAAAGTCCTTTACTAAAACTGAATTGCTTCAATGTTTAGTAGAGAACACGGATTTACCTAAGAAAAAAGTTGCAGAGGTTTTAGAAACATTACAAATGATTATGCATGCGCATTTGAAATCCGGCTGTGCTTTTGCACATCCTGGCATGTATAAAATTACTGTCGTAAAAAAACCAGCGACTAAAGCACGTCCAGGGATTAATCCGTTTACGGGTGAAAAGATCACCTTCAAAGCGAAACCTGCGCGAAAAGTGGTGAAAATAAAACCATTAAAAAAACTTAAAGCGGCTGTTTAGATTTCTTAACAAAAAAAGGGCGCGTTTAGCGCCTTTTTTTACTAAATTGCAAGGGCTAATGGCTGTGTAACCATTTTTTTTTAAAAGCGGCTAAACGGCTTTTGGTTCGTTCAAACTCAACGCTTAATTGACCTTGCGCATAAATATTCTCGATAGACTGTGTCGAGCTAAGAAAAAGTTGGCTATTAGCATCATAAAGAATATCAATTAAATGGATAAACAGTCGAGCTAGATTATCTTCATATTCGTTGATGGATTTGACGTCGCTAATTAAAATGGTTGAAAAATGTTGTGCTATGACTAAATAATCTAATTGACTGCGTGGTACCGCACAAAGAGAGCTGAAATCAAACCATACTATCTGGTTAGTACAACCTAAATGTGAAATCATGCGCCCATTAATCGTTAATGCGTGATAATTAACGTTGGTTTTTTGGCTTAAATTATCAAATAAAACTTGCACTTGTGATGCGCTCATTACATTAATGAGCCCATTTTCTTTATTGTTTAAATGCCCACGACGATAATCAATGGCGCTATCTAAATGAAAACTATGTAAATGTTGTTTGATTAAAGTAATCGCAGGTAAAAATAACCCTCGTTGCAAACCATTGGCATATAAATCATCAGGAGGTGTATTGGCGGTAGTGACGAGTACGATACCTTCCGCAAATAAGGCCTTTAATAATTGTGCGAGCAACATGGCATCGCCAATTTCACGGACTAAAAATTCGTCTAAACAAATAACCCTTACTTCTTTACGCAAACGCTTGGCAAGTTGTATCAATGGATTCGATGTCCCCTGTAGCTGAGCAAGTTCGGCATGGACATGATGCATAAATTGATGAAAATGGTAACGAGATTTAGCAACAGGAAGATGATTGTAAAACAAATCCATTAAATAGGTTTTACCTCGACCTACAGCACCCCATACATACAGTCCTTTGAGGGTCTTTTTTGTGATGAGCCATTTTTTTGGTGCGCTTAACTCATCATACACGGCTTGAAATTGTTGCATCGCTAACGCTTGTTGCGCATCACTGCGCAAGGATTGATGCAATACTTGTTGTTGGTAAGCTGCGAGGGGTGTCATATTAACTCATTTTATTCAGTGCTGTTGTTAAGTCATCGCGTAATTCTAGCAGCTTGCCATGAAAAAAATGGCTCGCACCCTGGATTTTAATCACTTCGGGTGGATGCTCTAAGGAGTTTACCCAAGAAAATACCGCCGTTGGCGATACGATTTCATCGGCATCGCCTTGGACCAGTATCCAAGGACAAGGAAAAGGAGGAAGATCTTTAAAGGGAAAATTTTCAATAGGAGGGGCCACGCAAATCAATTGTTCCGTAGGCCAAACTTTTGCAGCGCGTGCCGCTATATACGCACCAAAAGAAAAACCTGCGAGCCAGATCTTATGTTCAGGACAACTTTCCTGTAACCATGCCAATACGGCTAATAAATCGTTGTTTTCACCATTACCATGGTCGTATTTCCCTTGACTGAGACCGACCCCTCGAAAATTGAAACGGACAGTAGCAAGTCCCAAACTGTTGAAACAGCGCGCTAAGGTATAGATAACCTTATTGTGTAGGGTGCCCCCAAACAAAGGATGGGGATGACATATAACCGCAACAGTGCGTGGATTGCGGGATATTTCAGGAGCAGTGGTCATTACTTCAAGCTGCCCGGTAGGGCCAGGTAACAGCAAGTTGGCTAGGCGATCAGTAGGGAATGCTATCGTCGTTGTCATGTTATACTCTTATACTTCGTTAGCGAAGTTATCGTTGACTAAGTTACAATATTATTCATTTTAAAGTCCTATTAAACTTATGCAAGCATTGAGCATTCAAGGTTTGAGTAAAATTTATAAAAATGGTCTTATCGCCCTTAAAAGCATTGATCTCAACGTCGATGAAGGTGATTTTTTTGCATTGCTGGGTCCTAATGGCGCTGGAAAATCAACGACCATTGGTATTATAGCGTCGCTTATCAATAAAACGGCCGGATCGGTGAAAGTTTTTGGACATAGTATCGATAATGAATTAGAGGCCGCTAAATCTTGTATCGGTATCGTTCCGCAAGAGCTTAATTTTAGTATCTTTGAAAAGGTTATCGACGTTATTGTTTATCAAGCCGGTTATTATGGTGTGCCCAGAGATTTGGCAAAACAACGTGCGGAACTGTATTTAAAAAAATTAGATCTTTGGGATAAACGCAATCAAATTTCCATGCAACTCTCCGGCGGTATGAAACGCCGCTTAATGATAGCGCGCGCCTTAGTACATCAACCGCGATTGTTAATATTAGACGAGCCTACCGCCGGGGTTGATATTGAAATACGCCGTTCAATGTGGGAATTTTTGCGAAGCATTAATCAGCAAGGCATTACTATCATTTTGACTACGCATTATTTAGAAGAAGCCGAGTATTTATGTAAAAATATCGCCATTATCGATAAAGGTAGCATTATAGAAAATACTAGCATGAAACAATTATTAGCAACTTTAAATATGGAAACTTTTGTGTTTGATTTGAAAAAACCACTCGTCGAATTACCGCAATCGCCGTTTGCCATGCGCTTATTAGATAATGTGACGTTAGAAATCGACGTCGCTAAAGAACAATCACTTAATAATTTGTTTGGATTTTTAGAAGGGCATCATATCGAAGTGACCAGTTTACGTAATAAAGCTAATCGTTTAGAAGAATTATTTTTGAATTTGATTGCTGCGAATAAAAATAAATAATATGCGTAGAAAGTTTAAGAGATTAAACAAAGTCAAGTACTAGGTTAACGAGAGATTAAAAAAGATTAACTATTATGCAAGCAAAAATATACTGGATAGCGTTTATAAGTTTGTTACGCAAAGAAATTAAGCGTTTTTTGCGTATTTGGATGCAAACCTTATTGCCGCCTTTAGTGACGATGACACTTTATTTTTTAATCTTTGGAAGTTTAATTGGTCAGCGCTTAGGCAATATCGAAGGTTATAGTTATATGCAATATATTGCTCCAGGCTTAATCATGATGTCGGTAATCACCGCGGCTTATACGAATGTGGTGACTTCTTTTTTCGGTATGCGTTTTCAACGTAGTATCGAAGAACTTTTGGTTGCACCCTTGCCAAATTATTTATTGTTATCTGGATTTGTTGCCGGCGGTGTTGCGCGCGGTTTATTGGTAGGTTTATTGGTGACGATCTTAGCCTTATTTTTTACGCAATTACACGTTACACATTTTTTTGTGTTGTTGGCTATTGTGCCGATGACGACTATTTTATTTTCGCTAGCGGGTTTTACCAATGCTTTATTTGCTAAGACCTTTGATGACGTCTCTATTGTGCCGACGTTTGTATTAACACCGTTGACGTATCTGGGTGGTATATTTTATTCGATCGATTTACTGCCCAGTTTTTGGCGTCATATCTCTTTATTTAATCCCATTTTGTATATTGTGAATAGTTTTCGTTATGGTTTATTAGGTATTAGTGATATTCCGGTAGGCTTGGCTTTAGCAATCATTTTTTTTAGTTGTGCGGTGTTATTTTTTATTAATCTGTTTTTATTACAACGCGGTAAAGGTATCCGTACATGACATGCGGCGTATTATTGATTAATTTAGGTACGCCATCGGCGCCAAGTGCCCGAGCCGTGCGCCGTTATTTAGCGGAGTTTCTAAGTGATAGACGTGTCGTAGAATTGCCAGCATGGCTGTGGCAACCGCTGCTAAAGTTAGTGATTTTACCGCTACGTGCGCGACGTTCGGCAAAACTTTATCATAGCATCTGGATGGAAGAAGGTTCACCCTTAGCCGTGTATACACAAAGTTTAGCTGAAAAGGTTCAAGCTAGTTTAGGTGATACCTACAAATTAGTGCGGGCTATGCGTTATGGTAAACCTAGTATTGCAGCCGGGTTGCAAGAGTTGCTCGCTACCGGTGTCACATCCATCACGGTGTTACCGATTTATCCACAATATTCTGCCGCTACCACCGCCAGTTGTTTTGATAAAATAAGTGCATTCCTGCAAAGATCTCGTGTTGTTCCTAATTTGAATTTTATTGCATCCTATTTTGATCATCCGTTATACATTGCAGCCATCGCTAATCAGTTGAAAAAATACTTATTAACATTGCACAACAACACCTATTTGTTGTTTTCTTTTCACGGTTTGCCACAACGATGTATCGAGTTAGGTGATCCGTATCAACAACACTGTTTTGCTAGCGTGCGTTTAATAGCAGAACGTTTGCAATTATCTGCAGAGACCTATCAAGTGGTGTTTCAATCACGCTTCGGTTCAGCCGCATGGTTACAACCATACGGGGATAGGGTATTGCAGCAACTTCCAGCACGCGGTATAAAAAATGTTAGCGTCATCTGTCCAGGTTTTGCAGTCGATTGTTTAGAAACCTTGGAGGAGATTTCTAAACGCTATCGCGATCTTTTTTTAAAAGCCGGAGGTGAAAATTTTACGTATATTCCTGCTTTAAATGACGCAGTAGCGCAGGTACAACTGATGACACGTTTGCTGCTTAAAGATAGCTTAAAGCAAATTTAAGGACTAGTTTTAGAATACAGTAGCATTATTTCATTAGATTTAGCGATTTATCTTCTAAATAATCAGGACTCAATGGAACAGGGATTTTATGAAAAGTTATGAGAAGGCTTATCGCGCACGCTTACGTGAATTATCCGATCGTATCGTGCAGGTACAAGAAACAATAAAAATTTTGGACAGTATTAAATGGGGGCCGGAAATACAAGCGGCTTTTTTTAAGAAGAAAGCCAAACAATTACCTAAAGTCGATGCAGACTATTACCAAAAAAACAGTCTAGCGTTTGATATCCACAAAAAACGCGAAGAATTTCAAAGTTTAGAACGTGATATTAATCGCGAAGTCGGTCAAATAAGCTCCATTGGTAGTATTATGTTGCGTATGTGCCGTGAATATCAGGATGTATTACGTTTGTTAAGTGTGCGCGGTAAACCTGAATTTAGTCGGTTATCACAAGAACTCTACGGTAGTGCGGATGATGCTTTTTATGTGAATGCACCGCGTTTAAAAGATTTAGTACCGATCGTTTCACAGGCGCTGATGAATGTCAAAGATAAAACCCAAAATGAACTCGATGAGAAATGTTACGATAGTCAACAGGCTGCAGAAATTCTCAATCAACGCTTATCGTTGTATTTTAAACACGCAGGTAAAGCAAAAAATTGGGTGATAGTCAGTGATGGTATCGTCGCGGATGCGGCAGCGGGTGCGGAATGGATTAAAATTCGGCAAGATGCGTTATTTAGTGAACGCGATTTACGTATTTTAGAAGTGCATGAAGGCTGGGTGCATATGGGTACGACACTGAATGGTATGCATCAACCCATTTGTACTTTTCTCAGTAAAGGGGCACCTTCGGCGATTGCGAATCAAGAAGGCTTGGCGATTATTATGGAATTATTTCATTTTGTTTCTTCACCGATGCGCATTAAAAAATTGACGGATCGCGTTACTGGTATTGCTATGGCCGAAGACGGTGCTGATTTTCTGCAAGTGTATAATTTTTTTCTTGAACAAGAGCATACCCCCGAAGAAAGTTATAAAAGTAGTGTACGGATTTTTCGCGGCAGTTTACCGACTTTAGGCCCTTTTACTAAAGACCTCGTTTATAGTAAAGGTTTTATTTTAATTTATAATTATCTGCGTTTAGCCGTTGAGCAAGGTTTAGTGGATAGAATTGATTTGCTGTTTGTCGGTAAAACCAGTTTAGAAGATCAACGTTTATTAGCACATTTGTATGAAGAGGGATTACTGGTTAAACCGCATTACATACCGCACCAATTTCGAGATTTAGCCGCATTAAGCTGTTGGATGTGTTATTCCCTATTTTTTAATCAACTGGATCTGAATAAACTCGCGATCGATTATCGCAATATTCTGCAGGGTTAAACTAGGCACGAAAAAAAGCCTGCAGTTGCAGGCTTTTTGTTTGTCCCTTTAGGTATTTTATTATATTTTTTTGAGTATGGGACAAGTAGAGCTTCCCGAGGTGACTGAACCCTCTTCAGAAGAAGTAGAAGAAAGTGTATACATGCTGTAAACACAACGTGAACTTTTTCCATTATCATGATGCTGACGAAATTTAACTCTCATTGCATCACTATTGTTAAAGTTTTCGTGACTAACTAAAGGCGCAGCATTTAGTTCACATTTTCGGATCGCATCGGCTACATTATACGTACTTAAATAGCCTCTGATTGGAGATAGTAAAGTATCGAGAGAAGCACGCATTTTATTTAGTTTGTCTAAGGTTTCAGAATCAAAATTTTCTCTTCGAGCTTCGACAAAACCATAAATTTTGTTTAAAGCATCACGTAAATTATTCTCTCCTGTAGTTGTTTCATAAAAATTTTGCATAAGTTTAAATACATTAGCAGTTTCTCCCATAACCTTACTATATTTCTTGAAATCAGTATAGGTTAGACAAGCATTATCATGATTTTTATCCTCCAATCGCTCATTAAGCGTACTTACCATTTCATTGGGCTTACGCAATATTTGTAAAACATAATCTTTATCTCCAATATTTTTTTCACATACATCTATAATATTTTTATTATTAGATTGAGTTTTTGAATGAGCGTCACGCTTTCTATTTTCTGTTAGTAAAGAAATAAATTCATTGAGTGAATCTTTAAGATTTTTTGAATTATCTCGTACACGATTAAGATTTTCATTAGATATATAATTATATGTTTTTGTAGGTATAGTTTTAGTATCAGTTTCAAGCTCTTGGCTCTTGCTTACGGGTACTAAGTTTTTCATTGTCATTGCAGTATTTTTATTAGCTTCTATATCCGATCGATTATTTGTAGTAAATTTTTTATACCAAACTGCGATCCCAGTTATTGCTAATAGGACTAATACCCCTAAGCCGCCGCCTAATAGATATTCTGAAGTATTAAAAAAGTTTTTTGCAGACGTACCATTAGTAATGCCTCGTGAAGAAGAGGTAGAGAGATCAGAAATTTGATAATAAACATTTGAATTCAATACGTTGGTATCGCTGGTTGTAGGATTGAATGGAAAATCGGACTGCAATCCCGGTGCAAAATTTGCTTCAAGTTTACCGATTTCTTCGAATTTTTTATGAATTTTATCAAAAAATGAAGAGATTTCTGGATCGTCATGACTAACATCTCTGAATGGCGTTAATATTTTAAATTCTCGTATCTGCTTTGTTATTGAGTCAATAACGTTACTATCCGAGTTATAGTCAAGCTCAAGTTCTGTGGCGAAATCCAGATAGTCATGTATTAATTTTTCAAAATTTTGTCTGTCTTTTAAGCTTATTTTTGCTAATAACACTATGATATTTTCATTGTTTGCTAGTCTTAATGCAAAATCCCCAAACGCTAAAAATATATCAGGACTAATATGTATTTTTTCTTCCATTTTTAGAAGATCGGAACACATGTTTACGGTGGATAAATATTCTCTTAAACTAGGTTTAGAGTTTATATTAGTTAAAGTATTTAAAATAATTTGTTTTATGCTTTTTTTTGATATTAAGTTTCTTACATGCTCTTTTAAAAAAACTAGAAAATTAGAAATAGGAAGATTTATAAGATTTTTTTTACCTATTCGTCTATGTTCAATAATAGTAAGTTCATCTAAATTAGCCTTTAAAAGTTTTTGTATAAGTTTTTTTGCTAATGAAATTTTTTGAGTATCGTTTAGTATTGAAAATTGGTTTGAATGTTCAAGTTCATTCTCTTTAATATAACGATAAAGATTATTTATTGTAAGTGTTGATTCTGACGGAGTCGAAGGAAGATTTGTGGGCATTAAAACACCTATAAGAAATTTAAAAATGATCTTGATCGTAGGTGGCAAAGCTTAAGGAATCCTTAACAAAAAATTCAATTTATTTTTTATGTATTGTTTAAAAATGTAATAAATTTTTTTGATTTTTATGCGTCAGATTTTTGTAACTATTATTAATTTAAGAATAGATTTATTGGAAATTAATGTTTAAGGTGAGATTGTTGAGCAGCATACCATGCGTATCAATTTCATGATTTAAATGGTCTCATGTGTTTATTTTTTTAAGCAACTGAATTTGATAAGCTTCAGCGGTTTATTCCACTATTTTTTTCAGAAAAACGCGATATAGAAAAAAAGCCTGCAGTGCAGGCTTTTTTTGGTGATTTTAAAAAATAAACGGTAACGAAGTTACCTTATCACAAATCTATAAAATTTATGAGTCGATTCGTATCACCTTTATATCACGGATGTAGTGGGGAGCAAATTCGCTGTTTCCGAGGTGTCGGATCCAGAGGAGCGACCTTTGTTATTAGAATACATACTGCAATAACGATTTTTGCCAGATTTATTATTATTATGTTGACGGAGAAGAGTATTGTCTACATTTTCGTCAAATGTTTTTTGGTTAGCTAAAGCTTGTAATTTTCCTTTCCTTTCAGCTTTTTCGGTTGCATCTGCCATATTATAATTACTAAGATAAAGATCTATCGGGCTTTGTAGAGTGCCGATTGAGGTGATGAGGTTATCTATATCTTCCTTTATATTGATAAGCTTAAAAAAACTTTCTTGCTTACCCGCGATATATCCTTTTTTTTGGCTTAATGCGTTTTTTAAATCATTAAGAATAGGACTCATTAATTTGAATACATTAGCTAGTTTTTCCATTGCGGCAACATATGCTTTTCTTTCAGTATGTGTTGTATAAGCTTCTTCATGTATATCATCGTTTAAACGATCATAATATTCTTCTAGGCTTTTAATTTCTTTTTCTATTTCTTCTTGTACTTCTGAATTATCATCAATAATTTGTTGATATTGTGCTGCTATTTGGGGAGGGGTTTGAGACGTAATTTGGTTACGATGGTAATCCACATTATTCGATAGGAAATTTTTGATATTTTTTAACTTTGCTAGAACCAGTTTATTTGTTAGATTTTTAATCTCGTCAAGTTTTTCCTTAGAGATGTATTGATAAGTTTTTTGTGAAGTTTCTGCTTTGGGTGTATTGTCTGTGACAATATCGGGTGAAGGTATTGCTAATTTTTCTTCCTCTCCTTGCTCTTGGTCAGTTTTATTTTGAGGACGGCTAAAAAAAGAGGAATACAGCTTTATTCCTGCACTTTGCGTTGCAGCGTTTACGCTGAACGACGTTATCATAGTAATTCCAAGGATAAAACGGCCTTCATCAACACTTTCTTCCCCATTAGCAAGCATCCATAAACTTGCTAAAAGTGGCAAAAAATTAACTAAATTTTTTAAAAAGGATTTATTAGGCACATAATAATGAACACCTACATTTATAGCTTGCAACAGTATGCTCGTGAAAAAGGCGCACGTGGATGTCAATAGTTTTTGCGAATTAATAACGGAATCATTTTGATCATTAGAGAAATCTTCTACTATCGAATAGATCAAAGGCAATGTAGAAATCGTAAACGAATTGGCTAGCGCTAATGTGACCGCTAAGAGGCGTCGCGTAGTAATGGAACAATTTTTTCTTTCAGCAATATGTAATATAACCAGGCTAGAACCATTTAAAAACCCAGCACATCCTGCAAGCCCCATTGCTGTTCCAAATTTAGCAGAGGAAGACAGATGATTTTTTTTCTGCGTAGGCGTATTTGCATCAGTAGGGTTGACTTGAGCCGATATATTTTCATCAGCAGTTGACGTAATATTCTGATTAAGCGTACTAATGGGTTCCTTTGTTGTCGTGGAGAGTACAATGGGCTTAGGAGAACAAGCGCTTACCTCTAATTGAGTACATATATCGTGGATATCCGTCGTATTAGTTCTATATTTCGAAAGAAAAGAATAAAAATTTTCACCCATTTCTTTTTCTGATAAGTTAAACGTTTTTAAAGCATCTAAGACTTCCCTTTCAAGATCGAGTAAAAATCTATCATTATTAAAATTATTAAAACCCATTCGACCTAATGCATTAAGAAAAGGGATTAAATAATCTCTTTGCTCGGAAGGAACCTCTTTAGCAAAATCAACAATAGCGGTATAAGGAAATTGCGTTGTATCATACGCTCCACTGATAGAAAGTTGTTCATGGGTAACAAAATTAGGGTCTTGATAATACGTATTTAAAAATAAATAAAAACCAGTTAAAAATTTATTCGTTGTATTTGGTTTTAATGTCGTAATATTCGATCGAGTTGTTTGATATATAATTTCATTTATATGGGTGTAATCCTTCTCGATAAGTATATTTTCTTTATTTTCTTGTACAGCAAGCTGCATAAATTTATAAAAACGAGTAAGCCAGCTATTATTAATTAGCATCTTGTAGAGATTACTATCTTTGCATTCTATACTTCTATTATCTAAACAAGTACGAAAGAAAATGCTTGTTGGATGCATAGAGCTAAAATGAGTGGTTTCTTCAATAAATAGATCCAAAAATTCACTTAAGTCATCTATATAATTTACGAAATCTTCTGTTACTATCTTTTCGGATAATATTCCTAATAAACTTGTTCCAGTTCGCATTTTTATACCTTTCTTCGAGTTTAGACATAGAAGTGTCAGAATTGTAGATAACAAAACTTAACAAATCCTTAATTGAAAATTAAATTTATTTAATATATAT
Source organism: Candidatus Aquirickettsiella sp. (assembly GCA_049283295.1). Taxonomy (GTDB): domain Bacteria; phylum Pseudomonadota; class Gammaproteobacteria; order Diplorickettsiales; family Diplorickettsiaceae; genus Aquirickettsiella. The sequence continues at coordinate 20,636 of JBAPVR010000037.1, forward strand.
AGACATGAAAGTATAATTAATTTTTTTGATTTATAGGAACGTTAATTATTTTCAATAATAATAATTGACTTGAATGATTTAGTGCTATTGCTTAAAAATGTCATATTAATTTTTAATTTAAAAATTATTTTTAATCAAATTTATTGATATAAAATTTTAAGGAACCCTTAATCTTAGTCGTTTATCCTTCCTCTGCATGATTTCAAATTTTTTTTAATTTCAGTTGGATTGGCAATCTGAATTATGAATTCAATGAATCTGTAATGCTTAACTATAAGTAAATCGTTACCTATAGGTTGTCTAATAAAAATAATGTTTCTGGAGAAATAATGGGTAAACGTCAGCACCAAGGGTCTATTTATAAGCAATTAATCAAAGCATTCGATGCTGTTTTTTCTCAATATTATGCATCGGATGAGGCTCCTAACATAACGGCAATTAATAAGATCTTGGATAAGAATATAAAAAATAAAGATTTAGATCGTTTTCTCAATTATATACAGATAAGAATTGCTGGGGAATTTAATGAATGGATAACTTCCGCCAAAACTATAAAAGTTCTTCAAGAGTTAGTCGAAAAGATAACTGAGACTCAAAATGCTCAACATGAAAACATTGCCAACCATCCTATTAGGACAATAGATTCGTCTCATTTCTTTAGTGCCTTAAGTGTGACTGAAAAAAAAATTGGTCAACCATTAATTGATATCGAAACTGATCAAAGTAAGCACACAAAAGTTAAAAGACAAGTATCGCCACAGTACCATTATTCCGTGGACTTAAATAATAATTCGGGATTACAGAACTTTATTGCTCAATATGGTCCTATTGAATTTACATTTAGTGATACCGTTTTTGTATTAACAGCCGATTCTTTATTCCGTCATGATATTGATAAGGAAAAGACAGCCCAAGAAGTTGCTCAGGGTGACTATGCATGGTTTAAAACAGCTTTAGAAATCTATGTTATTAAAAACAAAGCACGGAAGTTTAAATATGAAATCACCAAAGGAGAAATAGCTCAGCTACTTAGCGTAGAGGAAAGTTATATTTCTAATCGCCGTATAATAGGTATAAATCCATTACAAGATAATAAAATATTACCATTATTAATTGAGAGCTTTGTTTTTCAACCTTCTTTTGGTTTAAGTTCTCGTTTAGAAAGATGCTTTAATCAATCTCACCAGGCTATTACTAGTGCTACGTTAGATAAAATCATAAAAAATTATATAAATAACAGGGGTGTAATATCAACTACACCTATAGCGCATCATATGAATGAGATTTTAAACATCAAAAAATTAAATGCTACTGGATATAATAATAGTTTGTCTGAAATAGGTGATAATTCGACTATTCCTATCTGGCAATCCCCTGTGGTTATGGTTATTTCCTCTGCAGTTTTAGTAACTGCTGCAACGGCTATCTTTACAGGCGTTTATTGTTTTTTTAAAAGAAAAAAACCAGTTGCTAAAATAAACAATCAGGCGGTTTATTTTTCATGCCATTCACTAAATAATGCAGAAGGTTCGAGTGATAGGATTCTGGATGGCTTAGCAGTTCATACAGCTGGGAGTCCACAACAGAAATTACTCCCTGGCGGAGTGACAACTTTTAAAGACACGGCTCGACCCATTTCAACAGCTTTCCCACCACCACCTACAGAGGATGAATTAAAAAAATTAGCTTCAGAATTTAGTCTGTCTATACGTTAGAAAATGCTCTAATTGCGCATCATCATCTTGACTAAAGGGGATGTGAGCGGTATATGATGAGTGCTTTTACAGCGATGTTCGTTATTTCACAAAAATTGTTAAGCATCTATGAATGTCTGCTGACTATGTACGGCCGCCAGACCTGGTGGCCGGCCGACAGCCCTTTTGAGGTGATGGTCGGTGCGATACTCACGCAAAATACTCATTGGTCGAATGTGGAGAAAGCCTTAGTGCTTTTAAAACAAAACGTGCCTTTAATCGCCGAAGCGATCCTAAATTTATCAAGTGCTGACTTAGAAATCTGTTTAAAACCTAGTGGTTACTTTCGGATAAAGACGCAGCGCTTGCAAAATTATTGTCGTTGGTATTTAGACAAAGGTAGTTACAGTGGCTTAGATCAATTAAACACCGCTGATCTACGCGAGCAATTACTTAAGGTGCAGGGTATAGGTCCAGAAACCGCCGATGATATCTTACTGTATGCTTTTAATCGGCCGGTGTTTGTGATTGATGCGTATACGCGGCGCTTATTGCAACGTTTGAATTTGATTCAGGGACAGGAAAAATATGAGTGTTGTCGACAGCTGTTTGAAACACAGCTACCGAAAAGTGTCGATTTGTATAAACAATATCATGCACTGATCGTCGTACATGCCAAACAACATTGTCGCAAAACTCAACCCGTTTGCGACAAGTGTTGTTTAACACCGCTTTGTTTTTATAAATAATAGCGGTGTAACGCTTTGTTAGAATAATGGGGTGTGCGTTTGGTTCCCAGAAATAATAAAATTTTAACGCTAAGCTTGTTGCTAAATTGTCATCCAGTCTATTTATAACCTCATTTCAGGATTCTTGGAGCTATCGTCTATAGCAGAGGAATGGGGATATTTTTTAATAAATAAACTACTCGTTCCGATGCCATTGTTATTGTTAACATCTTTATGCAGAAAGGAAACTTGGGTGAGATTTTTAATTTTTTTTAAAATTTTATTTTGCTTTGACGCATCTAATTCATTGAATTTTTCGAAGTATTGATGGACTTGTTTTTTCTTGCTCCCATTTTCTTCATTGTTTCCGGGATTGAATCGATGGTTTTCAAGATAATGCTCCAAAATGTTTGGCATTTGCGTAACATGGGTGGCGGCTTGGAAGGCAAGTAAAAGTTCACCGGCAGAAAATAGGGGTCGAAAACCGCTGTTATCTTGTGGGCGCAAGTTACTATAAATCGTTATTTCGGGTTGTTGATGAAAGATTAAGGTATTGATCAATTGCGCAAAAGAAATGACACCGCCCTCTAAACAAATTAATTGTTCAGCTAATTGATCGGAAAGTTCGATATCATCACCAAATTTGCAGCCCCCATTCCCATCTCCAACAATTAAAAAATTTCTGATAGGCTCACTGAATCTACACTTATAAGTGTTTATAACAGTCAGGCTGTCATTAGCGACTATATTAGCGATCACTTGAGCGCTGGATAATAAATCTTTTTCAAGTAAATCAGCGACGACACCATTGGCACCCTCACCGGTAAAGCCATAATAAATTAATCCGTTAAATTGACTTAATTTATTTTCTAATTTGTCCTGTACAAAATCAGTAGCTGCAGCATTAAAAGCAGCTGAATCACCTATGATCTGTAAACCCGCATACGTTTCTAATTTAAATAGTTTTTTTAAGGTCTCTGTTATTAACGGTTTGAGTGGCTCAGTAATTTGATTTTTAAGGATGTATAAATAAGTATATTTTTCACAAAAAAGATGAATGAGAGCTGAATTATTTTGCGGGTTATCACTTTCAATAGCTTCAATCTTTTTTTCTAAAGCTGAGATGAGTGTATTTGCGTTGGATACCGGCATGTAATGTTCCTCAAATAAAAAAAACTAGTTTAGAAGTTATTTATTAAAGAAAAATTAACGCACTTCAAACAATCCTACTCATTTTTTAATGGGGCGCAAAATAGTTTTTAGTTATAATTTTTTTCATTGCTTAGATATTTTTTCTGCTGCCCTAAATAAAAATTTAAATTTTTTATTTAATAAAAGTTTAATTTTTTGCATTTAACATACTAAAGATTAATTTTTTTTGAGATTATTAAAATGTACAAACATAAAAATGCATCAGAGTATGGTGTGGAAGGAATTTATAAAAATAGGGAACAATCCGTTGAAGATAATAAAAATTCAACTGAAAAACAAATAGCAATAAAAAAAAATAGTATGATTTATTTTTTACTTCGAACTTTATCCTTACGGAGAACAAAAAATAAAAAAACAGTTACAAAAAAAGTCGACCCTAATTCAAATTCGACTCAAACGACGAGACAAGGAGAGAACGAAGTTCGGAGTCGAGGAGCCCGCGATAGGCGCGCGTTGACGGGCGAAGCAGGAAACGCATCGCGCCGTAAAGTCATTGAGGGAGACGCGGGCATGAATCCCGTTA
>JBAPVR010000038.1:0-23446 GCA_049283295.1 Candidatus Aquirickettsiella sp.
TTATTAATTTTGGGTCTAGGTTTATTTCTTGTTCTTGTTTCATTGCTTATTTCTCAATTAGCTCTAGCGTTTTTGTCGCTAGCTTAGTTAATAATAAGCACTTACACAATTTTATTTACAGGCTCGAGTCTTAATAAAAGAATAACCTTATTATTTCCATTGAGCTTAATTCTTTATGAATTACCTTTGTATTTATCGAATACACTCTTTTTGCCGGCTTTACCCGAAATAACTAAAAGTTTTCATATAACCAACGTTACCGCTCAATTGAGCGTTGCTTTCTGGTTTTTAGGTGCTTCATTCTTTCAAATTATTTTAGGCCCACTTTCTGATCACTATAGTCGACGAAAAATATTATTTAGTGGTGGAATGCTCTTTGTATTTGTTAGTTTAATATGTAGTTTTACTGATTCTATCAATTGGTTTTTACTGAGTAGATTTTTTCAAGGGTATGTAGCCAGTACTATTTTGATAACTGGATATGCGGAAATTCATGAGATTTTGGGAAGAGAGCAAGCCGTCAAAACAATCTCATGGATGGGTAGTATTACTATTTTGGCACCTGCTTTAGGACCCCTATTAGGCGGCATGTTGCTAAATTGGAGCAGTTGGAGAGGTTTATTCATCCTATTGACTATTTTTACGGTTTTGAGTTTATGTTTATTATTTGTCTTCATGCCAAAGAATCGTAATCAATTGAAAAAATTAAATCTTAAAAAAATAATCATTTATTATCAGCGTATTCTGAGTAGTTTCTATTTTTGGATATACACTTTAGCTTTTTGTTTTTTATTCGCTGCATTAATTGCTTGGAATACCTTCAGTCCTTTTTATTTGATGAATTATCTTCGTTTTAATCAGATCCAATTTGGATGGATACAGTTAATTGTTTATGGATTCTTTATTCTCGGTATAAATTTAAAGGAGTTATTCAAATTACAGATAGAGCAAATTATCAAGCCAGGATTATTTTTGACTATCACCAGCTTTTCTTTAAGTGTTTGGATTTTACTCTTTTTACCTCAAAATTTTTATTTGCTAATGGAAAATGTTTTACTTTTTTGTTTAAGTACAGGGCTTGTTTTTTATTCATTACATCGTAAAGCCATTGAAATGCCTAAAAAATCTCCGATGGCTACAACGATTGCAGTATTTTCGATGTCCAAAAATTTTTTTGGATTTTTGGGAAGTGTTATGGCTAGCGCCATTCATTTTTAATTTCATAGGAGATCTTTTCAATCTAGAAATAATAATAAAGAAGGAGAATAGCTATGACTAAATTACAAGCCCGTTTTAAAGATTCAATCACTTTGTCACATAAAAGCATTCCTGTTTTAATGACGGCTATTAGTTGTGGGAATCAGGGACAAACGGGAGATAATTGGGATATTTTTTGTGACCTGGTTGAGCATTGCTATCGAGAAAAAAGCATAGAAAAATTAATTGTTATCACGACAGGGGGGTTGCAACGGCATTATATGTCATTGGGGCCCAGGTCACTTTCTGATCAAGAAATAGAAGAAAAAATTCATGAATTTGATCAGCAATGGGTAAAGAAAAATATTAAGATTCCCTCTAAATATACTATTCCGATTGAAATTATTAGCTGGAAGGATCTATTAAATAAATCGTATTCGATGGATTCACAAAATTTCGATGAATTTTTTAAAAAAATTAGAGAAGACTATGATCATAATGACCGCGAGTTTAGAAATTTAGTCAATAAACATGCCTCAACGTATGTGACAAAGAAAATGAATCGGTTTCTTAAAGAGAATGTAGATGTTAGCTATGAACATTTTTTAAAAGTAGCCGTTAATTACGTACTAGAAGAATGCGCTGCGATATTCCAATTACATAAGTGCAATGCAGATTTATTTACCTATCCAGGCGGCATCAATCCTCCTGGGCGCCATATCTGGAATAAGTACTTTAAAGATTCTTCGCTACGTTATATTCGCTATGAAATAAAATCGGATAAATCATTAAAGTCAGATATATCTGCTTTTTCTGTTTCAAAATCCACTTTTTTTACAGAGCAACCCTGTCATATCGCTTGTTACATTCAATGCAACTTGAAAGCTCATAATTGGAGTTTACTCCAAGAAATACGTTTTATTCAGGAATTTAAAAAATTAATCCACCAGATTGATCATTTTACTGAAGCACAACAAGACGCCATCAATCAAAGAAAAGCAATCACACATAGGAGGAGCATATGATCCCCAGCACGATTAAACAAATTGCCGATGATTTAAGTACCCTTTTCAGCGTTAATCTTTTTCTTATCAATGAAGAAGGAATCATTCAATGGGTTAATGAACATATGCTTAAAACGGCCAACCTATCGGAATTGAAAGAGGTTCAGGGAAAACATGTGCGTATGTTTGGAGAAAAATCATGGTTAACGACTGAAAGTGTGATTACCTCTCAGGAAAAGTCCTATTCATTTGAAAATGCTCTTAAGAAAAATTTCTTTACTATCAAAATACCTCATAATAGGGAAGGGTTCCGAGGTGTTATTGGTTTATCGTTTGATATTACGTCATTAAGAAAAGCTGAGATCGCTAAACAAGCTTTCCTAAGCAATATGGGTCATGATTTACGTACACCCTTAACTGGTATCCTAGGCATTGCTGAAATCCAAGGCAGAATAGGAACTAGCGACCAAGACAAAGAATATGGTCAATGGATATATCAGGCAGGAAAACAGCTTTTAGAGTTATTGACTTCTGTCCTAGATATTTGCGCACTTGAGAATCCTATTGATCCCATAAAAAAAGAAAAAATAGATTTAGTGCTGTTTGCTAATGAGATTCAGGAATTAATGCAACCTGCAATTTCTAATAAAGGTTTAAGCTTTCAAGTAAAGCTTGATCCATTGCCTTTTATTTTGAGTGATTCGATAAAGCTAAAACGAGTCTTAATAAACCTACTCTCTAACGCTGTAAAATTTACTGATGAAGGAGAAATTACCTTATCTATTAAACTAATTAACCAAAATAATGATAAAGCACAGCTTGAGATACAGGTGACCGATACAGGAATTGGTATTCCTGAAGTTCAATTGGATAGTATTTTTGAGCGCTTTTATCAAATTGATCCTTCTTACCAGGCTAGGAATCAGGGTAATGGATGGGGTTTATATCTTGTTAAAGAAAGTTTAAATGCCCTCGGTGGAATAATAAATGTTAAGAGCGAAGAAGGGAAAGGGAGTTGTTTTACAATAACTCTTAATGTGCCTTTAGCGTGTGATTATCCTTATCAAAAATTAGTACTCGTTGTCGAAGATGAAAAGTTCAATACCCGTATCACAGAAAATGCATTATTGAGCTTGGATTATCGGGTTTTAACAAAATCGACAGGGGAAGCAGCCTTACAAACATTACAACAAACTCATGAATTTGATTGGGTCTTATTAGATATTAGTTTACCCGATATCGAAGGGATAGAAGTGGTTAAACGATATCGTCAATGGGAAAAAAAGAATAGTAAACTTCGACTTCCTATCTTTGCTTTAACGCCGCATCAAACAAAAGAAATTAGAAAAGAATGTTTTAAAGCAGGTATTGATTATGTTTTAAATAAACCGTTTACAAAAGATAGTATTAGAATTATCAAATTATTTTTGGAGGATAAATGTCATTGTAAAAATAGCGATTTTAAACTTTTAAATTAACGTTTAAAAAAATACAGATTATTTATTCAATTAACAACTTGTTTCGTATAGCACAAAAAATTTTAGGATGTAATAAATAAAGGAGATTCATATATGAAGTTAAGCTTTAGTTGTAATAGTGCAGAATTACTTTCTATCGAAGAAATCTGTGATCAGTTAGCGATCTATGGCTATTCAGGAGTTGAACTATCTTTTCAAAGAGGGCAGTTTGATCCTGAAAATATTACAAATCATCGGATAACTGAATTAGTAAATTATTTTAAGAATTCCGCTATTAAACCCGTATGTATCTCTACTGCAACTACAAAGTTTCTTTCAGAAGTTCCTCATGAACCATCATTAATTAATCTAGATACAGGCAAACGATCAAAACGTTCAGAACTAATATTGAAAGGCATTTTTTTAGCCGAAAAAATTGGTGTTCCATTGGTCTCTTTCCAAAGTGGATATGCTCGTGATGAACATTTCGGTTGTACTCGTGAAATCTTGGTTGATTTGCTGGTAGAAGAAATAAAAAATTTGCTCAAGTCTATAACAGACAACGTAAAACTAGTTATAGAACCTGAACCAGGAATGTTTATCGAAACCATTGATGAAGCAAATTATTTAATAAAGCAAGTCAATGATGATCGGTTTGGTCTACATTTAGATATTGGTCATGTTTTTTGTACGGAAAAGGATTATATCAATGCCATTCGAAAATTTGGTAAGGAAACGTTATATATCCATATGGCTGATATTAGAGAGGGATTCAATCTAAAGTTTAAAACCTGTAAGGCATCCGAAATTCAAAGAATATTAAATAATACAGAGAGTATTGCTCCAACCTTATTTGATATTGAAGATCGCGATATTTTTATTTTTGTAACAGAAAATACCAACTATATTCTGCAAGATTCAAACCAATTACTTTCAAAAGAATTTAAGCCTTATATTCATTCTGTCATTATCATTGATAAAGATTATCTCTTAATGAAAAAAACACGAGAATTAGATTTAGAGATTCGCGCTTACTTAGATTCTTTGTCAGGGACTTCTTATGAACGCACTTTGAAAGCCTATAATGCCGTTGCCACGTTAAGACTTGGAAATAAAGCGGTTCAACCTCTTATCAATGCGGTTGTTTGTAATACTTTACGCGGGAAAGTTCATTATCACGATCTCTTTGGGAATGGTGCTATTGATTATGCTCGAGTTATGTCTGCACTTATTGATTCAGGTTATGATAGTTATTGCACCATAGAACTTTATAATCACGCACCATTATGGAAAACGATTGCGCCTAGATCCATAAAATATATTCTTGCGGCTATGACTTGGCATTTTGGCTGGAGTCCAAATGACTTCGGGCATATTGACCATACGAAGGTTGTTGCACCCTATATTAGAGTGGCTGATGCCAAGCTTTGCCCTAATGGGACACTTTCAATTCTTTATGATTTTAGGTTATGTCAGCCCAACACAACCCCATTATCATCTACAGTTTTACATTCATTGGAACATTGCTTATTGGCTGTATTACCAGATTTCTTATCTGGTTTTCTTATGGTAGGACCAATGGGTTGTAGAACGGGAATGTATATTGTGACAAGTATTCCCTTACATAAAAATTATGTCAAAAAACAACTTTATAGAGCGCTTCAAGCTATTGTAAATTTGGAAACAGTTCCCTATCAAAACGAAAAAACATGTGGGATGGCCTGTGATCATAATCTTTTATCTGCACAGGCAATTGCGAATCAATTATTAAATTCTTCATTCTTACAAAATGAAGTTATAAAAATAAACGATACCGAAGAAATAATCTGATAGAAAATTTCTAATAAAAACTCATATTTTTTATAGGACAAAAAAATGATAACAATCAAAGGACGAGTAGGTTATAGCTATAGTTTAAAAAAAACAGCCGATCTTTTTTCAATTGAAAATAACATTCTTTTAGAAATAGCAAAAAAACAACTTAAAAGACGTTTTTTTATATTAATTGATAAACAAGTCCATAATATTTATGGAGAAAAAATTAAAAACTATTTTTATAAACATGGAATTGAAATAAAAATATATGTCATGGAAGGAAAAGACTACTCTAAAAACCAGCAATGTTATCTCGATGTATTTAAAGAGTTATGTCTTTTTGATCCATTGAGAAAAGATGAGCCGTTGTTGGCTATAGGAGGAGGGGTAATTACCGATTTAGGAGGTTTTGTTGCTAGCACTTATCGTAGAGGAATTCCTCATATAAAAATTCCTACGACATTAATGGGCTACGTCGATGCTTCAGTGGGTATTAAAACCGGTATAAATTTTGGGCCTTATAAAAATAGAATGGGTTCTTTTACCATACCGGAACGTATTATTTTAGATAAAAATTTTTTGAGAACGCTAGATGAGAGAAATATTATCAGTGGAATAGGGGAAATAATTAAGTTAGCCGTCATCCTTGATCCTATCCTATTTGAATTATTAGAAAAAGGAAGTACAACATTAATTAAAAATAAATTTCAAAATGAACTGGGTGAAATCATACTTGATCGATCTATAGAAAAAATGGTCGATGAATTATCAGGAAATCTTTACGAAACTATTCTTAAAAGAAAGGTAGATTTTGGTCATACTTTTAGTTTAATGCTGGAATCTACTTCAAATTATGAGATGATGCATGGAGAAGCGGTTGCACTAGATATACTTTATTCATGTTGCATTTCTTATTTGAGAGGACTTTTACAAGAAAGAGATTTAGAGAGAATTGTAATGCTTTACAAAAACTTAAATATACCTACATGGAGTGACTATTTAAACTCTAAACATCTATGGACTAGTGTTAATGAACGAATTATGCATCGAAATGGAAAACAGCTCATACCTATCCCAGTAGGTATTGGCCATTGTAAATTTATTAATGATTTATCTCAAAAAGAAATTCAGCCCGCTATAGATATTTTAAAAGAATTTAGTCTATCTTTTGTGACTTAAATATCTTTGACGGATAAAATTAAAAAGGAATTCAATCTAGTATGGACGCTACAAAGCATTTCAATGTGCTTTCAAAATTATTTTTAATTGTTTTTATTTGTTTTTTTAGTTTTGGAGCCACGATTACTATTATTCCAATCTACATAAAGACTGAGTTAGGGTTTAGTAGTTTTATAGTTGGGGTTACTATTGCTTTACAGTACGTTTCGATGATTTTTTCTCGATCATTTTCTGGAAAGGTCGCTGATGTCATTGGAGCTAAAATAGCTGTCTTATGCGGATTATTAGCGGCTTTCATTTGCGGATTAGCTTATTTTGGATGTGTTATAACAAAGTATCCACTTATTAAATTATCTTTTATTGCTATAGGACGAACTCTATTAGGAATATCTGAAAGTTTGATTGTAACTGGAGTACTCACATGGGCACTTAATCAGGTTGGCAGTTCTCATGCAGGAAAAGTGATGGCATGGAATGGAAATGCTATGTATGGAGGCGTTGCATTAGGTGCTTTAGGTGGAGGTTGGTTAGCTAAGTGGGGTGGTTTCCCATGGATAGTTTATGCAGCTATTTTTTTTCCTATTATTGCATGGTTGATTGCACAAACCTTAGAAAGGCAAAAGCTTGTTGAACAAAAACAGCGTTTGCCTTTTATGCAGGTTATTAAAATGGTTCTTTTGCCTGGAATAAGTTTACTTTTATCGACGGTAGGTTATAGTGTCATTCTTTCATTTTCAGGTCTTTTTTTCCAAGAAAGGCATTGGATAGGAGCAGAAATTGTTATTGCTTGTTTTGGAATCAGCTTTGTATTAGCAAGAATTTTGTTTTCAGGAATGCCTGATCGATTTGGTGGTGCAAGAATTTCCATTTTTTCTCTAATGATTGAATGTACGGGCTTAGGGCTGATGTTTATCGCAAACAATCAAAATCTTGTATTTTTAGGTTCTGCATTGAGTGGTTTTGGATTTTCATTGGTTGTACCTTCGCTTGGGGTAGAAGCACTTAAACAAATTCCGGTACAAAATAGGGGAACAGCAATGGGGACTTTTTTAGCTTTTTTTGATCTATCCTTTTGTATAGCAGTGCCATTTGCTGGCTTAATGACTCATAGTCAAAATTATCAAATAGTTTACTTAATCGGCGCAAGTTGTTCCTTCTTAGCTCTATTAATAAGTCTGAAATTGATATCAGGTTATATTCTTCAAAAAATAATTACGTCTTGATTCCTAAAGGGTTTCTACCATAGCATAAGACGGCATAGTTAATTTGTTCTTTACTTAATACCACGCTCATTAGCATTTTAAAAATTTTGATTTTTTTCAAAATATTTATCCATTAAAGCTGCTAAAATTTCAACGTATGGTTTTTGAAACATAGTTTCATGATTGCCTGGCGCTAAATAGCAGCTTATTTTTTCTGGATCAGAAAATTTTTCCCAATGATTCATTGGGGCATCTATTTCTTTAAAAATAGGCAAAATTTCCTTTGATTTAAAAAGTGCCAGAGGCGCTACTATTTCTTTTAATTGATATTTCCAAAGTAAATTGAGTCGTTGCCATTGAATGTCGAATAATTTCTCAGGTTGAGGTAATCCTTGTTTGTTAAATTTATCCCTTAATTCTTGATGTTGTCTTTCCATTGACCTTCTAAAATAAGTATCATCATGCAAATTAGAAGGGTAAATACCCCAACCATCTAAACTTATTATAGATGTAACATTATCTCCTGTTTTGTGAAGCATATGGGCTATTTCAATAGCAACAGTAGTACCAAATGAGGCCCCACCGATTAAGTAATTTCCATTGGGTTGTATCTTCTTAATGTGCTTTAGATAAAAACTAGCCATTTCTTCAATGCTTTCAAATATCGGGTATTCAAGCTCAATACTAGGATCTTGAATACCATAGATAGGACGAACCTTTTTTAAAAGCTTAGCTAACCACGAATACCAGAAAATAGTCCCCCCAATTGGATGAATCAAAAATAATGGTAACTGATTTCCCTGGGTTTGAAGCGTGATTATAGGAGAGGGTATGGAAAATGATTTGGGTTTAATAAACGTTTGGTTTCGCAATGATTGAATAAAATTTGCCTGTTCTTTTAAAGTTGGGTAGGTGAAAATATCGCGAATTGAAAGTTTAACGCCCATTTGCTCTTCTATATTTATCAATAAATTTACGGCAAGAAACGAAGTTCCTCCGATATCGAAAAAATTATCCTCAAGACTTACTATTGATATGCCTAAGATAGTTTGCCAGATGATGATTAATTGCTTTTCTTCTTTAATCGAAGTGGAAATATTAATTATATTAGAATCTATATTAAAATTTGGTTCAGGAAGGGCTGTATTATCTACTTTGCCATTAAGAGTTAGCGGTATTTTTTTTAATAAAACAAAGGCTTTAGGTAACATGTAAGAAGGGAATTGACTTTGTAATGAAGCTTTGACTTGTGCTATGTTTAATTCGGAGTCTGCTTTTGGTACGAGATAACATGCAAGACTATCATAACCTCGAGCATCCGTTTTCTTAACAATGACCCCTTCAGATACAGAAGGTTGTTTTAAGATAACAGACATTAATTCATTCGGTTCAATTCTTACCCCATTTATTTTTAATTGCTCATTATTTCGGCCTAAGTATTCTAATTCACCATTATCTAACCAACGAACAATATCGCCTGTTTTATATATTTTGGGATATTTTTGAGGTTCATATGGATTTTTGATGAATCTTTCCTGAGTTAAGCTATCTCGATTATGGTAGCCACTTGATAAGCTATCACTGCCAATATAGAGCTCACCCTCTTCACCTATTCCGGCCAATTCTTTATTTTTATTTACAATATATAGACTCGTATTATAAATGGGTTTGCCGATGATATTCTTAGTTATTCCATATGCGGTATTAGCAACCGTATGAGAGGTAATATCAATAGTGGCTTCTGTGGGGCCATAGAGATTGTGTAATGGACAAGTTAATTCTTCGAAAAAAAAATTTTTTATTTCCGTTGTTAAGCTTTCGCCTCCGCAAAATAGATGGCGCAAATTGCAATTTCTGAGTTGTTTCGATTTTAATAACTCCTTTAATAAGGACGGCACAACTTGCAAAGTTGTGATTTTTTGCTTTTTTAGTGTTGTTATCAGCAAACTAGGATCGATATTAGCTCCAAACGGGGCTATTATTAATTCACACCCTACATAGAAAGGTAAAAGTAATTCCCATACAGAAGGATCAAAAGATAAGGGTGTTTTCAATAAGATTTTATCTTTATTTGTAAACTGAAATTCTTCTTTCATCCATGCCATATGATTATTGATGGCCTGCCAGTGAATTTTAACACCGTTAGGGACTCCAGTACTTCCTGAAGTATATATAATATAAGCTAATGCATTAGTAGTGTTTGTTGAAACAAATAGATCTTCCTGTGTGTTAATGACTTCAGTATTCTCATCGATGACGATGGTTTTAATATTTTCCTTAGTGAAAGTAGATGCAAGTGTTGCTTGTGTTAATAGATAAGCGACGGAGCAATCATTAAGTATGAAAGTTAAACGATCAATCGGGTAATGGATATCAAGAGGAATATAGCAACAACCTATTTTCAAAATTGCCAAGATACTAATAACCATTTCCAGGCTAGGCATAAAATAAATGGCAACTTTTTCCTTTGTATTTAATCCTTGTTTTACTAAAAAATTTGCTAGTTGATTTACTTTTCGATTGAGTTGAACATAATTAATAGAGAAGTCATTAAATCGTATAGCCGCAGAATCGGGTGTTGATTCAGCATAAAATTCAATGAACTCGTTGACTGATGTATTTTTTTTATAAGAAAAATTTTCTCCATGTCCAATTTGAAGAAGATAAGTGTCGTCGTTTTTATTTTTATACATATCAGAATTATTATTAATACTTCAAATAAATTAGCCTATTTCAAGAGAGCAAATAGCATAATTTTTATGATTATTTGCTATCAAAGAATCAGGAATTTCTCCTCTGAACATTGCGACTGTGTCTTCTGTTGAGACACGATCTAAATTAAAATAGCTAGTAAACTGCTCAATATGGGGGTTATGAGAGGGAGAATCGATGAATATGGTACTATTCGCATGGTTTAATAATGTTTGAAATAATTTTTGCGCATTTTCGATATGGTCTGCATATAAAGGGCCTATTCGATATCCTTCTATACAAGGTCGAATTAATCCGAAACCTGTTATTTTTCCGCTATCATCTGTTGAAGCAAACCCAATTATGTTTTCGTTTTGAATAAATTTAGCCAGCAATTTTTTTCTTGATACTGAAAATATACTTTGGTCATATTCAATAATAGATTCAATTGGAATTGAATTCAGTTGTTTAAGATTTGTTGTTGTTTCTTCCATTTTAGAGGTGGGTGGTTTTATAAAAATTTTTTTCCAACGTTGAATATGAAAGTCTGATTGGAATCCAGAAGCCGCATAACGTGATATTTGTGCGGGAACGGAATATAAACCGGCAGTAGCATTATTATTTTTTTCTAGTATTTCAATAGCATATTGCCATATTTGTGACCCAAAACCTTTGTTACGATATTCTTTTTTAACAATGAACGGTCCAATAGCGAATAGATTATGGCTATATTTAACCATTGAAATTGCACCTATTGGTTGCTCATCTAACAGGAAAAGAAAATGTCCTTTTGAGTCAAGTGCATAATAAGCAGCTGCGTCATACATCCCAACATTCCATTTTTCTTCCTTACACCAATTCATAACCATTTCTAAGTCTTTTTCTTCCATGAGTCGAAAAGATAAATGAGCTTTAGATGAAGAACCAGAGGAGGAGGATTTTTTGAATAATGGAAACATAATTATACTTCTAATAATAGATTTTTGGGTGGCGCATCCTATCATAATAAATCTGATTTATTAAAGTCTTGATCATATGATAATTGTGCGAGTCCTTTTCTATAAAAAACTTCTTTTTTATGCATCTTATTTAGATATTTAGATCTAATTATTATTGTATAGGTAAATCAAAAATAATAGAATTACAATAATTCATATTTGATTATTTTTTGGAGAAAAGGGATGCATAAAAAGAAAAAAATTTCTAATAATAAGGATAAAGTTCCTTTATTTTATTCAAAATTAGATAGCGTCAAAAAAATACACCAGTACTACCTTAAAATAATTAGCTATATGCCTAATAATGTTTATTGGCTAGATCGAAATTGTATTACCCAGGGTTGTAACAATAATATTTTAAAGCTATTAAATTTAAAAAAATTAGAAGATTTTGCGGGTATTAATTATAGTCAAATGGCTGAGCTCGCTGGATGGAGCGAAGGACAGGCTCAATCTTTTGAAAACGATGATAGAGAGGTCATGGAAACAGGGATTGGAAAGTTTAATGTTGAAGAACCGCCTTTATACAACAAAGAAGGTGAACCCGTTTATTATGTTTCAAGCAGAGTTCCTATATTTGATGATAAAGGTAAAGAGGTGATAGGTGTAGTAGGAATTTCTGTAGATATTACAGAGAGAAAAAAAAATGAACAAAAATTAAAAGAAGAAAAGCAGCGTAGCGAGGCAGCTAATCAAGCTAAAACCGAATTTTTGGCCAATATGCGACACGATATTCGAACACCCTTAAGTGGTATTGTAGGTTGTGCTCAGATTATTCAGTCACAAGCCAATAATGCAAAAAAAGTTTCTGAATTTGCTGGAGATCTCGTCCAATCCAGTGATGCCTTGCTTGAATTTCTAAATAAAGTATTAGAAAGCATTAAAGTGGCTAGTGGTGAAATTCCACTCTTAAAAAAGAAATTTGATCTGCATCAAGCATTGAAGTTAGTTATTCAACTGAATCAAGCTAAAGCAACACAAAAAGGACTATTATTAAGTTTGGATTATGATAAATCAATTCCGGCTTATGTGATTGGTGATCCAATACGAGTACAACGTATCATCTTGGAATTGATTACAAATGCCATAAAGTTTACACAACAGGGAGAGGTAAAGCTTACTGTAAAATTGATGAAACATGAGTCGCGGCAATTGGTTGTTAAAATAATGGTCAGTGACACAGGTATCGGTATTCCAATTGACAAACAACAGGATCTTTATACACGATTCAAACGTTTTGTTCCTTCTTATGAGGGTATTTATTCAGGAGTTGGATTGGGCCTGTCAATTATCAAGCAATTTCTTGATGACTTACAAGCAGAGATCTACTTAGAAAGTCAATCTAAGCAAGGTTCAAGCTTTACTTGCTTAATTCCCTTTCAAGAACCATTGCTTATGGATAGTTTAGGTGTTGAAAAAAATGATTTATCTTCTTTAGAGGCATTAACTACGACACAATTTATTAAATCAGCGGCTAATGAGCCTGTTGCTGATCAATTATCGGATTCTTCCGGAAATCGGATTCTTATCGTTGAAGATCAAGCAATTCCTGCAAAGATTGCTCAAAATATTTTGGAAAAACTCCACTGCCAAGTCGATATTGCAATAGATGGAGAAACGGCTTTGCAGCAGATTCAGCAACAAGATTATGATCTAGTCTTTATGGATATTGGATTGCCAGGGAATGATGGGTGTGAGGTAACTCGACGGATTCGTCTACAGCAATGGCGACGTAATCCATCTGTTCCTATTATTGGGCTTACTGCTCACATTGAATCTGAAAATAAACGTCGTTGTCTTAAAGCGGGAATGGAAGCTGTATTTACTAAGCCATTGACCCCAGGAAAAGCAGCAGAAATACTGAATGCATTTGTGCCCAATTATCAGAACTCCTCATCGCGATATTCTGTTGTATCAGAATCAGAAAATATTATGGATAAAGATTTAGCTATATTAGATGTGGATAAAGCTTTTAATTTAGTGGGTAGTAAAGAGTTTGTTAAAGAAGCATTTACTTTAATGATAAATAGCCTGATAGAAGATTTGAATGAGCTTCCACAACTTTATAAAAGAAAAGAATGGGAAGCCATCAAAGATAGAGCTCATAAATTAAAAGGTGGAGCAAGTTACTGTGGAGCGCTTCGTTTAGAGCAAGCTTGCCAAAAACTTATAACGTGTTTACAAATGGATTCTGCTAAAAATTCCAAAGTATTTTACGCTGAAATGAACAAGGAAATGATCGCTGTAAAAGCGGAAGCAAGTGCTTATATTTCTTCTCTAGAGAATTAAACGAAAAAAGGATACGCGATATGCAATAACAAATACCTAGTGAATTAGATAAAAAGAAGTGCTAAAAAATATTGAAATAGATGATTACATCTATGACTCGATATGTCTTTTACTTAGGGTAGGGTATCGATTGCTTCTCTCTACTTTCCCAATTTTGAGTATATTCTTTTGCTAGTTTGGTGTCTGAGATAAATACTATGTTTTCCGCATTTCGTTTTTGGGCGGCATCGGTAAAGTTAAATGAGCCGGTAATGACTTCTTTATCATCGATAATCATGACTTTATTATGAGCAATAGCCGGTTTGGTATCGATCCAGACAGGAATACCAGTCTCGACGATATAATGTAATAAACTATATTTTTGTTTACGTTGGCTTTTATCTAATATAACTTTAACTTTTACGCCGCGGCTCTTAGCTGCTATCAATGCATCAGCGATATCTTTTGAAGAAAAACCATAGGCTTGAACAAGAATAGAATTTTCAGCTTTAGCGATATGTTCGGTGATTTGATGAGTGCAATCTTGACCTGGTGTAAAGCAAGCCTGAATAACGGGACAAGTAACTGATTTACTGGGTAAACTAATCAGAGTAGTTGGTGATGGTCCAGCGCACCCCTGAACGAGTGTAAAGGAACTTAATACACAAAATAAAAAGAATTTTTTTAGCATATGGATCTACTTGAAAGTTAAAGCGTGTAATTAAAAATAAACATAGCTTATCATAAATGAAATTAAATAAATTTAAATCTAAATTTATCTAGTCAAGATAATAAAGATCAATTAAACTTTAAAAGGCTATAAAAAAGGAATAACTATAACAAAAGGAGTTAATTATGCCTTTTCCCTCTGCATTAAAAAATTTTTCTGAGAATGGTTTTTTTGAGTTAAAAAACGCTGAACTTTCTTCTAAAAATATTCAGGATCTTGAGAGAAGTATTAAACAACTCAAAGAAAACAAATTTAGCATTCCCTTACGCATTCGCCTAAAAGATATTCAAATGATTCCTGATGTCTTACGGAAAAGGCATGATTCAGGATCAGTAATAACTCATGTTCCACGTCGTTGGGCGGATGGCTATGGAGATGTCGCTATTAGTCAAATGGGATCTCTTAATGGTTTTACTACACCTTTGAATTTCGGAGATTTAGATGTAGTTTTTCATCCAGAGGAACCAGAAACTCCACTGGAGGCATTACAAAAAGCTTTACTTTCTTTGTTAACTCAATCCTGGAGCTCAATCGAGTTAGATCAGCTATTTTTCTGTCCCATTCATCAGCTTGATGCGGAAGCTACTCAGGAATTTTATAGTAAATTACTCAATTCATTAGCTCAAAATTCTGCTTTACAAGAATTAAGTATCAGTTTTTTTTCGCTGTCTAAGCAGATAAATTTAACCCATTTTTTAGCCAATAAAAAATTAAAACATTTACATCTCAATATGATCGAAGCTGATTCTTTTTCTTGGGAAAAGCTTTGTCGAATCTTAGAGCAACATCCTACACTTCAGTCTCTAAATTTAGGCAATAGTGCTCTTAATAGCACTGCTTTTACCGCCTTAGCTGATCTATTAGATAAAAATTATCAAATAGAAATAACACTGACGGAACCAACAGATCCGGACTTATTAGAAGCCTATCAACCTTTAAAACAACATTTAGCTAAATCAGGATTAGAGCGATTTAAAAAAAAATATTTATCGCAAGATAATTTATTTCAAATGGCTGTTGAATTGTTAGAGTCCCTTAAAAAGCTCAAACCTACTCGCTATCAAAATTTACAACAGGTGCAATTAGAAAAACAATTTGATTTTTTATTAAGAAGTCAAGATTCTCTAGCGATTACCAATGGAAATTACACGGATGTTCTGCGACCTATTTATCAAAAACATCATTATCTGATTAATGAAGAATCTCCTTCTCTCGTTAAATTGCGTTTGGATGTACCTTCTAGTACAACCAAAACCGTCGGTTTTACTTTGCTGGAAAAGGCCTTAGAAACTAACAATCAGAAAGTGGTCCAGACCTTATTAAATGCGAACGTTAATTTACTTGAGTTTCCTCCTGATGAGGAAGAACCTTTTTTAGTAAAAGCCCTGCAAAGCTCAGAAAATATAAAAAGACTGATACTTGATCATATTCGGCGGAATGATCAATTAAAGGAGTTTGATCTGCTACAACTCCGTGTTGCTAATGAAAGTAAAACTATTGGTTATGTTTTGTTGAAAAAGACCTTACAGAACGAAAGTCTTTATACATTAAGAAATTTATTAGCAGCTAAGGCAGACTTATTTGAATTTCCTCCTGATGAAAAAGATCCCTTTTTAGTAAAAGTCTTTCAAAGTCCGGGAGCATTAAAAAATTTCGTGGTTGATTATATTCGTCGAGATTCTCGCTTGATTCAACTGACTTCCGAACGTTTAAAGAATTATTCCGGTTTACTTCAAGTCTTTACAAACTTAAAAAATCATTTAGACAAATACAGTTTGCATTTGGTGAAAAAGGATAATCCTTCGCTGTTAATGTCTATCGCTTATGAAGCATTAACGACTTGGAATAAGATGTTAGGCCTACAAAACCCATCTGAAGCGAGAGATAAGGAGTGCGCACAAATCTATAAAGATTTAGATGAAAGTCTTAAAGTAATTAATCAGAGTCCCCTAGGTCTCACTTATGCTGCATTTTCTGAAGTTCAAAAGATTATGCACAGAATGAAAGGAAAGTCAGTCAATGCCTTAAGAGGTATTTTTAATGTCTCTTCCTTACATGATAAGGCGATAAAATTGGTGGATGAATTTGATGATCAGTTAAAAGCCAGCAAAGATCAGCTTCTTGAACAACAAGACAAAACAATACAAGATCAAGCAGAGCAAATTAAACAACTTACTGAAGATCGTGAAAAAGAACAAAAAGAATTAAAAACAGAAAATACTGAACTGAAAATAAAACAAACTGAGAAAGAAACACAGCTAGATGAAACAAAAGAAAAATTAATGGCAGTAGAAGAAGAACTTGCTGAAACGAAAGCAAAACAAGCTGATATGGAAGCAAAACAGCATAAACTTGAGGTAGAAAATGCAGAAATTAAGGCAGAAAGTTCAGAAATCAGGAAGACATTGGAGATATTGTTGAAACGAACCAGTGCCCAAGCTACTCCAGAGGAGGAAACGGCCGACCAAACAGCAAAACCCAATGTTTCGTTTTTTCGCCGCTAATGTAAAGGTTTTAAGGAGGGTGCTTGTGATGTTTATCGAAGACCTAGGCCGACAACTTGCCTATAAACCCTTTGAGTGGATGTCTTGGTGGTGGGGAATAAAATGGGGAGGTTTTATTGAAATCTCCCCTCAGCTTAGTAAAGAAAATCCTTTATGGCAGCGAGAGCAAGCAGATTTAGAGAACTTAAAGCTCTTTAAAAAAACACCGGATGAATTACAACAACAAATAACGGTTTATTGGCAAAAACCATTTTGGCGACGCTGGTTATTACGTTTATTTACTGATATTAATAATCGAATAATAATTTGGTCTTATTATCAGCGTTGTCTTGCTTTTCAGCGTATTCATCAAGAAAATCCACTATCCGAACGACGTTTGATACGGTATGAGCCTGAACAACGTTTTGTCAATTTATTCATGAATGAATTAAAGCGTGATCATTTGATTTTAGAACAGCGTCTTGAAGCCTATGCAGGGAATGCCCAATGGATGGAAAAAAACCTTGATTCCCTATTAACTCAACATGAAGAAAAAAGGCAACGAGTTTTTTTTAAATTATTAAATCGTTATTTAAGTGAATTACCTGAAGATTGTGAGCGTGAATCGGTACAAAAGAAATTAGATGAAGAGTACTCAGAGCTTGGAAAGATACTAAGAAACTATTTTCATCATTGGTGCCAGCCTCTTAAGACCATTGAAGAAAATTCCTGTCAAGATCTGGTTTATGTTGGGCCTGCAGTGACTGAAAGGGTCTTTAGTCCAGGTTTAGGCGCTGATCTCAGTTCTTCATTGAGTTCAATTAATGAATGGTTAGCACTTAAACAACAGGCCTTAAAGAAAATGTTAAAGGAAAATCCAGCCCCCTATGAAGAAATTCAATTGTTTTTACAGCAATGCTTACAAAGTTTAGAAGGATTGATTGAACCACTTTTATCTGACTATGAACGACTAGTCTATGAAACAAAACACCAACGCGTTAACTATCGGGAAATGTTAAACTGGTCGGATCATTTACAAAGCCGGTTTACCTATTTCTTTCGACATAGTAGCTTGTTATTTCATCCCGATAAGTCAGGTGCCGATGAAATTATCGCTCAAATAAAAACAGAACAGTTTCAAAGTTTTCAACAATTAATTGAAGCCTCATTCGATAGATTGAATCAAGGTTTTGTCATCTTAAAACAATGTATTCCGTCCTGGGAATTAGAGCTTGATAAGCTAAGAGAGAAACTTGAGCAAGACCTCATAATATTTAGAGAAGAGCTTAATCAATGGTTTCTTAGGATGAAAACAGAAAATGCAGAGATAAGAGCAAGACAGGCTGAGATGGAAGTCGAAAATGCAGAGATTATATCAAAAAATGCGGAGATAAGAGCAGAACAAGCCGAGATTAAAAAAACGCTGGAAATACTTTTAAAACGAACCAGTACCTACAGTGATGCAGATGAGGAGACAGTCTCGCCTGATCCAACAGTAACCCATCCTAGGTTTTTTTGAAATTACTCATCCATTTACCTTGCATTATAGCCTGCATAGGAAGTCCCAAATTAATCATCTCTATCCAAAGAAAAATTAGATGAAGAAAATGAATTTATTTTATTCAATAAATAAACTTTTATATAATAATTATAATCTTTCTTAAAAGAAATTATACTTTAATGATGCTCAGGAGATTATGAAAAAATATATCTTACTCTATGGAACCTACATTTTTCTATCCAAACAGAATAATTAGTTTTTGACTAACACTTTTAAAGGTGCTCATTATGCCAATAATATTTCAAAAATTATTATCTTTTTTTTCATTCAATAAGAGCCGAGCGATTGCTGAAGGTATTATTACACTTGAGGAATATCTGCAAATCTCACCAAATGAACGTAAAAGTATGAAATATCTTTTTTCTGCGGATGGGCGGAAAGCCGTTGCCGAAGGTGTTATAACTCTCGAACAATATCTAGAAATTCCATGGCGTAATCGTTATAGCATGGAATATCTTTTTTCTGCGGATGGACGGGAAGCGGTTGCTCAGGGCACTATTACACTAGAACAGTATCTTCTACAAACACATTATCGTGATTTGACGGAAATTTTTTTTTCAGCGGCTGGGCGGAAAGCCGTTGCTGAAGGTGTTCTTACCTGGGATCAATATCATTCATTTCCATGTCGTGATCGCCCAAATATAATCATTGCATTGCAAGATTTTCATACTCGACAAAGAATAATAAATGGCCAGATTACTCTTGAAACTATCATAGGCCTCGATTCTCATACGGGCTTCGACTCTCATAAAAATCTTTATTACTATACTCGGCAAGCAATTACTGACGGTATTATTACACGAAAGGAATATCTACAAATCCCACACTATGAGCTCAGGAGTTTGGACTATCTTTTTTCATCCGATGGTCGACAAGCAATTGCTGACAATATTATTACACTCGACAAATTTCTAAAAATTCCACGGTATGAACGCGACAGCATGAAATATCTTTTTTCAGCTGATGGGCGGCAGGCGATAATAGACGGTATTATTACATTAAAGGAATATCTAAAAATCCCCTTGTGTAAACGCTGGAGTATGAAGTTTCTTTTTTCATCCGATGGGCGGAAAGCAATTGCTGACGGCATTATTACTCTCGATCAATATCTACAAAGCTCATTGTTTGAACGCCGGGATATACAAGATATTCTTTCACCCAATGGCCGACAAGCAATGGCTGAGGATATTATTTCCTTCAATAAATATTTGAAAATTCCATGGCATAAACGTAGAAATATGGCGTCTCTTTTTTCGCCTAATGGCCGACAAGCCGTTGCCGAAGGTGTAATTACTCTTGAGCAATATTTACAAATTCCATCGCGTGATCGCGATAGTATGAAATATCTTTTTTCATCTGATGGGCGACAAGCAATTGCTGAGGGCGTTATTACCCTAAAGCGATATCTACAAATCCCATCAGGGGATCGCTATTATATGGAATGCCTTTTTTCACCTGAGGGGCGACAAGCAGTTGCTGAAGGCGTTATTACCCTTGAACAATATCTAAAAATTCCATTAGGTGATCGCAATAGCATGGTATATCTTTTTTCACCCGATGGGCGGCAAGCAGTCGCTGAGGGTATTATTACCCTCGAACGATATCTACAAATCCCATCAGGGGATCGCTATTATATGGAATGCCTTTTTTCACCTAATGGCCAGCAAGCAGTTGCTGAAGGCGTAATTACACTTGAGCAATATCTAAAAATTCCACTTGTTGAACGCAGCAGCGTGCGGTACCTATTTTCACCCTATGGTCGACAAGCCGTTATTGACGGTTTTATTACACTCAAGAAATATCTCCAAATCCCATTGAATAAACGTTGGAGTATGCAATTTCTTTTTTTTCCCGAAGGGAGGGAGGCAATTGCCGACGGTATTATTACTCTCGAGCGATATCTACAAATGTCAGAAGGTGATCGCAGCAGTATGATATATCTTTTTTCATCAGAGGGACGACAAGCAATTACTGATGGTATTATTACTCTCGAGCGATATCTACAAATCCCCCAGAATCATCGCTGGGATATGGATCGTATGTTTCCATCAGGGATACGACAAGCACTTATTGATAAGGTTATTACCTTCGAACAATACCTACAAATCCCGCCGTATGATCGCTATACCATGAAATATCTTTTTTCACCGGATGGGCGACAGGCGATGGCTGACGGTATTATTACTTTCGAACAATACCTACAAATTCCATCGCATCACAATAGTATGGAATATCTTTTTTCACCCGATGGGCGACAAGCAATGGCTGACGGTATTATTACTTTCGAGCGATATCTACAAATCCCGCCGGATGAATGCTATACCATGATAGATCTCTTTTCAGTCGAAGGGCGACAGGCAATTATTGACGGTATTATTACTCTCGAGGAGTATTTACAAATCCCGGCGGATGATCGCGATACCCTGAAAAATCTCTTTTCACTCGATGGGCGGCAGGCGATGGCTGACGGTATTATTACTTTCGAGCAATATCTACAAATCCCGCCGGATGATCGCTGGTCTATGAGCCGTCTTTTTTTACCCGATGGGCGACAGGCGATGGCTGACGGTATTATTACTTTCGAGCGATATCTACAAATCCCGCCGGATGAACGCTATACCATGATAGATCTCTTTTCAGTCGAAGGGCGACAGGCAATTGCTGAGGGCATTATTACGCTTGATCAATATCTACAAATCCCTTCACGTGAACGTCAAAACACAATGCTTGCATTGCAATATCCCGATGTGCGACAAAGAATAATAAATGGTGAGGTTACCATTGAAAATATTATAGATCTTTATCCTGTTCATCATCCTATTAATGATGTTGTTAATATTACAGCCAATTTTAACGGTAAACAAAGTACTCATACCGCTAGTGTTCATCATTCTGTTTCTGTATCTGTAGCTCGATTACTTAAGCGTTATCAATTGGAGATTGAAGGTGCTGGTTTAGAAAGTATTATTAGAAAAGCGCAAACCTACATTGAAAATTTATCAAATGATTCAGAAAGAAATACAGCTGCTAAGCGGGGTTTTTTAAGGATTATAGCGTCTAATTACTATTTTAAAGACCCCTCAACAAGACAGTTATTGGCTTTAGTTTATTTAGCAATCCATGATAGTAATAATAGGCACGGCGATCTTGAAGATGCAGAAATACAATTCGTCGAAGCGCTTTATGAAATACAACGAGGATATAATTTATCAGAATCAGGTATCGATCAAGGTGGTCTCGATGTACCCATTTGTGCGGCAGGAACATTCAATAAATTTATTGAGAAATTACAAGGTATTCATCCTGATTGTCAAATCCAATTTGTTACAAGAAAAACTGCTTCATTTAAATTACCCATCGTTACTCGTGAAGAAACAATACAATATTTACAGAAATTCACTGAATCAAATACAGACCAAGCACTTATTCATCTAATAACTCAAATAAAGGAGGGTGGGGTAGAAGCAATTTGGGAGTGTATTAAAGCAAATATCGTTACACGTATGTTTGATGAATTTGGGGGTCTCTATCAAGATATAAATGATCCTGATTTTGTAGCACTAGTTGAAGCTGGAAAAGATATGGAATTAGAAGACCTAAGTGTATTTCAAAAGCTGGGACAAAGTTGCAGCTACCTTGAAGATGGCACTGGAAATTTAGAAACTCATAAAGCAGATATCATAAACAAAAAAACATCCTTAGTAGAAGTTGTTGAAAATGTTGAATTAGAAAACTCGAATATATTTCATCAAGAAGAAACACAAAGTTGCAGCTATCCTAATGAATATAGCACTGGATATTTAGAAACTCAGAGAGAAGATGTCATAAGCTTAAAAGAAACATTTTCAATATTAAACTACTTGAAGATATATCAGCAAGAAGAAGTTCAAAGCTGTAGCTATCTTAATGAAGATAACTCTGAAGATTTCGAAATTAATACAGAAAATGCTATAAGTGAAAAAATGTCAATCTATGCCCAGATTGATATGCAATTAAATGAACTTGAAAATAAAGCTAAAAATTTACGTGATCGCGACTATATCCTAGCATATTGTAAAGCTAGCAATATAGTTTATTTATTACGCGATTTAAACCATAATTATTTTATAAAGAAAAAGTTTAATTCTAAAGTTTATAAAGAGAAAGCACTAGATATCATTAACCAAGAGCGACCTGAATTAGATAAACATCGTGGTTTTAAACAAATTTTAGGTAACTTATTGATATTAATTACTACACTAGGTACAGGACAGCTATTTAATAAAGTATGTACAGGTAACTTTCTATTTTTTAAGACAAACTCAGCAAAATACATTGACGAATTGTCTCATACAATAAAAAAATTGGAGTTTACATTTTTAGCTTAAATTCACGTTTTGCAGCAGATTATTGCAGAAAAAGGAAACATAGCTCAAATGCTGTCAATTATAGGGAAAAGACAGCCTCTTCTTATTCAAAATCCAGGAATAACATCCGATAAAATTTATTATCGTATATTTTTTGTCATAAGCGTTTTTTCTGTTTTTCGAATAGAATTTTAAATTTTGATAAATACTATTATCAATACTTTTATATTTATAATAATATTGACAAAATGAAATCTATTAACCATACTAAATTAAGAGATGAAAAAAGTAAAATTTGAGTGGGACGCTAGCAAAGATACCTTCAATCGTATGAAACATGGAGTATCTTTTACTGAAGCCCAAAAAGCCTTTTTAGATAAAAATCGCATCATTGCAGAGGATTTGGAGCATAGTGAGCATGAGAAACGTTATTATTGTTTCGGTAAGGTTAATGAAAAAATAATGACCGTTAGGTTTACGTATCGTTTCAACAATATTCGTCTTATTGGAGCAGG
>JBAPVR010000039.1:0-71141 GCA_049283295.1 Candidatus Aquirickettsiella sp.
ATCAGTAGTATGTAACATGAGAGTTTCCTCTATTTTTATGTTTTGATTCAAAGCTTTACACTTCTATCAAAACCGGAAACTCTCGCTTTTTCAAGCTCTTTGTACGATTAGGTCGGAACTACTACAAATAAAGAATCCCGCCGTATTGCCCGCTGCCTAGTCGACGAAGGCTTATCTCCTGAGAAAATAAAAAGTATTACTGGCTGTTCTATGGAAGACCTTTACCCTTCTACTATTTATCATTAATCAATCTCCCCTAGGTAAAAATCGATAACGAGGGTCTTTAAACCAATAGCATTTATCAGCCTTAATCGGATTTCTTGCTTCCATTAAAATAATGGCCTTTTTATCTGATAGCTGCATGATTTCATCTGAAGTCATCAAGGGGCGGGATTGGAAATTAATATTTTCACTTCGAGAACCTGGATGATCCCCATGGCCTGTACTCACTGAGCTAGAAGATACTTTGATGGTCTTGCTGCCTAAGGATTCTGAAAAAAACTTAGCATCGTCTCTATCGTTTAAGGCAAAAGCCACTTTAACCTTACTGTTTAAAAATCCTTTTGCATCATAACGACCATAGACTGAATAAATCTGTGCAAGGTACTGCACTATAATAATACAACGCATCCGATAGCTTCGTAAAAAAGACAAACCATCTTTTAATTTATTAATACGCGCCATATTGCCAAATTCATCCATGAGTGCCAACACACCATAAGGTTCATCCGCTTGAGGCTCATGTTCTGAAATCACATGAATGAGTTGCGCCCAAAATAAGGTTAAAATCGGACTGAGCCGTTCCTTATCCCCATCCGGAATTTGAATATAGATACTCATCTTTTTTTTACGAAGCTCTCTAAAATCAAAATCATTTTTACTCGTGGCATAACCTACCAAAGGATCGTTAAACAGCCCCATTCGAGAATGAAAGTCTTTCAAGATATTTTTCTGAGTTTTCTCATCAGCACCTAATAATGCAAAAGCATTTTGCTTGAGTGACTTTGAAAATTCTTCATGATCAATAATTTCATTCGCAAGCCATGCAAAAAAGCCTTTTTGTTTAGATAGATCATGAATATCGGATAAGGTGGCCGTTCCTGTTGATTCTAATAAATATAGCGAAAGCGTTAGAAATATTTCACGAGAAGATTGATCCCAGAAACCATCGCCTAATTTAGTCGCAGGAATCAATGTTTCCGCAATCAGTTGTAAATCTCTGATTCGTAAATCAGGATGATCGCTCACATAAAAAAACGGGTTATAACAGGACGTATTTTTATGGATATCAGCCGGCGCCCATAAAAAACATTCATTATGTAGGTTGTTTTTTCGATAAGCGCCAGTGAGCCGATACAGCTCCCCTTTTAAATCATTAAATACGCCAGAGCCTGTCCATTCTAATAAATTAGGTATCGCAATTGCCGTAGTTTTACCGCTTCCTGTCGGTGCAACTACTAAAGCTCCTTCAAAACCAGGAAGCTTTAACGTTTTACCATAGGCTTTTCCCAGAATAAGTCCTTGTTCAGCATACAATCCTGCTTTCTGAATTTCAAAAGCATTCGCAAAGTGTGCTTGGCCAAATACTTTTTCAGCGCTGGTTTTTGTCGAAAAGCATTTCCATATCAACACCATAAACAACAATGAATAACTGGCTAATAAACAAAGGATTAAATGGTTTTCACTTTTTTCAGGTAATCGTAAGAAGAGTGAGATTATAAACCAAGGATAAGGTTGGAGATTTATCTGTTCCCAATAGATAAAGAATGTGAGTCCCAATATACTTAAAAGTAAGATAGAACCCCAATAAAATAGTATCTGCTGGGCAATCACACGTTTAATACCGCCGGCCCACCATAAACAGCATGCACTCATCGGCATATAAACCATTGTAAACGCAATCAATGTCGGAATAACAAAGCCATGACGTATAACATCGATAAAACTCCAGGGCCAAGCCGTATTAGGCAATCCCAACAAACATAAAAGTAATTTATTGCTTAGTATTAAGCCGACTAAAAGAATAAGCGTTATATTGAGAAACCTAAAACGACAATCTTGTTTTAATCGATAAAACTGCACTGCTATACTATCCATCATGGGTAAGATTTTTTTATTTTTATAAATATCGAATAAAAATTTACTATTTAGTCAATGCCCTCAATACTGCTTTTGGTTCCTTTTCAATGACTTTAAGAAAATTCCGTGCTGTTGCCGTAGGCTCCCTTCTATGTTGCTCCCATTCTTGAATAGTTCTTATACTTACACCAAAATAATGAGCAAATGCATCCTGAGAGAGATGTAAACGGGTACGTATCGCTTTGATATCGACTGTTTGAGTAGGAGATACCCGCTTAAACTTTTTCAGCTGTGCCGCCGTTAATAAAGGAGCATCTGGATCTGATTTTGCAGATTTTTTAATCTGTCGTTCCGTCATTGCTTTAAGTTTTTTCCACGCCGTTTTACCCTTCTGACGTTTATTGTGCATCAAAATAAGTTTTGCGTTCATTTTTACTAGCCCTCCTCGCAGAAATAATTCTTTTCACCTTGTTCCTAATTGTATAAACAATCAATAAAACTATATTATTAACACTGGCAATCGTTTGATAACGGATTTCACCATGACGTACCGTTTCTAGTTCAATCCGATTTGGATCATGGAATACTTCAACGGCATCAACAAAATCAACCCCGTGTTTATCTAGATTGAGCGTTCTTTTAGTTTCATCCCATTCGAATACCTGCATATTAATTATAATACGTCATTGACGTAGTTAATTCAAGGGGGTTTTTTAACTAATTTTAGCATATTTATAATACACACTTTGTATGAGTCTAATGCGTAAATAATGATTGATGCAGATTTATAATATAATTTTGTTAGGGTTGTAAATTTTTCATCGCCTGATAATTCCCATAACTGAAGTCTTATTGACTCTTTTTGAAGGAGAGCTACATCATAAAATATCGTAGGCTCATAATTATAACTAAAGCCCAGACCAATTAAACGTTTTAGTAGAGACGTTTTACCTACTCTCAAATTACCTACCAAAATAATCTTACATTCATTATCGCTATGATTGGGCATGTTCAGTTATCTCCTAATGAATTTGTAATTTAACATCAGTTATTTTCTAGTAGAAGTGAGCCTTTGTTAAAACAGGATTAGGATCGGCAACCTCAGTTGGTGTTTTTTGGGATGGAGCTGAATCAGAAAATAGCGTCATTCCTGACTTTGTTATGTTGGCGGGAACTGGTTGAGTAGATCGTGCTTGTTCCGCTAATAAAGCTTCTAAACGTGTTATTTTCTCCAATGCGGCTTCTTTCACTCTACGTATTTCTTCTCTCTCTCTGCGCATTTTTTCTCTCTCCCTGCGCGCCTCTTTTTCACCTCTGCGTGCTTTAGCTATTTCAGTGTCTGCCTGTTTGACTTTATTGATATAGTCACAGTTTTCTTGGTTATGCTCTCGTTGTAATTCCTCAGGTGATAAAGAAAGAGCATTGATAATCCATTGCATACTTCCAAGATGAGAATGCATGCAATCAAGTACGACTTTTTTCAGTCGCCGTAATAAGGAGTCTGCTGCTCTTTTAGCATGGCAACTTTGTAATTCATCAGGATCTAGCTCTCTGAATTTTTGTAAATCATTTTTGACAGACTGAATCCGCGGAATATAGCGCTGTGCCCAATGATTTAATAGAGCGTTATCCCTACTCGCTTTAGATTTGTGATCTAAATGAAATATCAATAATAATTTTTTAACGATCGTGGCAATCTCAGCATGATGATGATGCACAAATTCTGCAAGATTATCGGGATATGCTGATAATGCGTCTTGCAATGCGGACCAACGTTGTTGGAAGGGTGGAAAGAAATATAAGCCAGCGCCTAAGTACTCAATCGCATGATACAAGGTATAGGAAAGATTAGGAATAGTGTCTTCCCATCGTGTTGCTCGTGTTGACGGCGGCTCTTGTTTTGTATGATATAACCAACGTCCTGGTCTTGATAAAATAGCAGCTAAATCCGCGTGAGAGATACTGATCCCAATTTTTTGAAACCAAACACTTAGGATCATTTGTGTGATCAAATTTAAATCAGCACAGAAATCTTTATAAATTGCTTGAACAAAACGATACAGGTTTCTTTTATCAAAATTGAAAATTTCATCTCTCTGAAAATCCCTTTCTTCGCTGTTTACGTAATCCTTGATAACAGCCATTAGGCGAGGTTCTTGTCGAGAAACCAACCAGTGCAGCAAGGATGCCCTATTAGAATAACAATTATAGATAAACCAGCCCCTAATAAAGAAATCAGTGCCTAGTTTATTTAAGGCAGTATTTAATAAGGGTTCCCAATGCTGAACTGGCGTGACTTGCTTTCGGTTGAACTTGGTAGTTCGGTATGACTTCAGAGGATTCTCACGTAAAATCCCTTTATTAAACGTAGGTGGACATTCAAAAGTACTCATAAAACTCTCAAATAAGGCCAGCGCAGTCGAATGATATTCCAGTGCATGCCTTTCTTCTTCATTACACCATTGACTGATGAGTTGCTCATACAATGAAAAATATAGCCAGCAACGTTCTCGTATCAAATGAAGTGATTGCAATTTTTTTTTCCTAATCGTTTCCTCAGTTGATTTTCGCAATTGCCGACTAATAGCCAGTAGCGCTGAAGATGAAGTTTGTGCAGCGCTGGGTATTGTCATGTGCCATAATTTCAGTTTGTTAAAACACCATTGTATCCACTGCTTCAAGCGCTCCATCCATGAAGGCGATAAATCCAATGTACTCGTGAGTTTTATAAGTTGTGTTAATTGATCCAATAACAAACTCGGTAAGTGTTCTGTTTCTGTTCGGGGTAAAGCAGATAATTGAGTGGTATAAGCATGTAACATACAAATCACTCGAATATAGGATTCATATTCACTCTCTTCTTCATCGCAAGGTGGATGGTCTTGCGTCGTATTACGCAAGCGATCCAATAATTGCTGAAAATATAGGATCAATGTCTGCTGATAGATCTTAAATAAAGCACGGTCTACAGTGTTGTTTAAAGATTGCTTTTCATATTTTTCACGTATGGCTTCTTCTACTAATAGATTCAACTGATTTAAGTAAACCTTTTTAGGCACAGCACTCATCACATCGGTGGCCTGCTCTGCCCATCGGTTTGCTTGGAGGTCAACTACATAGGGATGGTATTCTGCGGCGATCTCTAGATAGACTTGCATCACCAGTAACTGTCGCAATAAAATAGTTACCCCATCATTCTGACTGCTCTCGTCAGCTGAGTTTGGCCGTTGCAACATGCTGTTGAGTTGTTCAGTGAGTTGTTGATACCCCCAAGCAACGGCCTGTGAATCCGCATTTCCCACTCCTTCCCGCAAGGATTTGACCCAATCGGATGTCCATTCATTGCGCTTGGTCGCAGACATCGACAAACAATCAGTTATCCAGAGGGGTGGATTGAACTGCGAGCTTGCCATATCTGCAATTGAAATGTCCGTGTTAGGAGCCATAGTAAAACTTTGTTGAAACAGGATTTGGATCCACTTCCTCTGTTGGGGTTGTTTGGGATGAAGATGGCTTGGAAAATAGCGTCACCCTTGATGTTGTAAGGTTTACAGAAGCTGATAAAGGCAGTGGTTCTTGTTTCGTTAAAGCCTCTAAATGCGCTACTTTCTCCAATACTACTTCTTTTTCTTTACGTTTATTTTCTGTCTCTTTATGCTCAATTTTTTTCTCTTTACATTCCTCTTGCTCTTGAACTTGCGCAGTTTCCTTCTCTTTATCTTCTGTAGTTACCGCTTCCTCTTTTGGTTGTTGTTCAATCAGTTGTGGTTCTAAGGTATTTCTTTCAAGATGCCCGCTTACCTGGTGTCTGATAGCTAAAAGAGGGCCATCTATCATCTGTTTAATTATAGAATAGAGATCACTGCTATCGACCTTCTTTTCTTTCTTAAATCTTTCCTCATAATTTTTATCAAAATCATCTAAAGCCTGATTCATGGCATTTGGATCCTCTGCCAAAAATACAACACATAAATCACCGACAAATATTTCTACGCTCTTCAGTCGTTCTTTTCCAGTTTTCTGAGTCGATTTAAAGAAATTTTTAATGAAGCATTCGAGTTGTTTTTTAAATGATAATTCTTTTTGGTACTCTGGATGTGCTCTTACTAAAGCCAACACATAGTAATTTTTCAATTCCTGAAAAACAGCCTCTGTTTTTTCCATCGTTTCTGGTTTCAAACCACTCAAAGCTTTACTGTGGGCAGTGATAGCTAATTGCTTGTTGTCTTTTAAAATAGCTTGCATTGAAAGATTATTTTTAACCGCTTGTGATAAAGCTAAGTGGTCAATAGAAAATAAATCGGAAAATAGAGCTACCCTATTGACTTGGCACTCATCACGAGCATAAAGCCAAGCTTTTGTTTTGGTATCACCTGGTTTTTCTGGCAAAAAATGATGCACGAGTTGGTTTGATCGGGAAAAGGACTGAGAATTGTCTTTCCAGAGACAAACTCCGTTCGGATCGACGCCTCTATAAATTACGTGTGATAAATCATCGAGGGTTGGCACTTGCAGCTTTTGTTCTTCTTCATTGACCCTTTTGGCCTGATAGAGATAAGGAAATAAGCTATTGGTAAAAGAAGAGATAATAATAATACGTGTCTCGGCTTGTTTGATACGTTCCACACCCGCATCATGTTCTTCACTTTTTTGTGTTTCGAAAGCTTTTTCTTTTTCTTTGCAAGCGCGAGCTTGCTCATTTGAATAAGAAAATTTATTGTTCATTAACTCAAGTTGTAACCGTTTAAGATCTACAATAAGCGCTGTAGCGAGTTTCCGCATCATTGCAGAGACAATGGTGGGTCTTTGTACTGAGCTATCTTCTTTTTGGCAATCCTCTCGAGGAATTTTCGTATTAAATGATTTCGGCAATTGAATAAGCGTATCTTTTTTTTCCCAGATACTACCCCAAAAACTGTTCTGATGTTTTTTAATAAGTTCATCTAAATCTTGTTCAGGAAATAAGCTATTGAGTTTGGCATGTGCTGATTCTAAATTGCACTCGCTGAAAAGGCAGGGTGAAACTAAAATTTCTGTGAACAACTCGACCGGGTTCTGCTCTCTTTTTTTCGTTTTAAGCCACGCTAGCAGTCCATGCATATCCTGGTCCGGCAATGGCTGTCTTCGCTCCAGTGTTATGAGAAATCGAATGAGCTGTTTGCACTTTATAATTTGCCAATTGCGTAAACTGCAAGCCATTTCATAAGCCAGCTCATCAACTTCCATTTGTTTCACCAAGTGATTAGAAACAGATTTACGTAAGAAAATTTGAGCGATCAGTAATTTTTCATCTTCGCAGCTTTCTTCAACGTTCATCGCATGTAGAAAAATACGTTGTCCGACTTCTATCTGTTCAGCTTCAGTTAGCAAGGGCAACCAATTTGGATTGTTCTCTAATGGATTGGTCCGTTCTATTTTGAGTAAATCCAAATACTGTTTAATATCTTGCTGAAATTGTTCAAAGGGATGCACTGAACTTGAGATTATTGCAGGTAACAATGTATGACCCGAATTGAAGCCTTGCTGAAACTGATTAGCAATCAGTTGTTCTGTTTTCCCCAGTAGATCAACGTTCTCCCTAATTCTTTTTAAATATTTATTGAATCGTTCAATGATTTTCGTTTCAGATAATAAATCGGCGATATACAAGCTTTCACGAGATAGTGGCGGTGCAATTAAATCTAAAAACCCGTCTAATTTGTCTATAAAGAATTTAAAGTTAGTCTCAAGCGTTAATAAATAGAGTTGGCACTGGTGGTTATTATTATCTTTCAAGGCATTTACAAGTTCTATTAAAGTTGTATTGATCGCTAAAAAATATTTCTGTGCTTTCTCTAATTTCTTAATACTTTTCTGCAGTGTAATCAGATAATCTTCCGCTTGACGCTTAATCTCCCCCCTGCCGGCATCCTGGTAGTCGTAGAGAGTTATTGCTTCTCGCTTTAATTGCCGAGCTGGATTTTTTTGATCTAGCCATCTTTGATACTTCTGCTCTAGAGCGAGTATAAAAGAACTCCCTTTTTTATAACTGGCTTCACCAGTTAGATGGCCCACATGTAGCAAATGCAGAATTTCAAGTATCTCCTTTCCGGTTTTAACCACCGCAACCGCTGTTACCGTCTCAATAACCATTTGCCATCTCCTTTATTAAATTTATTTTTTATGTCACTTTTTGAGTATAGAGGATCAATAAATTATTTCCTAGATCATTTGTCTTAAATTTTCTTAATAAAAATTTAAGATAATTTTAAAAATAATTTTTATTTTATTCATTGAAATACGCCGCGCCTTTAATACTAATTTTTTCTGGATCGATAGAAACATCAATTCGACTCGAACTATCTAAGTTAGCGCCCTGCTCTATTATAAAATTATTTTTTTTCTTATCATTTTTTAAATTTAACATAAAAGCTAAAGCGGCAGCCGCAACGCCGGTAGCAATATCTTCTTGATGGCTAAACAATGGGTTAAAATTACGCCCAACATAGTCAGAATGGGGTTGTTCGGTATCATTTGAATATACATAAACCCCATTGACCGAATGTTTTTTGCCCCACTGACTGATTAAATCTAAGTTAGGCACCATATTAAATAGAATATTTCTATCGATAACAGGCACTAATAGCTTAGGGCTTCCTATAGAGGCTACAGCGCAGGGTAAATGGGCGCTTATAGACGTTTTATCGATAGCTAATAATTTACTGATAATATCCAGAGCTAAGTTGTCATCTATTATTTTCCCATTATTTACGATAGACATTGCAATTAAATTATCATCACAGCCTATATCAAGATTGGTTTTTGTTTGATAAGATCTAATATTAAAAGATTTTCCGTGATCTGAATTAAAAAGATAATATGCTGCACCCAAAGCACCATGACAACATAGAGGAAGCTCCCCTTTGGTAGCAAAAAATCGCAGCAAGTATTGATTTTTATCTGGAAGGATAAAAACTGTTTCAGGAAGATTGAAATCTGTAGCCATGGCCTGCATTTCACCTGTACTAAGATGCGCAGCATTATCGACGATGGCACAGGGATTTCCACCCTGATTATTTATAGAAAATACGTTAACAATTCTAATCTTCATAAGATAGTATTTATTTAATTAATATTCATACGAAACTTAGGGAATATATTTTTAGCTCTTTCAGTAGTTAAATATGGTTTTATAGTACGATTAAATTTATACTTTTTTGTTGGGATCTCTAATGGTAAATTTTTAAACTTACTATTCTTCATCGTTTCTTTAAGCTTTTCTTTAGATTTAGAATTAATTCGACGACCAATATTTAAGCATTTGCAAAGCAGCCACCCTATAGCACTTCCAAAGCTAGAACTTAAAAAAATAAGCACCCCGACTCCAATTAGTACCTCTAAGCAAACGAAAACAAGTTTAAACATCCCTAATTTAAAATCACTGATTAAAATTGCAATGACTCTTGTAATATATACTCCAAGGATGATACCAACCAAAAAACCAATATAAAAGCCAACCTTAGAAAATAAAAAAATATTAAATGGGTTTTTTTGATGTTGAAGATATAGGTTTGAAGCTTTATATAATGTCTGTTCATAAGTATTAACTTCTACTTTGTTTAAAATTTTACGCACAAAGTAAATTTTCTTTATTTATTATTACTTTAAGAACTGTGTCTTTCATGGCTAATCTTCTTCCTTATTATTAATGGAAAAGTTCAGCCATTGTTTATATTCTTCTGATATTAAAATCCCTTCTTTAAGAAGCGATCTAAATTCATTCATGATATCTAAATCTTTTTTATGTTCCATAATCTCTAAAAATTTATATAATTTTCTCTTAATTATTTTTAATTGAAAATGGAACTTTCTTTTGTATTTTGGATATAAAAAGGATTGACGAATGATTTTTTCTAAATATTTTGGACAGCAAGGTTTTGGTAAAACATTATCTGCCCCCATACTAAGGTATGCTTCATGATCTTTCTTATTAAGATGAGCACTCCATACTAATAAGACTGTATCTATATTTAATTGGGTCCGACGTACTGCCTTAATAATTTCTGTACCATATTGATCAGGCAATCTTAAATCAAGAGCTATTAGATCATATTTTTTTCTTTGTATTTTTTGAATAGCTATTTTGGCATTTTCTGCTAAATCAACTTCATAGCCAAGATTTGATAAATGACAATACATTACTCCTTGACAAATCTTGTCATCTTCGATTAATAAGGCATAAACAACGATTAATATATTTTTTTCATTCTTTTCCTCTTTCATTTTTTATTTTTCCTTATCATGATTTAACATTAAATGGATTGTGAATGATCCCATTAATAAAAAAATCCCTATAAATGTAGGGGATGTAAATATATTATTTTTATCTATTTCAGATCATATATAGGAGTTATTTTTAAATTAAGTACTAAACTGATCTATTTTTACGAATTAAGTCTGCCCCTATCTTTGTAGGGGGCAATTGATATTTTATTAGGATAATGTTATTTATTATTTTAAGTTTCTAATAAAAATAATTTTATGTTAGAAAAAGTATTAACGGATTTATCACTCTATATTTTTGCTAAAGATAAAAATTTAAAATATCTTTTTTGTAATGAAAATCTAGCTGAAGCAGCAGGTTTAGACTCCCCTAGTCAGATAATAGGAAAAACTGATTATGATATTTTCTGGAAAAAACATGCTGATTTTTATCGTAGAGGAGATGCTAAAGCCATAACTGGGGAAACTAGAGTTAATATTCCTGAAATTCAATCCCAACCTAAAGGAATAGCCAATATTTTAGTTACAAAAACACAATTAATGGACAACAATGAAAATTGCGTGGGGGTTATTGGTTCTTATGTTGATATAACTGGGTATCTACTAACTAAAAAAGAAGGGAAATTTGACCTAGAAAAGCAACGTTTTTATTTAGGCGAACCATTTTGTAATGAATATCTAACACGACGTGAATTAGAAGTTTTTAGATACATCCTTTATGGTTATACCTTAAAAAAAATTGCTATTCTTTTAAAAATTTCATTATTAACCGCACGTTGGTATGTGCATCATTTAAAAATAAAATTACAATGTCATTCTAAAGCAGAAATTATGTCGGTTGCCATTAAACATGGTTTGACCTATGTATTGGAGGAATATAAAGTATGGAAAAGCTTAACTGTCGATTAAATATCCCTCAAATTTAAAGAATATTTACCTTAAATAAATCGGAGAAAATATGAATTATCATTTCATTAAACTTTTTTCATTAAAAGAATGCTCAAAATCTGTTATTACTCATTTTAACGATTTTTTAAAATCTAAAAAAATAGATAGGGTCACTTATCTAATCGAGCATGGTGCTTACCAAAGTTCCGAAGGAAGAAATAAAGGTTACAATTACCTCTTAAAAATTGCAATAGAGGGTGACGCTGCTAAATTCAAATCGGAAATAGAAAATGAATATATTGAGCTTTTAGAACAATTAAAACCTTCACTCAACGAAGAAGATGTTTTTTCAATTGAATATGAACCTTCTACTCAGCTTACTAACCAATCAGTGCCTATTCAATCTCCGATAAACCATGTAGTCTTCTTACCATTTAAAGATACCTGTAAGAGCGTAGAAATTAATAAGTCATTCGAGTTATTAACAAATTTATTTAATGAACTTCCTGGCATATCTTCTTTTGGTTATGGAAAATGTCAAGATTCTGTTTCCGATAAAAACTTCGTTTTCGAAATGAATTTTTCAGATGAAGCCAATCGTGATAATTATTTAACGGATAAACAACATGTAGAAGTTGCCCATCGTATTATTCCTTTATTGGAAAAAGGAGCAGATTCAATTATTGCCTTTGATTACTTTACTTCTATGCCCCCAAAGAAATTATTCACGTTATCTAATAGCTCATTTTTTACTCTTAAGCCAGAAGATAATATAGCTGAGAACAATCCAGCACAAAAACCTGCGATGAATTAATATTATTAATCTTCATTAGCCCAAATTAAGCCAATTATTAAAAAATTGGCTTATTTCAAAAGATACATTTATTTATTTTAGCAAATATTTTTATTATCAGATTATTTAATATAATCCTCACATACTGTTTGTGCAGATTCCATTTCTTTAATCAATTGTTGATAAAGTTGATTGGTTTGTCCAATAGGACCATGTTCGCGTATGTAATCATCTATCTGCTTACAAGCTTGTTCTAAACGAAGCGCCCCACAATAACTCGCTCCTCCTTTTAATTTATGAGCTCTATCTTTGATGGCTTGCCATTCTTTTCTTTTAAAAAGTTGTGGAAACTCATCCAAATTTTCTATCAGGTTATTTATCATTAAAGTGAATGTTTCTTTAACAAATTCTTTATTACCCCCTAATTGAAAAGCTTTATCTACATCTAATACAGCTAACTCCTTATCCATACTATTTTCAGATTCTGATACAACAGAATAAGGCGAGGTTTTCTGATAACTAGGCACAAATGCTTCCAGTATTTCTAGTGCTTTTGCTGGGGTCAATGGCTCAGTAAATACAGCTTCCATTCCCGCTTCAAGACAACGGCGTTTATTTTCAGTCTCAACATGAGCTGTAAGCCCAATAATAGGAACAGATGGATTACTCCGCCATTGTTTTAGACGAATCCGTCGAGTTACCTCACACCCATCATTCCCAGGCAATCCAATATCCATAAAGATGAGATCATAATCTTGCTGATTAATCTGCTGCAAAGCGGCTTCTCCATCTATTGCAATATCAACTTGGCAGTGGAGCTTTTCCAAAATACTTTGAGCAACCCTCCCAGGAATTGCTTGAAACTAACTGGTCTTTCTGAAAAAGAAGTCATGGATTTAGTTGATAAGCATTAAACGTCTACAAATGGAAGTGAGCCTGTGCGCTATTCTATTAATCCTGAATTTGATGCTCAACTAAAAAAAGAATGGGATAGGATAGGGCTTTCTAGAGAAATCCAAGAAGCACTCTTACAATTCATGGATGCCGCTGCGCTTAATATATTGAATAAAGAATCCCGCCGTATTGCCCGCTGCCTAGTCGACGAAGGCTTATCTCCTCAGAAAATAAAATGCCATTATAGTTAATAAAAAAAATAAAACGGCGCGATAGTGATTCATTTTTGTCTTAGCGAGGAAGGAATAAAAAAGCTGTTTAAAGCTTGTTTTTCTTCTATTAAGTGTGATATTTCAAGCCATCTGAAGACATCTTAATTTTTTTGACCAAGCATAAATATTGTTAATTTATTGGGCGAATTGTTTCCGGTTTTTCCCAGTATTTTTCAGTGGCTTTAGTCTGAAATCGAATGTATCAATGACCACATCAAAAATAACAGTCAAATTGGACACTCTCGACATCGCAGTATCTGCCAGATTTATGCTCACTCTCTTAGCGGTTCCATTTAATGTGCCCCATAGCTTATTTACCAAAATATTCTTGCAGACTCAATTTTAGAGCACGCGCCTTGAATTCAGATCGTAAGAGCCTTTTATAAAAAATAATAGACAACAAAACTATCTCGAACCCCATAGGCCCTTTCAATATGGATATTTCTTATCAAATTATATTAGTTGGCGCTTTACTATTGCTTGTCAGTATTGTTGTTACTAATTTTTCTTCACGTATTGGCATGCCTATTTTGCTTGTCTTTATTATTGTGGGAATGCTTGCTGGGGGACAAGGCCCAGGGGGAATCCAATTCCAAAATATATACCAAGCCCATCTTATGGGAACTATCGCTTTAGCTATTATTCTTTTAGATGCGGGATTGCATACAGAATATAGAAAAATTAGAGAAGGGGCGTTGCCTGCTATCTCCATGTCTTTAATAGGCACGTTGGTTACTTGGATACTGGTAGGGCTATTTTCTGCCTGGGCACTGAAATTACCATGGCTAGAAGGATTGCTGCTCGGAGCTATTATAGCGCCAACTGATGCAGCTGCTGTTTTCTCCTTGCTTCATTCCGGTAACGTTCGGCTTAAATCGAAAGTCGCTGCTACATTAGAGATAGAGTCAGGCAGCAATGATCCACTCGCTGTTTTATTAACTATTTCGCTTATCGAGCTATTACAATCAAACCAAAACTCATTAAGTCTGTCTTTATTTACACAATTATTTATTAAAATTACTATTGGTGCTATCTATGGTATTGCCTTAAGCCGTTTGACTATTTATTTAGGGAATAAACTAAAACTTTCACCTAGTTTATTCCCTTTGCTTATCTTTGCGAGCGGAATGGCTATTTTTGCTTCTGCTGAATTGTTAAAAGGAAGTGGCTATCTGGCTGTTTATTTCGTGGGTATTATTATTGGTAATAGTCAAATCCTTCACGAGAAAACATACTACGTTTACATGATAGCCTTTCTTGGCTAAGTCAAATTTGTATGTTTTTAATGTTAGGGTTATTCGTAAGTCCATTGGCATTACTTCCTACTCTCCCTCAAGCGTTATTAATAGCAGTGTTTCTTATGCTAATAGCGTGCCCCATTGCTGTTGGGTTGAGTCTTCTGCCTTTTCGGTTTAGCTTGAAAGAGAAAGTCTTTATTAGCTGGGTAGGTTTGCGAGGGGCTGTTCCCATCATTCTTGCCATGAATCCTTTAATCGCCAATTTAAAACATGCTTATCTTTATTTTAACGTTACCTTTTTTATTGTAATTTTTTCGATAATATTGCAAGGCTGGACGGTATCTTCCCTAGCTAACTGGCTAGAAAAGTCTCCCTAAAATAGTACACAAACATAAGTTTTAAAATTTCGAAATTCTACTACGTGAAAATAAATCACTATGACCTACGTGCAAAAATATTTGCGTGAGATGCTTATAACTTTCGTTGATCATGCGAAATTACATGCGAAAGTACTGAGGAGTCATTATGGGCAAGAAAAAAAGTAA
Organism: Candidatus Aquirickettsiella sp.; assembly: GCA_049283295.1. Classification (GTDB taxonomy): domain Bacteria; phylum Pseudomonadota; class Gammaproteobacteria; order Diplorickettsiales; family Diplorickettsiaceae; genus Aquirickettsiella. Next base: position 14,972 of record JBAPVR010000039.1, read on the forward strand.
ATTTACAAAAGAATTTAAATTAGAAGCTATAAAATTAGCAACGGAACAAGGTTATAAACAAGCGCAAGCTGCACAAACTTTAGGTATAGATGCCAAAAATCTGAATCGATGGCTAAATGAGGGAATTCAATTAGCAAAGCCAGCTAAAGGAAAATGCCTTTTAACAAATAATGAACAAGAAGAACTGCAGCAGTTACGTAAAGAAGTCAAATGCTTAAAAATGGAGCGTGAGATTTTAAAAAAAGCAACAGCCTTCTTTGTCAACGAAAAAAGTTAAGATACGAATTTATCCGTGAACAACAGAAGGCTTATCCATTAAAAATATTATGCCAAGTGATGATTTAACTAGAGACAATGATGGGGCATCATCCTTTAAAATTTATTTCTTAGCGATATTTTATTTAGGAATTTTTACGACTAACGCATCACACGATAAATGATGAATAACCGCACTAGCCGTTGAACCAAACAATATACCAATCCCATGCCGACCATGGCTACCAATGATAATTAAATCGGTTTTTAATTGTTTCATTTTATCGAGTATCACCACCTTAGGTGACCCCACTTCAACAAATTGATGTTTGGCTGGAATATTAAATTTTTTTGACAACTCAGCTAATTGTTTTTGTGCTTCCGCCAGCATTTCACCTTCCAAATCAATAACAGCTGGATAAGCTTGCGCCACACCATAGGCATTGATATGTTCCACAGCATGAATGACGGATAAGCTAGTATGCCCTTCTTTGACTAAAGCGTGAGCACGCTGCAAAATAAGTTCATCACAGGCCGGGTGTAAATCTATCGCGACTAAGATATTTTCATAAAGGGCCATAGCCTATCTCCTGATTTTAGCTAAATAAATTATACTCTCTAAACTTGAATCTTGGTCGGTATTGCCGCTGATTCGCATTCCTAAAGAAGCTTGTCATTTTCGCGAACTTTGCCAAAAACCGCGTGAGTATATCCACATTAAATATTCATTTGTCTAAGAGTCTCTTCAATTGCAAACACTTTTTTTAATGCAAACGTCCATTCGACAAATTTATCCTACACTAAGCAAACGCAGATAAACAGCCAAATGATGGAAGAGTCAAAAGATTAAACGATAGCTGGGATAGGTGTTGGTCGGGGCGACTGGATTTGAACCAGCGACCACCTACACCCCATGCAGGTGCGCTACCAGGCTGCGCTACGCCCCGAAGGGGCACATTGTAATGTTAGGATAATAAACGCGCAACTACAAATTAATCAGCTTGACTACTTTGGTTCTGATAATTAGCTCACAGCGTTAGTCTTTTTGATTTTTTAATTGAGATTTTAATTTCTGACTCGCTTGAAACAATACCACATTGCGTGAAGTTACAATCGTCTTCACGCCGGTTTTTGGATTTCGACCCGGTCGTTCCTTTTTTTTACGTCGTCGAAAACTACCTAAACCGGAAATTTTTACCGGCTCTCCTCTTTCTAAAGCTAATACAATCTCTGCAAAAAAAGCATCCGCTAGTTTTGTAGCTAGAGGTCGGCTGAGACTCGGCTCTTGTTGTCTCAAGCTGTTAATTAAATCAGCTTTGGTTAACACTGGATTCATAGTATTCTATTTCCGTAATTGAACAGCAAAATTCAGTTTAAGCTTGTCTACTACTTTTTGCACCAATTCATCCACTTCAGCATCAATCAAAGTACGTGTTGGATGCTGCCAACATAGCGCTAACGCTAAACTACGTTTCTGTGGCTCTTGTTCTGCAAAATAAACATCAAACAAAAAGGATCGATACAGCAACTCGCCACCTTGATGATTCACAGCATCCAAAATAGTTTGTGCAGGATATTTTTCATTGATCCAAAAAGAAATATCGCGTCGGACCATAGGAAATTTAGAATACGATTTAAATTGCGGTAGTTGTCTTTTGCTCATCGACCCAGTTTCTAGTTCAAAACAATAAATAGGACCAATTAAATCTAACTCAGTGATTATTTTTGGATGTAAAGCGCCAAAATAGCCGATAACCTTACCCGCATGCTGTAAGTTACTCGATTGACCGGGATGTAAAGCCGGATGCGTTCCTGGGATGAAATGAATATCAGCTTTACCTGTTAAACTTAATAGTGCTTCCAGATCAGATTTCATCGTAAAAAAATCGAGTGGCTTATTAGCGACACCCCACTGTTCGGGTAAGCTATCACCACTGGCAATGGCGGCTAAATATTCTGGCTGTTCAAGCTTTCCTGCATGCCGATGAAAACAAAGACCGGTTTCAAATAAACGAGCATTCAATTGCTGTCGTTGTTGATTATAACGTAAGACGTTCAACAGACCCGGCCACAAACTGGTGCGCATCACCGACAGCTCACTCGATATGGGATTTAGCAAACTTAAGGGTTCTAAATGGGGAACGATCGTTTGCTGTAGTTTAGCAGCAGTAAAACTGTAATTGATGGCCTCATGATAACCACGATCAATGAGTAAATTTTGTACGCGCGTTAACGAAAGTTGCGCCTCTGATTGTGGCGGCAACGTTAAAGAACTTTTCGGTTGCGTAACAGGAATATGCTGATAACCATAAATCCGCGCTAGTTCTTCGATCAAATCCACTTCTAATGCGAGATCAAAGCGCCAAGTCGGTGGAGTTACCTGCCATACCTGTGCATCAACCTGTTGTACGTTAATGCCTAAGCGTTTAAAAATACCGCTTATTTTTTCTTCGCTGAAAGAAAAACCTAAAGATTTTTTTAAATGCGCTGGATGAAACTTTATGCTGGGTGTAGGGTGAGTCGCTGCTTGCACCTGCACTATCGGCCCGACTTGCCCCCCCACTATCGCAGTGAGTAATTGTGTCGCGCGTTCTAAAGCGGGTATTGTAATAGCAGGATCAACACCGCGCTCAAAACGATAAGCGGAATCTGTATTTAAGCCATAATGTCGAGCACGCCCTGCTATACGTGCAGGATTAAAATAGGCGCTTTCTAAAAATACATGCTGAGTTTGCTCGGTGACAGCTGAATGTGCCGCTCCCATCACACCCGCAATGGCTTGGAGTTGATTTTTATCGGCAATGACTAAAGTACTTGCATCTAAAGCTACTTTTTTACCATCTAATAAGTCGATGGGTTCGTCAGCATGGGCAAGACGTATGCTCACTTCATTGTTTAATTGTTGTAGGTCAAACGCATGTAAAGGTTGCCCCAGTTCTAACATCACATAATTCGTCACATCCACGACTGGATGAATACGACGCACGCCACTGCGCCGTAAACGTTCTTGCATCCATAAGGGTGTATTCGCTTTGGTATCGATGTTGCGGATAATCCGTCCAGCATAATGCGGACAATCTGCAGTTGCATCCACGGTAATTTTAATCTTATCTTCTATAACAACGGGCTGCGCCACGATGGAAGGCTGAATCATAGTCTGCTGTGTTATGGCGGCAGTATCACGTGCTAAACCTTTGATACTTAAACAATCCCCTCGATTGGGGGTCAGATGTATATCCAAACAATGATCATTTAATTGCAAATACGCTTGGATATCTTTACCCAGCGGTGCATCCTCGGGTAATTCCAAGATACCGCTATCCAAAGGTGCTTCAGCAAGACCTAACTCATTATTCGAACATAACATGCCCTGCGATACGATACCCCGTAGCTTTGCTTCTTTAATCACTACATCATGTGGTAGTTGCGCACCCACTTGCGCGACGGCTACTTTTAAACCGGCTCGACAATTTTTAGCGCCACAAACTATTTGTAACGATCGCTCAGTACCGATATCCACTTCACATACCTGCAAACGTGATGCATCTGGGTGCGGTACTGCACTTAATACTTCACCTACAATGACTTTATTAAAAAATCCAGCCACTGGATGTACGGAGGCAACTTCTAAGCCTGCTAAGGTGAGTTGTTCAGTTAATTGTGCCACACTTAAATTGGGATTAACCCATTCGCGTAGCCATTGTTCACTCAATTTCATATTAAAATTGCTCTAAAAAACGTAAATCATTTTCAAACATCAAACGCAAATCTGGAATGCGATAACGTAATAAGGCTAAGCGATCGATGCCCATACCAAACGCATAGCCTTGATATTTATCCGGTGCTAAACCGGCTTTTTCTAATACCTTGGGATGTACCATGCCACAACCTAATATTTCTAACCATCCGGTTTGGCTACATATTCGACAGCCGGCTCCGGCGCACATAACGCATTGAATATCGACTTCAGCTGAAGGTTCAGTAAAGGGAAAATAAGCGGCTCGAAAACGAATCGAAAGATCCTTTTTTTCGAAAAAAATCTGTAAAAAATGCGTTAATAAACCCTTCAGCTCAGAAAAATTAGCGGATTCATCGATGAGCAATCCTTCAACTTGATGGAACATGGGTGTGTGTGTGACATCTGAATCACATCGATAAACACGACCGGGTGCAATCATTTTTATCGGCACTTTAGCCTCTTGCATCGCACGTATTTGCACCGGTGAAGTATGCGTACGTAACAATAAACCATCCGCAAAATAAAACGTGTCATGTAAAGCACGCGCAGGATGGTTACTCGGAATATTTAATGCCTCAAAATTATGGTAATCATCCTCAATTTCAGGACCCTGCTCGACAGTAAAACCCGCACTCGTAAAAAAACATTCAATACGTTCTCGGGTTCGCGTTACCGGATGCAAACTTCCGTTGGACTGACCACGACCGGCCAACGTGATATCTACTTTTTCACGCGACAATTGGGTGTTGATTTCTTGATTGACTAATAATTCACTTTGAGCTTGCAGCAAAGCTTCTATTTGTTGCTTAGCTTGATTAACGGCTTGCCCTAATATAGGTTTCTCTGCGGCAGGTAATTGTGATAATTTTTTAAGATAATCATTTAAAGCACTTTTTTTTCCTAACAGCGAACTACGTAATTGTTCTAAATCAAATGCACGTCTCGCTTCGGCAATCAACTGTGCTGCCCGCTCAATAATCTGTTGTAAATCATCTGTCATGATGCTTTTAACCTTCATCTGCTATTCAATTTATATTAGCGAATAGTAAAAATTACTATTAACTTAAACGATCGTATTCTTCTAAAGATATCCTTCTCGCTTCCGACTCTAACATAATCGGAATCTCATCTCGAATAGGATAAGCCAATCTGTCAAAGCGACAAATGAGTTCTTGAGCGGATTTTTCATACACCAAACTTGCTTTGCATAATGGGCAAACTAGAATACTGAGCAAATATTTATCCATCGGAACCTCGTCGTAAAGCGACTGTTTCTCTTAAATAAGTGGGTAAAGCTTCAACCGCGGGTACTGTTTCGCCCCGCTGATACGCATCGGCGGCGATCATAACGGCATCATAAGCTTTAGGATAGCGTTGTGGAACCCATCGCTGCAATCGATTCTTGAATTGTTCTGCAAATAACGCATGATAGAGATCCCAACCACTACCAACACCGACAAAATTCGTTAAGTCTGTGGCTGGGCAGTGTTGGGGTAAACATAACGCTTCTGCACTGCAGGCTTGCATGATAGCGGTTTCTGCTTCTAAACGATAAGTCCCGGAAAAAACCTCGTGCAAACGCGCATCGATAGCCGTAAACACCTGTTGCGCTTGTAATTCTCGGTAAGCACCCTGCGCCAAACACTGTAAACTAGATACTAACACCACAGGCAAATCGGCAACAAAGGCACTCGCTTGAATAATACTCGCTGCAATGCGTATTCCGGTAAAACTCCCTGGCCCGCGCGTAAACGCTAAGGCATCTAGATCGCACAATTTGAGCCCTGCTTCATCCAACAGGGACTGCATCATCGGTAAAATCAGCTGCGTGTGTGCGCGCGCTGCACATTGATAACGTTCCTGAATTTGCTGGTTATGCAATAAGGCCGCCGAGCAGGCTTCGGTACAGGTATCAATCGCTAATAAGGTAATAGGCTTCATTTTAATTATGTTTATTTACGCTTCATCAAGTTATCGCTGCAGAACTCACCCTCTTCATGTTTGGTACTACACGCAGATTTGATGCATGTTCGTGTTTACCTAAGCAAAAGCTAATTAGAATGAGTATAACCATTGGACTCGGTTGCGTGTAATGCGCAAGCATCATTTACACCTAGGTCAAAAAACTGGGGATGTAGCTTAGCTTTAATAGTAACATTACCGCCTTTATTTTGGCTAATTTTTGCGCTTGCAGCCTGCTGTTTTTCAAAACAATCGAGTAATCCCTGTCTTTTTACATCAGTCATCGGCAAATAAGGATGAAAAATATTTAATCCTAGTTCGATCATACCTAACAGCTCATCCGCTAATTTCTGAGTCGCTATCATTTCTAACCAGAATTCTTCACTGCTCAGTTCTGAATTTCTTAACCGCGTATCTTGCAAATTATTTAAAAAAGCGGGAGTCGTTTTATTTTTCCGAACCAATTTCAGTAGAGCGTGAATGGCTTGCAAATCAACTGCGATCGACGCACCGGATTTCTTATTATAACTTTCTTCCATAAAGTTAGTGGTTCGCTTAATTATTAGATTTAGTAAAATATCATTGAATAATAAAGTGAGATCGCCGTCTATTATTTTTCAAGATAGACTAATTTGTCTTCTTTATCTTTCCACTCATCAGCATCGCAGGGCGGGTCTTTACGGCGCGTAATGTTCGGCCATTTTTGCGCAAGCTCTTTATTTAAGGCTAAAAACTCTTTATATTTTTCGGGTAAGTCATCTTCAACATAAATCGCATTAACCGGACATTCGGGTTCACATAGACCACAATCAATACATTCGTCAGGATGAATAACCAACATATTCGGTCCTTCGTAAAAACAATCGACTGGGCATACCTCAACACAATCGGTATATTTACAACGAATACATTTTTCAGTGACTAAAAAGGTCATTGGATTTCTTTAATAATGCAACTAAAAATGACAACTACAATGATGTTTTGCTCTTGAGTTTTTATCGGCGTTGCCTCAGAACTCGCTAAGCTTATGCTTGTTAGTACGTACAGCTTTTCCACTACGCGGCGTCTTGTCAAAAACGCCACCACTGCACATATAAATAAGTTTAATCTGGTGCCCGGGGCCGGACTCGAACCGGCACAGTGTTACCACCGAGGGATTTTAAGTCCCTTGCGTCTACCAATTTCGCCACCCGGGCATTAATATTGTCTTTCTACTCTCTCTACCTGGAGGCTAGGGCCGGAATCGAACCGACGTACGCGGCTTTGCAGGCCGCTGCATGACCACTCTGCCACCCAGCCAATTTAAAAAAAGAGAGTATCTCCAATTGCACGATGCTGGTCAAAAAGCGCTGATTTTCTGCGTTTCGTTACTCACATACTGCGTGTAGGCTCCGTTACGATACTCAAAAAACAGCGCTTTTTTCCTCAGCCTAGCACAATTTAAGACACCCTCTTACTCGATGTCTTAAAAAATTTGTTTCAAAAACATCTAATCAATCATAAAATTTTTGGAGCGGGAAACGAGGCTCGAACTCGCGACCTCAACCTTGGCAAGGTTGCGCTCTACCAACTGAGCTATTCCCGCAAAACGGGTGATATTGTAACTGCATCAAAAATACTGTCAAGAAGATAAATCATGCCAAGCCGCTTTTAAATATAAACACATACTCCACAATGTTAAAAATACAGCGCAATAAAGTAATACATAACCAGAAAATGCAAACCCTATCCAAGCACCCGGTTTGTAAAGTAATAATAAAATGATTGCTAACATTTGGAGTGTCGTTTTTATTTTCCCTATCATTGTCACCACCATACGCTTACGCTTACCAATTTCCGCCATCCATTCACGCAATGCTGACACCATAATTTCACGACAAATAATAACGATAGCGGGAACGGCTAAATAAGGTAAGGCTTGATCACCGACTAATAATATCAAAGCGGTAATGACAATTAGTTTATCCGCAACCGGATCTAGAAATGTACCTAATTTAGAAACTTGACCCCAACTTCGTGCTAAATATCCATCTAACCAATCCGTCATGGCAGCAAAAATAAAAATGATCGCTGCCAATATATGGCTACCGCGAAACGGTAAATAAAATAATAAAATAAAAACTGGAATTAAAACAATACGTAGAAAAGTCAATATATTGGGGATACCCATAAGGTGTATACCAGTAGCAGATCCAAAATTTTATCTAAGCTTAAGCATATTAGTGTAACCTGTTATTTTACCCTTTTAAAGCTAAATAAATCTGCTCAGCTAAACGTTTACTAATACCGGGTACTTTAGAGAGATCCGCTGCGCTGGCATTTTGTAAAGCTTGTAATCCACCAAATTGGCGCAATAATTCACGCCGCCGTTTAGCGCCAATACCTGGAATATCTTCCAAAGCTGAAGTACGACGTTTTTTTGCACGCCGACCGCGATGGCCGGTGATAGCAAAGCGATGTGCTTCGTCACGTATCGTTAAAATAGCCTGTAAAGCCAATGAGTCGGCCGGCAAACGGATAGCTTGCACGCGTGACGGAAGATATAAACTTTCCAATCCGGATTTTCGCCCCGGTCCTTTTGCCACACCTATAACAAGAATCCCGGTAATCTGTAACGTCTCTAAAACCTGCTCAGCTTGTTTTAATTGACCTTTGCCACCGTCTATCAACAAAATATCCGGTAAATTTTTTTCTTCATTTTTCAAATGTTTATAACGTCGCATGAGCGCCTGACGCATTGCGGCATAATCATCGCCTGGGGTAATATCCTCAATATTAAAACGTCGATAATCCATTTTTCGTGGACCTAGGTCATCAAATACCACGCACGATGCCACCGTGGCTTCGCCCTGTGTGTGACTGATATCAAAACATTCTAATCGCTGTGGCGCATTATCGAGCTGCAAAGCCATTTGTAAACATTCGAGTTGTTTATAAAAAGCCAGTTTATCAGAAAGGTGTGCCGTTAATGTTTGTTGCGCATTTTCATTGGCCAATGCCAGCCAATGCTTCTTTTCGCTACCTGGTTTATTTAATAGCTTAACTTTATGTCCCGAACGTTCAGATAAGGTTGCCATTAACCACGCTTGTTCGGCTATTTTTAAAGGTAAAATAATCTGTTCGGGAATGGTATGAGAAATCTCTGTTTGTAAATAAAATTGACCCATGAAAGCCGATAAAACTTCGGTAGCTTTATGTTCCAAAGGAACATCCGGGAAAAATGCTTTCCCCCCTAATAATCGACCGTGGCGCACATTCATTACATACAAGACATAATGCGAGGTTTGTTGAGCTAAACCAATAATATCCAAATTTCCCTGTCCGATGGTAATGACTTGCTTTTGTTGTATTTCACGCAGTGCTGCAATTTGATCCCGCAAACGAGCTGCCGTCTCATAATCCAATTGTTGCGCAGCCAATTCCATTTGTTCCGCTATATCATCAATAACGGTTTGGTTTTTACCTTGTAAGAATAAAATCGTATTCATCACATCACGCTGGTAATTTTCGGCTGTAATTAATCCCACACAAGGCGCAGTACAGCGTTTAATTTGGTATTGCAAACAAGGTCGAGTACGATTGCGAAAAAAACTATCCTTACACGAACGAATTCTAAATAATTTTTGTAATAAATTTAAGGTTTCTCTGACGGCTAAAATACTCGGAAATGGACCAAAATAGCGATACTCTTTTATACGAGCACCACGATAAAACGCCAAGCGAGGATAACTTTGATGTTGACTTAAAATAATATACGGATAACTTTTATCGTCACGTAATAAAATATTATAGCGCGGCTTCAGCTGTTTAATAAGATTACTTTCTAGCAGTAAGGCTTGATTTTCTGTTTCTGTGCTAGTGGTTTCGATGGCAGTAACCTGTCGCATCAGCACTGCAACGCGACTACTTTGCTGGCCACGAAAATAACTACTGACACGTTTTTTTAAATGTCGTGCTTTACCCACATACAATACTTGATGCTCAGCATTTAAAAATAAATAAACGCCGGGACTTTGACTGATAAAAGCCAGTTGCTGTTTTAAATTCGCATCATCCGCACCAACCGTCACAGAAACCACCCACAATAATAAACCCACCCTAATGAATATAGCACTCCTAGTGAGTCCTATGCATCTTTCAAACAAGATGAAAGCACTTCAAGATGATCATTCCTATCTTGAAGTGCAATGGATATAGCCTCTCGCTGCCCGTCAACAAACTAGAGCGTGTTATTTATTGAGATTATCAAAGATTTGTTTGACCGTTTTTAATGCTGGTAAATTCGGAAACTGCGTAGCCAACGCATCCACTAAAACGCTAATTCCTTTAAAACCGGTTTTAGTAGTGGCTTGTTGTTGATTCAACTCCTTTGAAGCATTTACTTGTTTGTTTTGTTGGCTTTTAAGTTGATCTTTGATCATTTGTACTTCATGCCGTAATTCAGCACAGCAATCCGTGTCTTGCGCCCAAACTGGACTCACTGTAAAAACAAGTAATAAAAATAATGTGACTGGTTTTAATAACAACATCAGAAAAAAGCCTCCTTACATAGAGAATGCGACTGCAACTGAGCATAAACCAAGGCAGCTCTCTCACCCAGTATTGAGTTGCCATTTTTAATACTCAGCAGAAGAAGCATAGTCTATCGATTAGACTTATGCGAAATGTTAAAGATTTGACCAAAATTGTTGTCCATATAATAGGCTTTTGGATTATTTTTAAGTCCAAAAATTATTTTATTTAACAGAAAAAAGTTTTTATTTTATTTTTTAAAGAAAAAATGGTAAGTATTTTATATTTATTATATTACTTCTAAAAAAATAAATATCCAATGCTTGTCACTGTGTTAGAAAAAAAGTAAGATAAAAAAACAGGGGGGTTTTAATTCAAATTATACAAGGATTTGTATGCTGCATTATCTGGAACAAAAAAGTGTATTAATCGTACCTTTATCTTCGTTTATCGTATTTAATAAATTGAAGGCTGGAGAAAAATTTGCGTATTTACTCGGAAAAATTACGGATGACCTACTGAGCAGCCCTGAAGAAATAAAAGCGCAGGAACAATTTAATGAAAAATTGATGCAAAAAATTCTTACTTCTGAACTCGTAACCAATTTTAATTTGGGGAAAATAACCAAAGATAAATTTATTTCCGGATTATTAAATTTTCTAGATTTACCCAACAATAAAGCAGATGATGCTCGAAGCGCTTGGAATTCCTTGATAGACGTTGACCAAGAATCAAAAATCATATTAGAAGCTTTAATTAAATTAATACCGCAAGGGAAATCGATTTATTTTATTGGTAATACGGATGAACTGCATGCTCGAAAAATTTTAGACCTGTTTGCATGCTTTCCATTCCAACATTTAACTTTAAGATTTTTAGAAGACTTACCTGCCCATACCCGCGCTTTACCGTTAGGAATTTGTCAAATCCCCAGAGCTGAGTTAGCACGCGATGCTTTAATTCCAGAAGCGGGTAAGGTCTACTTTTGTTTATCGTATGCTTATAAAACCATGCTAGAAAAACCACAAAGTTTATTAACTAAGTTATTTCAACCTTTTAAACAAACCTCAGGTTTGCTCACTCATTTAAAAGTCTATTTAAATGATATTGGTAACACTAAAGACGATATCCTGTTGGTCACTCATGGCCAAGAAATACAAGCTATAACAAAAAAATTAGCGCTAGAAACTATCTCCCAAGAAAATTTTTTTACCGATTTAATAGGAATGTCTCCTGGCAATGCTGTTAAAGCGCTGTGCCATCCTAAACTAGCTGAAGTACATCCTATACCAACAAAACTTGCTAAGCATGAAAACACAGCACTTCAAACGGCTGAGAGCAGCATCCGCTTGTCGACCCATTTACAACCACGTTAAGTTTTTTATTGCTAATAACATAATTTTTAACGCTATTAAATAGACTAGGAACCACCCAGCATGCACTCACAGCACACTATTTCAGATAACCAAGCTTATATAGTTAATTTATCGACTATCCATGGACTCGCGCCCATCTCAGATGTGCTTAATAAATTTGCTAAGCTCCACTACGATTATGCAAAAAGTAGCTTGCATTTTAAATGGTATAGCAAACTGTGGGCCAGTTTAAAATATTTAACCCTGAAAGGAGCCATTAATGAATACAAACTGGGAGAAATAAATACCGAAGTGTTTATCAGCCAGTTGCACGCTATTTTTAATTTTCTTCCTACCGAACAAAGCACTGAGTTATTACAACAAGCTTGGAATTCATTGATTAACTGGGACGCCAAATCTACAGCACGATTAAAAACCTTACTTAACAAAAACTTACCTATTTACTTCATAGCGAATACCAATCCATTGCATATCCAAAAAATTATTGATTTTTTTAATCAAAATTCCGGCATAAATTGGCAGGTACCTGGACAAACACAAGTTGAACCTTTAAAGATTGCCGATAATTTTTATCTTTTCCCCTCTTATCTGTTTAAAGAATTTAAAGAAGGTACACCCGGTTTAATTAGCCACGTTATGGAGAATTTACCTAAAGAAATAAAACAAGAAAATAGACTGCTAGTGAGTCAATATAAACCCGATTTAGATAAGGCAACCGCATTAGGTATTAAGCGTCAAGCCGCTGAGGAATTTTTTCTAGGTATTATTCCAACTGCGATAGCATCACAAGCTGTTATACCTTTAAATAATACAATACCTATTAATCAGTCTCAAATCCCTCTCAGCCTGCCTAATACTTTAATTCCGACAAGTCGACAAGCAGGCAGCATAAGGTTTTACACCTCAGAAAATTCTAGTAATTTAGAAGATATTCAAAATATTACAGAAACTTCGCCTCTATTTGTTAAACAAAGTCCTTAGAAGAATCAATAGCGATTAATACACCACGGAAAATATTATTCCTCTGGATTATCCGGCGATTTATCGGCATAACCTTCTTCCTCTTCTAATAATCCATAACGTAAGGCTAAATGGGTTAACTCGACGTCATTGTGTACGCCTAATTTTTCGTAGAGTCGATAACGATAAGTATTGACTGTTTTAGGACTCAAACAAAGTTTTTTCGCAATACCATTCACTTTAGTGCCATGCGTAACCATATACATAACTTGTAATTCGCGTTCCGAAAGTTGCGCAAATGGTGAGCGAGAAGCGTCAGAAACTTGACGCAAGGCCATTTTCTGAGCAATTTCTAAGGTAATATAGATTTGACCGGCAACTACTTTGCGAATAGCGGTAATTAATTCTTCTGCGTTGGTATTTTTAGTAATATAACCCGCTGCGCCGGCTCGCACCAAACGATCCGGAAAAGGTCCTTCACTAAATACGGTAACAACAATAATTTTAAGTTTAGGATTGACGCGTATCAGACGGCGTGTGGCATCTAGCCCCCCAATTCCAGGCATTTTTAGATCCATTAACACCACATCCGGTTTGGTTTCTTTTACTAAATTAATGGCGGCTTCGCCACTTTCGGCTTCACCTATAACATTAATATCACGAACATCTTCTAACAAGCGCTTCATACCTAAACGTACTAAGGCATGATCGTCAACGATAACGACGTTAATCATAGAACGCCAACTCCTCTTGTCAATTTCATTTTTTTGGCGGAGGGACAGGGATTCGAACCCTGGAAGGAGTTGCCCCCTTGACGGTTTTCAAGACCGTTGCTTTCAACCGCTCAGCCATCCCTCCCACTTTTAAACAGTAGCTTCCGCTAGCAAGCGGACATTGTGTCTATTGCAACTTTCACGCTCATTGCATAACGCAAAGTCGCGAAAGATGCCGATAGTCATCTTGAAGTACTGGGCTATATTAGCATAAACTATTTAGGATGTAGACTATAAAGAAATACGTCAAACACTGAGCTGAAAATACGCTATTAACTTTTAGCGGCTAGGATGCTTACTGTTTATTTAGTTAAGAGATGATTACTGCATCAAATATTTCTATAAATCAAATACTCATTTTATTAGGTTTAATAGTCTTTTCTTCCTTTGTTCCGATCTCTTGCTTTTGTTCCAGGCCACTTGTTTTTGGGGACATAGATTTCCCGCCCCTGTCGGCTAATTTCAGGCCGCTGGTTTTTGGGGACATACTTTTACCGCCACTGAAAAATCCTGATGGTGCTATCTTGGAGGAAGTGGGCTCCGATACATTTCCGCTGATCTCTAAACTATTAAAAGATTCGTTGACTTCAGCACTCTTCAATGCTTGTTTTTGGCACGGTTGCTGCTCTTGTTTCTCCTTTTCTTCCTTCACAAAGACCCTGCTGCTATCGTTTCTAAATTTTTCGATAAAATCTTGTTCCCAGTCCTTTATTTTTTCAATAACCGCTTGTTGCACAATGTCAAACTGTTGTGCTGGAACTAGTTTTAAAAGCGCGGTGAAACGTTCATCCTGAAAGTCATACGTTTGCACTAGCGCTTTAACATAAGGCTCTGACTCCACTATTTTTCCGCGACATTCTGCGCTTACTAGCTTAGTTAAAATATGTTGATTTATCTCGATGCTATCATAGGATAAAATGGAACTATAGGATAAAGGAAGAGGTAACCCTTTGGTTTCCTCATGCGTTGGCGAAAAAATATCATCAATTTCTTGTGACGAAAAGGGTTTAAGTAGTCGGTCAACGACTTGACTGTTGCCACTACCACAAGCTTCTTTTAGGGCACTATAACGATATCCTTCATAAACATCCCCAATGACTTGCTTATGCCGCGCTTCAGGTATGTATTGTAAAATAAACTCAACCGTGTCCAAGTTCCCACTTGCACATGCGTCTCTAAATAAACTAGGTTCATTATTGCTGAGATATTCCTGACCGCTTTTTTTATCGCTTGCTTGATCTTCAAAAAGGTCGCGTAAAATATTTATTTGTCCACCTTTACAGGCACCGTCAATACCCGAATTTACTAGGGATACACGTTCTTCAGATGTGGAGGCTAAGGCTAATAATTTATCTAGATTTTCTTGATCGCCCTCTTCAGCTATTTTCGTAACGACAACATTTATGCTTTCAAGGATCAATGGATATGCTTCTAATGTTTTAATAAAGTTAATCTGAGATTGTCGTTTATTTACAACCGCTAACCAATAGTAAGTTTCAAAATCTTTTTTTGCTTTTAGCAACACTTTTGTCGAACGTTCTGCTGCTAAATCTTCTTCAGAATAACCTCTGTAGCCGGCTTGTTGTTTTTTAAGCTGATCTTCATACGACTTAAGAACCAACGTTTGATAAGCCTTCCCCAGTTCTTTGCATGCAAGTTCATGTAATGGTTTAGCAAAGTCTTTTTCGATCATTGGAATTAATCCAATTACTTTACTTTCAGGAGATGCATCCCCTTGTGCTAATGTTTTTTTTAGCAATTCGGAACAATATCTGTACATTGGGCCAATAGATGCTTTATGGCTCAATTCTTCTAAAGTAAGAGCATCCGTCATGAGGTTATCCAAAAAAATTATATTCGATTGCTGAAGTCGATAATTCTATATTTAAATAAGCTTATCAATGAGCGCAATGGTAATGTGTTCACTTAGTATTGGAATTATTTAATTACTTTTTTTATACACTACCTGATTGATTCTATATGCGTTTACGTTTGAAAAATTGCTGTAATTTCTCAGCACACGCTTCAGCTAATACGCCATCGGTAACATTAAAGGAATGATTAAGACCTTTTAAACGATGCAACTGCGTTGTTATCACACCACATTGCGGATCATACGCTCCAAATACCACGCGCTTTATTCGAGCTTGAATCATCGCGCCTACACACATCAAACAAGGCTCTAAGGTCACATACAAGCTTGTATCTAATAAACGATGATTTTTTAGCTGTTTAGCCGCTTGTTGCAGCAATAGAATTTCGGCATGCGCGGTAGGATCACAATGCGTCAGTGTTTGATTATAGGCGCTAGCGATAATCTGATTATTTAACACCAATACTGCCCCGACGGGAACTTCACCCGACATTTCCGCACGTTCTGCCGCCTTTAAGGCTTCCTGCATATAGGTCATATCTTTTTGCAGAACATTCATAACGCCAAGCTACTTATTTTATTTTTTGAAGTATCCCGCGGAAAATAGCCGCGGGATGTTAAGATTGAGTAAAAGATAACCTAGATAGTAATCTCTGGCCCTCACTCAGCGGTATACTCTTTGCACCTGAGTATAACTGATGGCAAGTGATAAAAATAAACGTGTTTATTTTTTAGCATTACACATTTTACAGTGATCACAGCCACAATGACAGGCTCTATGCGAACGTGGACAACATAAATATTTAATCAATGCACCTACGGCTAAAATCGGCAACATAATATCAAAAAAACGTGAAGCCATCACAATGGTCTCAACCGACTCGGGTTTAGCAAGACTTGCAGCGATAGCCATCAGAACAGCAACAATAATTACTATTGCTGGAAAGAATTTACGACACATATCAAGGTCTCCTCGCAATTTTAAAAAAGATTAGGTCTCTGTTAGCAACACAATGTTGTATTTTATTTCACCATGACACTGGCACTAAATACTATCATAGTTGGATTTTATTGTCTTTGCCTAACCGCTTCAAATAAACATATCCCAGCCGCGACCGAAACATTTAAACTGCTGACGCTACCCGCCATGGGAATAACGATCAAACCATCGCAGCGTTCTTTGGTCAAACGGCGTAAACCTTTGCCTTCAGCACCCAATACCAAGGCCAGTGCACCTGTCAATACCGTAGCATAGATGGATTGTGTACCTGATTGATCTAAACCATAACACCACACACCGGTCTTTTTTAACTTTTCTAAAGCAGTCGCTAAATTAATGACCGTAAAAAGAGGAGTCATTTCAGCCGCTCCAGCCGCTATTTTTCGGACGATGGGGGTCATACTCACGGAACGATCCTGTGAAATAATGACGCCATCCACACCCGCTGCATTCGCAGAACGTAAACAAGCACCTAAATTATGCGGATCCTGAACCTCATCTAATATTAATAAAAATGGGGGCTTAGCTGAGTTTTGTCGCCGCTGTTCAATAAAATCAAATAAATCACGTTCATTTAATTGCGTAGAAATTGTTATCTGCGCCAAGATACCTTGATGCACTGCGCCCTTGGACCATTGGTCACATTTAATTTTCGATACTATATGGATAGGAATATGATGAAAGTCAGCCCAGTGCAAAATTTCTTGGATACGTTTATCTTCTCGTCCCTCTTGCCGATAGAGCTGGAAAATGCTTGTCGGATGCGATTTTAATAATGCCAGGATGGCGTGAAAACCAAAAATAAATTCTTTTTTAAGCATATAACTCATGATAAAGTAAACAAAAAATATTTATAGGATGAATACTCGTGCCTAATACATTTTCTATGCAAATCGACCCCAATTGCTTAGATTTTTTGAAAGCATCTTATTATCAAAAATTTTCAACCGAAAAGAAAAAATCTTTTTACAATAACATTGATAATCTGTATGAAAGCTTACTTGAACTAAGAAAGCAACCTCAATTTCAATTTTCCAGTGCGCATCAAAAAGAAATTTCTCGTGGCACCTTCTATGCCTTTACCTCCTCCTTAAAAAAGTATTATTTAGAAAAACTAGAAATTAACTTAGCCACTTTACAAGAAACATTAAAAGAAGAATTCGGTATTCAAGATAAGGACGCCGTTGATTTTATTATTATGTGCTTAGTAGACCCTGTGCATTTACCCTTTATTTTATCTAATCTCGTTAATATCTTACTTCTTACAGAGTATTATTCCACTAATGACAGTACAGCAGGTAATTTTAAAAATATTCTCCAAGCAGAATCCGGGCCAAAGAGTGGCGAGATTTCGTTTAAGCTATCTCTGCCAGTAAAAACGATAAATGATATTTCTCCCATCGGAACCGCTTACATATCTTTTATTTTTACTAAAGAAAAAAAAATAAAACTCGAGCCGATACGCGTTACCTTCAACTTTACCCATCCACAAGAAGCCAGTCAATTTAAGGACAATTTAAGCAATGAACTTAAAGGTTGGGTTTTATCTCAAGCCGAGTTTGATAAAATCCAACGTAAAAACCAGACGCGTTGGCCTATGCTTGATTTTTGCATTATTCCGATCTTAATCGGTGTATTATTCAGTCTCGTGGCAATGGTCGGCATGCTTGCACTAAGTTTCACACCTTTTTCACCGTTGCTAATTCCACCCGTGTACCTAGGATTAAGTTTAATTTTAACAAGCATAGCCAGTAGCTATGCTTATCTCGACAGAAAAAAAGATAAAGAAAAATTGCAGCGACCGATTTATTTATTCCATAAAAAACCGTCCGCTCATTCACAAACACAAGCTATACCATCCCCTTCATTCTTTATTCCAAAGTCTAACCAACCTTTAGTTGAAAACAACATGAAATATCACCCCTAAAATCAAAAAACTATTTTCTTTTTTTAGATTTTCTAGATTTTTTTGCCGATTGTTGAACCTCTGATTCAATCAATTCAAAATCAATTTTGCGTTGATCCAAATCGACACGCCCTACTCGCACCTGTATTCTATCGCCCAAACGATAGACTATCCCAGTACGTTCCCCTTGCAAACAATGCCGATTGGCATCAAATTGATAATAATCATTATGCAAGGCCGTTACATGCACTAAACCTTCCACATAAATATTTTGCAGTTCAACAAATAAACCAAAACCCGTTACATTAGTAATGATTCCATCAAAGGTTTCGCCGACGCGATCACGCATATATTCACATTTTAACCAATCCAATACTTCGCGTGTCGCTTCATCGGCACGTCTTTCAGTAGTAGAACAATGTTCACCCAAACGAGAAATAGTGACTTTATCATAGAAAAAATTCTTCGGTTTACGTTTTGCCAGTACGTGCCGTATCGCTCGGTGAACTAATAAATCGGGATAACGACGTATCGGCGAAGTAAAATGCGTATAAGATGCGAATGCTAAACCAAAATGACCAATATTTTCCGGACTATAAATGGCTTGGCTCAAGGAACGCAACATGACGGTTTGAATGAGATGCGCATCCGGCCTGTCAGCAATTAATTTTAATAAGCTGGAATAATCTTCCGGAGTAACAATCTTTCTATTCGGAAAACGCAAGCCCAATTCAGCTAAAAAGCTTTTTAGATCCGCTAATTTTTCTGCTGCGGGTGCAGCATGAATACGATATAAAGTCGGAATTTTAGCCTTCAATAAAAACTGGGCTGCCGATACATTGGCAAGTAACATACATTCTTCAATAATACGATGCGCTACTGTACGTACAGTAGGAATGATCTGTTTGATTTTCCGATTCGTCCCAAAAATGACTTGCGTTTCTGTTGTCTCAAAATCAATCGCGCCACGTGCTTCGCGCGTTTGACGTAACAACTGATACAGGCTGTGCAGATTTTGTAAATGTGGTAATAAATTTTTATAGGCCGGTGGACATTTATTAGTGCTTAACCACGCCGCTACGTCATTGTAAATCAAACGTGCTTTAGAATGGATCACAGCCGGATAGAATTGATAACGTTTCAATTCGCCTTTACTCGAAATCAACATATCGCAAACCATACACAGTCGATCGACTTTAGGTTTTAATGAGCAAAGCCCATTTGAAAGTACTTCCGGTAACATGGGTAGCACACTATTTGGAAAATAAACCGAATTCCCGCGTGCTTCAGCTTCTTTATCTAATTCACTTTGTGGAACAATGTAATGGCTAACATCGGCTATGGCCACGACTAAGCGCCATTGTTTTTTTTGTTGTTCACAATACACCGCATCATCAAAATCCTTAGCATCAGCACCATCAATGGTAACAAACGCTAACTCTTGTAAATCTATTCGGTTTTCTTGCTCATCACTCGGTAATACACCGGCTTGTAAGGCCGCTATTTCTTCTTGTACCGAATCTGGCCAGACATGCGGTAGATTATAATTACGTATCGCCACCTCAATTTCTAAACCGGGTGCCATATGTTCGCCCAAAATCTCGGTAATACGACCGATCGCTTGTTGGCGAAAACTAGGAAAACGCGTTATTTCGACGACGACAATCTGACCCGATGTTGCTGCACTTTCATCATCCGCACCAATCAAAATATCTTGGGTAATACGATTGTTCGACGGTACGACAAAAGCCACACCATTCTCTTTAAAAAAGCGCCCCACTAAAGAAGGCGTATTACGTTCCAACACTTCGGCAATGACGCCTTCACGTCGATTACGTCTATCGGTTCCGATAACGCGCGCTAAAACTCTATCACCATGAAATACCAACTGCATTTGTCGCGCACTTAAATACAGATCATCACTGCCATCATCGGGAACCAAAAAACCAAATCCATCACGATGACCAATAATCCGGCCGCGCACCAAATTCATTTTATCTGGCAAACCATAACCTTCGCGACGCGTTAACACAATTTGCCCATCTCGCTCCATCGCCCGCAAACGGCGTCGTAATGCTTCTTGGCGTTCTGGATCGGCTAACCCCATCAGTTGATTGAGCTCGTCGCGTTTAACCAGATGACCACATTTCTTTAGTACATCTAAAATGTACTCACGACTAGGAATGGGGTTATTGTATTTACCGGCTTCACGCGCCGCGTAAGGATCAACGATAGATTTCGATTTTTTTGCCATAGATACGATTACTCACTCTTTAAAGCATTTCATCCTAAACTAAATTTGGCGTTATGTCGCTCCTGAGACAGATACATCCTTAAAATAAAATACCTCAAATAATCGTTATACTTCGCAACACCCGCTTGAAACTTGGCTTATAGGTTATAGAAAGAGCTAACGCTAGCCTTAATAGCCAATATCACGCACCTTACCCCAAAATACCCAATACGACCAGGCCGTATAAATTAAAATAATAGGCAATAAAAATAATGTGCCGACGGCTAAAAAGAGTTGAGTTTCTGGTGAAGAAGCGGCCTGCCAAAGTGTAAAATGATGAGGTACAATCATGGGGAATAAACTCACTATGAGTCCCAGATAAGCCAACAAAAATAAACCTAACGCACCAAAAAAAGGCATAATATCTGTTGATTTCTTCAATATACGCCATTCAAATAATGCAACAAGCAACGTTAGTAGCGGTATCGGTGAAAAATAAAGTAGATACGGCCAAGAAAACCAACGTTGACGGATACTGGCATCCACAAAAGGTGTCCACACAGAAATGATAAACAGCGCAATTAACACCGCAATTAAACAAATGCGACCTTGGCGACGCGCCATCATTTGTAATTCACCCTCCGTTTTTAAGATAAGCCAACCCGCACCCAGCAAAGCATATCCGAAAACCAATGCTAAACCGGTAAATAATGAAAAAGGTGTAAAACAATCCCAAGAGCTCCCCACAAACCATCTTCCGTTCACTGCAAATCCTTGAATAAAAGCACCGAGAATAATACCTTGAGCAAAAGTTGCAATTAATGATCCTAGGTTAAAAGCACGATCCCAGATTGTGACATGCGCTGCTTCACTAAAATGAAATTCAAAAGCCACTCCACGAAAGATTAAGGCTAATAACATAATAAGAATAGGAAAATAAACGGCGGGAATAATGATAGCAAAAGCTAAAGGAAATGCGGCCAATAACCCAACACCACCCAATATTAACCAGGTCTCATTACCATCCCAAACAGGAGCAATCGAATTCATGATTAATTTACGTGCTTCGCGATTCGGTGCAAATGCATAAAGGATACCAACCCCTAAATCAAATCCATCCAGCAAAACATAAAAAAATACGCCTATGCCAAGGATCAATGTCCATAAAAGAACCAGATTATTTGTCATGCGTAAACTCCGGCGGAGATAAAATAGGATGGCTAGGCTGCCCCCCCTCGATAGGGGGAATAGGCATTTCAACAAAACCCTTCCGAGCAACTTTTGTCATTAAAAAGATACCCACAGGAAAGATAAGCAAATAGACCAATATATAACCTAGCAATGAAAGTAAAACATCCGTACCTGTTAACGAAGGACTCACTGAATGTGAGGTTCTTAATAAACCGTAAACGGTCCAAGGTTGACGTCCTACCTCTGTGGTTACCCAACCGGCTAATATCGTCACAAAACCTATTGGGGCAAGATACTGACAGCATTTTAAAAACCAATCTGTATTGAATAAACGATGCTTAAAACGTAAATATAAACTCAATAGGATAAACATTAACATGATAATGCCCAAGCCCACCATGATACGAAAAGAGAAAAAGGGGATAGCGACAGGAGCTCGGTCGACCACGGGCCACTGTTTTAAACCCGGCACCCGACCATTTAAATGATGAGTGAGAATGATGCTACCTAAAAGTGGTATTTCTAACACGTCATGATTCATTTCCTTTTTTTCATCTGGAATAGCAAACAGAATAAGCGGCGCACGTTTTTCAGGCGACCAATGGGCTTCAATGGCTGCGAGTTTAGCAGGTTGATATTTTAAGGTGTTAAGGCCATGCAAATCGCCCAGAAAAATTTGCAATGGAACCAAAGCTGTTAAAAGAGTCAATGTCATAGAAAACATCTTTCGCCCTTCCTCAGCAAATCGTCTTTGCCGAATAAAAAAAGCAGCCACAGCAATAACGACAAAACCTGTGGTGATATAAAAGCCCACGACGTTATGCATAAAACGATAAGGAAAAGAAGGATTAAATATAATGGCTAACCAATCGCTTGGAAAAAAACGACCATTAATTAATTTATAACCTGAAGGTGTTTGCATCCAACTGTTAGTCACCAAAATCCAAAAAGCAGAAAGCAACGTTCCAAACGCAACCATTAATGCCGCAAAAAAGTGCGCCCAACGTGGTACCAATTTGCGCCCAAACAATAATACGCCCAGAAACGAAGCTTCTAAGAAAAAAGCTGTTAAACCTTCATAACCCAATAAAGGTGATAACACATTAGCCGTCGCATCCGCATAACGACTCCAATTTGTGCCCAATTGAAAAGGCATAACAATACCCGAGACTACGCCCATACCAAAAGAAATCGCAAAGATTTTTGTCCAAAAAGTGGAAAGACGTAAATAGATTTCTCGACGCGTAAAAAAGTGTACCCCTTCTAACACAGCAATAAAAGATGCCAATCCAATCGTGAAAGCCGGCAATAATATGTGAAAAGCAATAACCCAGGCAAATTGTAAACGAGACAAAAAAAGCGGATCAAGATGTATCATTGTGTCTCCTAACAATAATCGCGTCGTTTGAGGATAGTATAGTTTAGTTATATTCAAAAAAAAAAAAAACAAAAAGACGTCGCACTATAATTTTAACGTATTTAAATCTTTATAACATGTATTTTAAATATATGTTATGATTTAGATCAATCACTGTCAAGTTCTTCACCGAACATCATTAATATTAGGTTTGCAAGATGCAATTAACACGTTACTCTGATTATTCTTTACGTGCTTTACTTTATTTAAGTCAAATGCCAAAAAATACCGCAACAATTGTTGAAATAGCAGATTTTTATAAAATTTCTAAAAATCATCTTGTTAAAGTTGTACATCATCTGGCAGATTTGGGTTACATTAAAACCCTACAAGGCAAAGGCGGAGGCGTTCAATTAGTCCCTGCTGCGCGCGATCGTACCTTGGCTGAAATCGTAAAAAAAACTGAACCTAATTTTTATTTAGTTGAATGCTTTAATACCACCCGCAATGATTGCATTATCACCGACCATTGTCGTATGCAAAAAATTTTTCATCACGCTTTAAAGGCTTTTTTTCAGGTATTAGAACGTTATACCTTGGCAGATTTGGATAACTCTAACTTGACGCAACAAATAAGCTCTTTTTTAAATTCAAACATTTCTTAATTTATGCGTGTTACACAACAAGCTATCCAACAATTAGTTTTTCATTTTTATCAAAAAATATAAAAAGACGTTTCTATAGTAACTTTTAAGCTTTTCCATAAGAAAATTTTCTGGGTTTTAGTTCTTCCCTCTGACTTTATTATCAGAGGAAATTAGATTTAAAAATAAAGAACGAAATTATATTCAATATCTTTTTTTACATGCCATTTCTGGTTCGTTGTAGTGCCAATTTTTCTTGCAGTTCATCATTCGAATCATTACTCTTACTACTATTTAACGCAAATAATTTTGTTATGGGGTTTTTAGGTAAAATAGGTAAAACTGAAGCGTTTTTTAGCTCACTAATGTTTTGATAAACAGGATCCGAACAAACCGCTTCATGGGGACCGCTATCACTGTCAAAAGAAGATTGAGAAGAAGATAAGTTTTGAGTATCTCTATTAGTAGAATTTAACTTAAGCCCTTATCCTTCCTCGCAGTTGTCGCTAACTATTTTCTTTTGGCCCTATTTTCCAAGTATTGTAATAAAGTAGCCATCGCTATGCTAACTAAGATATTCATGGTATATCCAGCAGAAGCTTGTATCGGATTTTCTTCAAAATCCTTACTAGTCAATAACATTGCCATACCATTCAAGAAAAATATTAAGTTTAAAGCCTGACTTATTTTACCTTCGCCAATAAAATGTTTTACTATCGATCGTATACCTTGTATTGCAGTAGCACTTAATAGACTAGAACCGAAATAAAACCCTATACTAGGGATAATACTTATTTCTTCTTCATAAGCGGCGTTATTACTCATCAAAAATGTTGCTGGACCAATAAATGAAGCATGAATGAGGTTAATACTAGTACTTGCTAAAGGCAATACAAAAAAACTTCCTACCCTGTTTATGGTTTGTTTATAAACAGGATATCTTGTCATCAATTTCGATTTTATTTTGCTGACCGCAAAAGGCATCGTACCATTTAGTAAGCCTATAAAAAATTCTATAGATAACCGCTCCAACAAGCTAAAAG
The DNA here is from genome assembly GCA_049283295.1 of Candidatus Aquirickettsiella sp. Classification (GTDB taxonomy): domain Bacteria; phylum Pseudomonadota; class Gammaproteobacteria; order Diplorickettsiales; family Diplorickettsiaceae; genus Aquirickettsiella. Next base: position 39,796 of record JBAPVR010000039.1, read on the forward strand.
TAAGCAAGCTATTTTCTATGTAAGGAGTAAAATCTTCTTTTACTGCTCGATTATTATCGATACAGAAATTCTGTGCAGGATTAGCAAATTCTGGATAACTCGCTAATAATTGTTTAACATTAGCATAATCCTCGGAATTTTTACATTTTGATAAAATCAGCTGTCGAGATGTCTTGGCATTATGTACAGAATATTTATCTAAAATTTTATAAGCACCTTTTGAGAGCAAATATTGAAGAATGTGAAAATTACATTTTGTCTTAACAGCAATAAGCAATAAAGGAGTTTTTTTATCTATAGATAAACTATTAACATCAATGTTACCAAAGTCAAAAGCTCCTTTAATATACTGTAAATCTCCATATTCAAGAGCATCCAACAAATTTATAGAATTATGATTCGTATTTGAGATGCTAGAATTTGTTACCGGAATTACCTCCGTTGTAATGGGCATTTCTGAAGTTCGCTTAAGAGATTCATTTTTTAATTCTTGTCGATAAACTGAACATTGATGGCTATCCCAATCTTGTACTTTTCCTCGGTAGTTTTGACTCCATAACGTCTTATTGGAAAATTGTAGAAAGTCTTTATGCCAAGATTTAATTTGGTGACTTTTAAAATCTGCTAACTGAATAAGATTTAGCATTGCATTCCAATTTGATTCTTGAACTCTATCTATAAATTCGTTTTCATTTTTTGTGTGACATTTATTTACTATATCCGAGCAAGCTATATCTAACTGCCCTTCTGGAACTTGATAACAATTGTCACCATAAACAAACATTTCCATTACAGAACCAAAAAATATTTTTTTAAAATGCTCAACTGTTTGCCGATTTAAAGTAGATTCACAATCAAAACCTTTGTCAGTCAATTGGCATGCTTCACTATTATTTGGTTTAAAAAATAATTGTATTTGATTTTTATTAAATTCTTTTAAAAGATCCTTTAGTTGAGGAATCTTGGCAAAAAGATTTTCTACTTCTGTTGTTAAAACTAATTTCGTTGCTATCGGAGTAGTATTAATAGTATTCAGACCATGATTGGGATTAGAACAAAAATCATCCATTTCCTTTAAAAACGCTAAGAAAGGTATTTGATATTTTTGAACATAAAAGGCTGCTTTTTTAATTGCAGTATCTTCCCAAATATTATAGCGCCAATTGAAACTATATTGATTCGGTTGTGAAGTAAGCAACTCAAGATAGTCTTGTGAATCACCTTTTAAATGCATATAAAGATTAAACCAAAATCCTGCATTATACATATCAAATTGACTAGTTCGTGTAGTTGCAAAAATACGACTTACATCAAAATTTTGGTAATCTTTGAAAAAGTCAGTTTTTATAATCCTTCAAACTGATTGTTGGGCCCATCATAGCGATAAAAAGCTCCACCTATAGCACCAGAATAATATAAGGTAAGATGCAAACTTCTTCTAGAAACTTTAAAGCTATAAGATTTGGATTGCATAAACGCATTAAAATCAGTAATAAGTTTGTTAACTCTATCTTTGATATTCATTAATACATTTGACAGGTCAGTATCCGAATGCAGCTCAACTTCAATACCCGATAATGCATCAAATTTTTCATTAAAAATCAATGAAGAACCATGATCATAAAGACTAGGACAAGGAATATTTTGTGGAAGCAATGGCGTGTTGTTTTGTGGCATAAATTTGTTTTTGATATTTATATAAAATTTTGATTCAAAAGATTCAACAAAATTAGCGCATGTATTTTTAATGCTATCAGTTAAAAAATTTCACGCCATAGTAATTAAATTTTATTAAGGCAAACTTAAGTATGTTTTTAAAACACAAAAATATTTATATAAATGCTAACTTGTTGCACTTCATTATTTCATTTTAAAGTACGTTACAAATTTACGTTACAAATCCCCCGTATTGATTTCTTATTAAATTTTTACAAAATGATTAGACTGTTACTATTATAAGATTCAATTTTTTTTGGACGATCTAATTTATTTTAAATTATATATAAATTAATTAATTTAAAGTAAATTTAGAGAAGATAGAACAAGATCGAATAAAATTTAAAGAACAGTTCGATAAAAAATATGTCGAGATAAAAGCACAACATACTGAGATAAAAGAAGAACAGGCTGAAATAAAAAAAACACTTAATAAGATACTCGGTCAATTGAACTCCGGAACGGTTAGACCTACCATGTCAGAAGGACAAGAGCAACTTCTAGCGCGTACAAGGTCTTCATCTACGCCCTAATCGCAGCGCTGTTTTTTCTAATTCAAGTAGGCCTATCACTTCTTTTTCAGATACATTAGTAAAACCTTGAGTTAAAGGGACTCAGTGCAAATTTATTTTTCTATAAATCACCGTATAAACTTTGTAATACGCTGATTGCGGCCAAGCCGGCGGTTTCAGCTCTTAACACGCGCGGTCCTATATGCATAGGGCTGTACGTCGCGGCACAAGCACATTTTAGCTCGTTTTCGGACCAGCCGCCTGCGGGACCTACCAATAATGCGACACTCTGAAAAGACGGTAAGGAATTGATATTTTGCTTGGCACAGGGCTGCAAAATTATCCGTTGATCCGCTTTTATTGCCGTCGTAGCAACGTCAAAAGTCATAGGGTTTTCTAATTTTGGTAAACGTGTTCGTCCCGATTGTTCACAGGCAGCTAGCATGACACCTTGCCAATGTAAACAGCGTTTTTGCCAACGTTCCGGTGCTAACTTGAGTGTACTACGTGCCGTTAACACCGGTATAAAGCGTGTAACACCTAATTCCACCGCTTTTTGCAACATATAATCCATTTTATCAGCGCGCAGAACCGCTTGTGCTAAAGTAATTTGCAAAGGCGACTCACGATTTATAGCATCAAATTCACTGAGTTTTACCATTACAGCATTTTTATTCAAATCGATAATCGTGGCGTGAAATTCTCCCGCTTTACCATTAAATACGATTAACTCATCACCCACCTGCATACGCAGTACGCGAATTAAATGCCCAGACGCTTCTTTAGATAAGTTTACTTTTTGTTCAGTGTTTAAAGCTTGCGGTTGATAGATACGAGTTAGACGCATAGAATTGCTTAACGACCTCAATTGAATAGTTTATACTCTTCCCATTTGTATTTTTGTTTGTGTTGCCGCAGAACTCGCAATCCTCATGTGTAAACGAAGGTTGCTTCATTATGCAGCGCTTTACCAAAAACTCATGACTGTGAGTATACTGATAAATTTTTTATGCAAAAGCTTAGTATCATCATTTTAGCTATTTTTTTGAGCAGCTGTGCGAGCTTTACGGAAACCTCGAGACCACTCCCTAACCCTAAAATAGCGAATCACTATCTTCCCTGGGCACAACGCAAAGCGCAACTAAATGCTATACAAAATTTTCGCGTCAATGGCAATCTTGCCGTACATGCTACATCCGGCCACGGTGTGAATGCCTCGTTCAGCTGGGAGCAAATTTATCGTAACTATCAACTGAGCTTTTTTGGCCCCTTAGGTTCACAAAGTACGGTGCTCACTGGAAATCCTAGCCAAGTTAGTTTAACCACACACCAACAAACCTACCATGCGCAAAATCCAGAACAACTCTTATACGATCAATTAGGTTTAAATTTACCGGTATCACAATTTTATTATTGGTTACGCGGTCTACCAGCGCCGCAGTCACGTTACACCATCAACCTCGATGCTTACAACCGTGTCATGCAACTACGTCAATCCGGCTGGCGCGTGGTTTATCGGCACTTTACTAACATCGGCAAAATCGATTTACCGGATCATATTGACCTGAGCAACTGCCAATGGCAAGTTCGCATACGGCTCAATCATTGGAATATAAAATAACGCTATGTATTATTGGCCAGCCCTGCTAAATTAAATCTTTTTTACATCTTACTGGTCGCAGAGCCGATCACTATCATGAACTACAAATTGTTTTTCAACGGATTGATTATTGTTCAGCATTTTACCAACATCGACAAAACCAATTTATCGAATCGTACTGACCTGTACAACAATTAATAGTCAGTCACTATCAACTCAACCGTTAGGAAAATTAATAACGATGTATTACTGGCCGTCCCCTGCAAAATTAAATCTTTTTTTGCATCTTACCGCTCGTAGAGCCGATCATTACCATGAACTACAAACTGTTTTTCAACTGATTGATTACTGCGATGAATTAAGTTTTACACAGCGTGCTGACCCACAAATTAATTGCACGTGTCTATCCTTACTCAATCCGGTCACTGCGGCTGTCATTCCCGATGCTGATAATTTAGCGATCAAAGCCGCTCGATTGTTACAAGCTAGAAACAAAAACTCACCCGGTGTCGATATCCTGATTAAAAAACGTATTCCGATAGGCGGAGGTTTAGGTGGCGGTAGTTCCAATGCCGCAACAACCCTAATTGTTTTAAATCACTTATGGGACATGCGGCTAACCCTAGACGAATTATTGAAATTAGGTGCAACACTCGGTGCCGATGTGCCGGTATTTATTCGAGGAGAATCAAGTTGGGCCGAGGGTATAGGTGAAAAACTGCTAGCGATTCAATTACCTGAAAAATGGTTTGTGGTGATGATTCCGCCCTTGTCTATTTCGACTGCAAAACTTTTTTCACATCCCCGATTGACATACAACACAACACCCATCAAAATACAAACCTTTTTAGATGGATCATTAACAATACATAATGATTTTGAACCTATCGTTAGGCAGGATTATCCAGTGATTGCAGAAGGCTTAGACTTCTTAAATCATTATGCTCCTGCTCGTTTGTCAGGGACCGGGTCTAGTATTTTTGCAACATTTGATACAAAAATAGCAGCCGAAGCACTACTAGAAAAAATTAAAGCGCCTTATCTAGGCTTTGTATGTAAAGGGTTAACCACTTCACCTTTACAACAAACAATGAAAAATTGGGGTGTCGCCAAGTGGTAAGGCACCGGGTTTTGATCTCGGCATTCCTAGGTTCGAATCCTAGCACCCCAGCCACATTCATCCATTCTTTTTTATTATTTAACACAATGAGGGTTACTCTGTGTCTGAAATGATGCTCTTTACTGGTAACGCTAACCGACCTTTAGCTGAAAAAGTCGCTAAACATTTAGACAAAGAATTAGGCAAAGCCACGGTCGGCCATTTTAGCGACGGTGAAATCATGGTAGAAATTTTAGAAAATGTCAGAGGACAAGACGTGTTTATTATGCAACCGACCTGTCCACCCGTGAACAGCAACTTAATGGAGCTCATCATCATGGCCGACGCTTTGCGTCGCGCCTCAGCCAAACGCATCACGGCGGTTGTTCCCTATTTTGGTTATGGTCGTCAAGACCGACGCATTCGTTCGTCGCGTGTTCCCATTACTGCACGCGTCGTTGCCGATATGATGACGGCTGTCGGTATCAGCCGTTTACTCACTGTCGATTTACATGCGGATCAAATCCAAGGTTTTTTTGATATTCCAGTTGATAATGTGTATGCCACACCCGAAATCTTAAAAGATATGGAAGGGCAAAAAATCTATAAAGGTAAAGAACAATTAATTGTTGTCTCGCCGGATATAGGCGGTGTGGTTCGCGCACGTGCGATTGCTAAACGTTTCAATGATGCAGATATTGCCATCATCGATAAACGTCGTATTGGTCCTAACCGTACTGAAGTGATGCATGTTATTGGCGATGTCAACGATCGGAATTGCTTAATGGTAGATGATATTGTCGACACCGGTGGCACGCTCTGTTTAGCGGCGCAATCATTAAAAGAAAATGGTGCGAATTTAGTAATGGCCTATTGTACCCATCCGGTTTTATCAGGAAATGCTATAAGCACGATTGAAAACTCAAATATCCATGAACTTGTGGTTACCGATACCGTGCCACTCACCGCTGAAGCCCGGCAATGTAAAAAAATTCGTCAACTGAGCTTAAGCGATATGTTAGCGAAAACCATTTGTCGGATTAATTCTGAAGAATCCGTCAGCTCAATGTTTGTGGATTAATGCTGTTCTAGATAGATGAGCAGTGACCATTGTCATATTATCTTTCTAAAAAAATACTTGCGGGGTTTCCGCAAGTATTTTTAACATCAACTAATTAGCCCCTAAACTGGACCCTTTTTTTTATATTTATTTATAAATCTGCATGACAGATTTATTATAATTTTTTTTAATTATTTTTGCTCATGTTTTGCTAATTATTTTTTAGGAAAATTGATCATTTGAAGAATCTGATAATTTCATCCCTTGAGTACAGAAATTTACCTATCTAGATAATAAGTGGTGGCTCTATTGCGCAACACCCCAGCATGAATTAAGTTAAATTACGCCCCAAGGATTTGGGTAATCACTATTGGAATGCTTTTTTATACTCAGCGTTTTTTCTTAAAATACGCTAAAAACACCTGGAACTTTGCTAGAAATCCCCGTAAACTACTGCCCACTTATCCTGGTCGCGGGATGGTATTTTTGAATTTGAGGAAAACTTATGTCAACGAATCTTTTATTTGAACTCACCGCTCAAACTCGAGCGGTGTTTGGGTCGAGTGCGAGCCGCCGTCTCCGCCGTCTTGAGAATCGCGTGCCCGCCATTTTATATGGTGCTTCTGAACCGCCCGTACCGATCTCTTTAGAGCATAATCAGGTATTACGGGCCTTGGAAAATGAGGCCTTTTACTCGCATATTTTAACGATCAAGCTCGATGGTATTGAACAAAAAGCCGTGTTAAAAGACTTACAACGGCATGCCTATAAGCCGCGCATACTCCATGTCGACTTAATGCGCGTATCAGCCAAAGAAAAAATCACGATGTCAGTACCCTTGCACTTTCAAGGTGAAGCCTTAGCCCCTGGTATTAAGGAAGCAGGCGGTGTGCTGACCAAGCTCTTAAGTAGTGTCGAAGTTCGCTGTTTACCCGCAGCACTTCCAGAATATATTGAAGTCGATGTATCGCATTTAGGCCTAGATGAATCGATTTTATTATCCCAGCTCACCTTACCCCAGGGTGTCGAATTAACGGCTGCCATTAGTCATGAAGATGACCGACCCGTAGTCAATATTCATATCCCACGCGCCGTAGTCGAAGACGATCTAACGGTAGCACCTGAAACAGCCGAAGTACCGGCCATCAATGTCAAAGCTGACGCTGCACAAGAAGCGAGTCAGAATAAAGAAAAAACCAAAAAGGATAAAAATTAAACCTTAGGTATGGCCACGCACCCGATACAGCTGATTGCCGGCTTAGCAAATCCTGGTAAGGAATATGCAAAAAGTCGGCATAATGCCGGAGCATGGCTAGTAGCTGCCTTGCTACATCAATTAGCTTTATCGCCATTAAAGTTGGAAAATAAGTTCCATGCAGCAGTGACTGCCTGGTCACTTAAACCTGCGAAATGTTGGTTACTCATACCTAACACCTTTATGAACGATTCGGGTCGCGCAATTAAGGCTATGGCTAATTTCTATCAAATCCCAACTGACGCGATATTAATTGTTCATGATGATTTGGACTTATTACCTGGGGTTGTACGCTATAAACAAGGGGGCGGGGACGGCGGACATAATGGCTTAAAAGATATTGCCAGGCACTTGCATAGTAAAGATTTTTGGCGCTTAAGGTTTGGTATCGGCCATCCTGGTCAGCGTGACCGTGTCCATGATTACGTGTTAAGCTCCCCTTCTATTTCAGATAAACAGCGAATCGATCTTGCCATCGAGCAGGCATTGACTACCCTAACGCTGTTTGTCGAAGGTAATCAAGCGCAAGCTATGCAAAATCTACATACTCAACAAGAATAACGGGAAAAAATTTTATGGGATTTAAATGCGGCATCGTTGGACTTCCCAATGTGGGAAAATCCACCTTATTTAATGCCTTAACGAAAGCCGGTATTGCCGCAGCCAACTACCCTTTTTGTACTATCGAACCCAATAAAGGGATCGTCCCTGTTCCAGACCCACGCCTTAATGAGTTGGCCCAAATTGTTAAACCACAAAAGATATTACCCACAACGATGGAATTTGTTGATATCGCCGGTTTAGTGCAAGGAGCCGCTCAGGGTGAAGGTTTAGGTAATAAATTTCTAGCGCATATTCGTGAAGTCGATGCGATTGTGCATGTCGTCCGCTGTTTTGAAGATCCGGATGTGATACATGTCACCAACCAAGTCGATCCCGTTGCAGATGTGCAAACTATTCATACCGAATTGGCTTTAGCGGATTTAGAAAGCGTTGAAAAAGCGATAGTACGTCTTAACAAAACCAGTAAAGCTAATGACAAATTAGCCTTACCAACTAAAAATTTATTAGAACGCATTATTCCTGAATTAAACCAAGGCCGTTTATTACGTCAACTCGATTTTAGCCCTGAAGAATTAATATTGATACGTCCCTATTCTTTCTTAACGCTCAAATCAACCTTATATATTGCCAATGTGAATGAACAAGGTTTTGTAAATAATCCTTTACTCGAACAATTAAAAGCGTATGCCTGTGCCGACCAAGCTAAAGTAGTCGCCATATGTGCGAAATTAGAAGAGGATTGTATCGATTTAAGTGATGAAGAAAAGCAAGTGTTCTTACAAGAATGTGGTTTAACCGAAACCGGTTTAGATCGCTTGATACGTGCCGGTTATGAATTACTCGGTCTGCAAACCTATTTTACTGCAGGTGTCAAGGAAGTACGGGCTTGGACCCTACACAAAGGCGCCACTGCGCCACAAGCCGCCGCTTGCATCCACAGCGACTTTGAAAAAGGTTTTATCCGCGCTGAAGTCATTAGTTACGCTGACTTTATACATTATCAAGGTGAGCAAGCGGCTAAAGAAGCCGGTAAATGGCGTTTAGAAGGCAAAAGCTATGTCGTCAATGATGGTGACATCATACATTTTTTATTTAATGTCTAGCACATTTTGAAACTAAACAAACACAAATGGTTTTTTGCTCAACTTTATACTCTGTATTCAATTCCTCTATTTTAAATACTTATAAAATCAACTATCGGTTTTATGAGTTTCAGTAAACTCCTCTTGCTTTGTCTTCACCCGCTCTCTTTTGTGGCTACGCCTTCTTTAAATTATTAATTTTAAATTTACTTAAACATAAAAATTAATTTTAAATAAATTATCTTTCCTAGGTAAAACAATAAATCTAAATTGCATAATATTTAAATATATGGTAATTATTTAATAAATTGTGTAAAACAATTTTATTTTAAATTAAATTTAAACAATGGAATGATTAATTAATGGATTTAAGTTATTTAGATAAAAAGGTACCTAGTCATTGGATTTTATTACTGCATTATTGGCTACCCTTTTTTAAAACTCCAAGCAATTTTTATTTTGAATTTCGATCCTTTATCGATCATCTTAAACACTTACATTATAATTCTTTTCCTTGGAAAAAATTTCCTGATTTATTAGAAATTTTAGAAAAAAATGCTCTTGACTTTACAGAAAAAAAATTAGCTCAGGAAATTATCAAACTAATCTTTATTAGAGAATCTAAAAAAATTACGCTAAAACTTTTAATTGAAATTTTTGCAAAATTTAATCCTGATATTAAAAATACACTCATTGTAAACGAAGCTTTACAGCGTATACCTACTTATGTTTACACGCGGTATATTAATACTTTAAACACCACTAAGGGTTCTTCCTTAAATCTAAAATGGTGTGTGCGCTTAAAAAATAAATTTTCTTTAACCGATCGATTAGCCTTAATTTTATCCTTATCTGATGAACGCTTAAAAGACAATCATTCGTCCATTCTCCAATTAGCCATCCAGGAATGTGAAGACCGGCTACTCACTCATAATTTTGCTTGTACTGAGTTTTTGAACGCTAATATCATTCAAGGATTATTAAACTTTATCTTCACACGCAATCACAACTTAATTTTTTCTACTCGTTTCATGCAAGTCTTAATTAATCAGTTACTTGAAACTCAAAATCCGGTATTAACTTCACACATTCTAGAATTAGATACCCCAGAAAAGTACCTATTTTTTGAAAATTTCTTAGCCACTAACCAAAATTTTGAACAAAACAGTCAATATTTCTTAACGCTTTGTCAAAATGATGATTGGCCTACTATGGTGGATTATTTGATTGAGAAGGTTTTTAGCGCTCAAGAGAAAAATTATGATGTCTCTCTAAAAGAAGAAAAAATATTGAGCGTCGCTAACTGGAATTTATTATTATTGACACAGTTGCAAGAAACTAATTATCCAACTAATCTCTTTCAATATTTTGCTATACACCGTTTAACAAAAAAACAATTTGATTTAGAGCCATTAAAAAAAGTTTTTGAGGCTAATGGGGGTTCACTACAGCCCTGTAAAAATTTCTCACTCGCCTGCCAATTTTTTTTGATCGAAAAAAGTATCTTAGCCATAAAAATCTACATTAAAGATAATTTTATGAATCATGTACGCAAAGAAAACACGCGTCATGATATTCATCGAGCGTTTTTTAAATTCTTTAATAATGAGTATACCGGTAAGCCGCTCGATGTATCGAAACTTATCCTAAAAAAGTTACCTGACGATTTACAAGTCAGCGGCGAAGCCGATTTAAATTTTTTACAACAATTACTCACTCAATTCTATTTAATTAAAGAGACTCCGGCTATTGTAGCGTTTACAAATAGACGTAGGCTGGATTGGAAACAAAGACAAAGAGCTTATGAAGAAAGAAATGAAGCACACAGAGAGCTTCAACAACGTATCTATGAGGGACTACAAAGTAGTGTCTCATATCAACGCATGGAAGAACTATTTGGTGCTGAAGCGCCAACCCAACAGGAAAAATGGAAAAAAACATTAGGTGTGCATTTTTTTGATGCTACCAATAAAGAAGAATGTAAAGTCGCATTACAAGAAGCGGCTACCATTATAAAATTTAACCGTGATTGCAATGATCTTTCCTGTTTGAGCACTTCACCTTCAACAAGCAATTATTTTATGTAAAGGGTGGTAACCCGTTGTGCTAATAAGAAGCGCATTTTTCTTTTGAGCTTTACTATTCAGTATATTAAACAACATATAAAGCAATTGAACATGTCCAGCTAAGTAGTAAACTAAATCTCCATTTAATTTAATAATTATAAGGAAATTTATGAATAATATTAAAAATATACAAGTCGTACCCTGGGATCACCAAAGTGGCGCGGGCCCCTTTAATGTAATTTTTGATAGTAATGTATGGAAAAATGAATGGTGGGCAGAAGTTGATCATTGCCCAGCCAAATGGCAAGAAGATCCGAAGCATAATCCTTGGCGAATATTACGCGCTGCAACGAGTGCTGAAATAGCACTAGGAAATCCAACCAGTTGTGATGGTGCTGCGGATTGCTCCGATTTGTTATGCAAGGATCCAAAAACCGAAGCCACGTACCAACAAGTAGGTTATAAAGCCGATGGATCCGGCACCCATCTTTCTTATACCTCGGCACGGGTAGCCAAAACTGTTTACAACCGTTACGAAAAATCTGAAAGCAAACCTAAGTTATCTGCCTATATAACGGATTGGTGTCAATATGATGGAAGATTACAAAATGATACTGACCCTACTCAGGCAGGACGTAGTTTTGACCTCACTAAAATCGATCCTAATGCGTTTGACCGAATTATCTTTTCGTTTATGGGCATTTGCGGAGACTTTGGAGATAAAGCAGAGACCTTGCAAAAATCAGTGGATGGCTGGAATAAACAAGCACCCAATGCGATGAGAAAAGGTCACATCGTATTAATGGATCCTTGGGGTGATCTCGCCACTTATACCAATGTCGGTTTAAGTTCATCACAAGGTCACATGGACTTAACTTATGACAATTATCTACAATATTATCAACAAGATAAAGCGGCGGGTTTATTAGGTGGGATGAGAGAACTTAAGAAAAAAAATCCCGATTTAAAATATTCGTTTAGTGTGGGTGGCTGGACATTATCAGGCTTTTTCTCAGATATGGTTAAAAATCAAGACATGCGTGAAGAATTTATCGATAGTACCCTGGACTTCATGAATAGATTCCCGATGTTTGATGGTATCGATATCGACTGGGAATATCCAGGCGCGACAGGAAATGCGGGTAACCATTTTGATCCCGAAAATGATGGTAAAAATTATACCTTATTGATTAGCGAATTACGTATCGCATTAGATTTTAAGTTTGGTAAAAACCAAAAAACCATCACTATTGCGATGAGCGCTGATCCTGAAAAAATGAAATTTAGTAACATTGCAGACTTAAAAAAAGCGGGTCTAGATTTTATTTTTCTGATGAGTTATGACTTTTTCGGTACCGGTTGGGCACCCAGCCTAGCGCATCATAGCAATTTAGAGAAATCACAACTATCTGATTTTGCTGGACTTAAAGCTTTGGCTTATTTAGTTAGCGAAGGTATTCCTAGCAATATGATTCATTTAGGTGTAGCCAATTATGCCCGTGCAGCAGCAGAAGCTGAGTTAAGCTCGTTAAAATATAATATCCAAGGTAAGGCTTTGGGTAGTTTTGAAAACGGTGCTTATGAATTCTTTGATTTAATTAATAACGTTCTTGATTTAGAAGCCAATACCGCTCGAGGAAAAAATGGTTTTACCTTGATGACGGATACCGATGCCGATGCCGATATCCTGTATAATACGAGTACTAAACATTATATCTCGCTGGAAACACCTCGAACGGCAAAAAACAAAGGTGAATATGTTAAAAACAATAATCTAGCAGGCTGTTTTAGTTGGTCTTGCGATCAAGATGATGGTTTATTAACCAACGCTTGCCGAGAAGGAATGGGTTATCAGATCATTAAGGAAAATTTTGCTATGGCCGATCTTTACAATAAAGGCAAAGAATTTAACATGCCCAAAAAAACAAAGAAATAAGCGCAATATAAATTTATTAAAAATAAGAAACTTAAGAGTGTCGTTTTCAGACACTCTTTTTTTTGCTCAAAAAATTTAGTCTTTTAAACTATCATTAAGCAAAAAACGAGTTCAGTTCTTACACTTTATTTGCTTAGGGTTGAGTTATATCAGATTATTTTTCTGTATCCAATCATCATTATAAATCTTGCTAAGATATTTAATACCTCTATCGGGTAAAACAGTTACTATCGTAGTAAGCTCCGTTAATTCGGCAGCAATTTTTAAAGCTGCCCAAACGTTAGCTCCTGATGAACCGCCTACAACAAACCCTCTTCTGTAGCTAAACGTCACACCAAACGTAATGTGCTTCAGGATTTTTTGGATGGTCATATTGATCAAGTCGAAAGCTATTCGGTGTTTCGGCAGCGATAATATAATCAACAATACGATCCTTGATACTGCCGCTCGGATTAGTGAACTCACATTTTACTAAGAGGCTAACCCCTTTATTAGCCACTATTTTTTCTAATTTAACCAGGGGTGTATTCCCTATCGACTTTAAAATAGAATTCATCATCCTAACAATTGTACGATCGCTTTACCCATATCGGCGGGTGATTTCACAGTATGTACACCAGCTGCTGCTAAGGCCTTAAATTTTTCAGCAGCCGTTCCCTTCCCACCCGATATAATGGCACCGGCATGACCCATACGTTTTCCGGCCGGCGCTGTCACGCCGGCAATATAAGCCACCACAGGTTTAGTCACATACGTTTTAATAAAATCTGCTGCCTCTTCTTCCGCTGTACCGCCAATTTCACCAACCATTAAAATAGCTTCGGTTTGTGGATCTTCTTGAAATAAACGCAACACATCAACAAAATTCATACCTGGAATTGGATCACCGCCAATACCGACACAACTACTTTGACCTAAACCTAAGTCGGTAGTTTGTTTCACTGCTTCGTACGTTAAAGTTCCGGACCGTGACACAATCCCAATGCGACCGGGTTGGTGGATATAGCCTGGCATAATGCCAATTTTACATTGTCCGGGAGTAATCACCCCAGGACAATTCGGTCCAATTAAACGGGCACGAGTATTATTTTCTAAATAAACCTTAACATCTAACATATCCAGTACCGGAATACCTTCAGTAATGCAGACAATTAATGAAATACCGGCATCCGCTGCTTCAACAATAGAATCTTTACAAAAAGGCGCGGGTACATAAATAACACTGGCATCAGCACCTGTTTCTGCAATGGCCTCAGCCACGGTATTAAACACGGGTAATTCTAAATGTTTTGATCCGCCTTTTCCGGGGGTCACACCGCCGACCATTTGTGTGCCATAAGCAATGGCTTGCTCAGAATGAAATGTTCCTTGTTTACCGGTGAAACCTTGGCAAATGACTTTCGTGTTTTTGTCAATTAATATACTCATACATCTACCTTTAATAAAAAATTTTTTTATACTCTTCGACTTTGGATGTTTGTCAGTGTTTCGCCGATTCGCAATCCTCGTGTCGCTTATACATTTCGGTTGCTTCACGATGCTTTGCTAAAATCACAAATACGGCGAGTATTTTTGCCGTTGTTTACATTACACTATCTAATGGCGATTTAACTGCAGCCACTATCTGTTCTGCTGCACCGGTTAAACTTTTCGCAGCCATTATATTTAAGCCACTTTCAGATAATTTTTTTGCACCTATATCGGCATTATTACCTTCCAAACGCACCACAACTGGAATTTTTACGCCGACATCTTTGACTGCACCAATGATTCCATCGGCAATCATATCGCAACGGACAATCCCACCAAAAATATTAACCAGTATACCTTTGACTTTTTCATCGGATAAAATGATCTTAAACGCTTCGGTAACACGTTCTTGTGTTGCACCGCCGCCGACGTCTAAGAAATTGGCCGGATTACCACCGTGCAATTTAATTAAATCCATCGTCGCCATCGCTAATCCGGCACCATTCACCATACAACCAATGTCACCCTCTAAGGCGATATAATTGAGTTCCCAGTCATGGGCGCGATTTTCACGTTCATCTTCTTGTGCAGGATCACGCATCGCACGTAATTGTGCTTGACGATATAAAGCATTATCATCGACGACCACTTTAGCATCTAAACAAATAACATGATCGTGTTTATCGATAATCAAGGGATTAATTTCTACTAAACTCAGATCTCGCTCAACAAACATTTTACCCAAACCTAATAAAATTTTCGTAAATTCTTTTAGTTGATTCGGTGTTAACTGTAACTTAAAGCCAATATCACGCGCTTGGTAAGGCATAATTCCTAACAAGGGATCCATCGTGATTTTTAATATTTTTTCAGGTGTTTCTTCAGCTACCTTTTCAATTTCAACACCACCTTCAGTACTGGCCATAATCACCACACGTCGTGTACTACGATCTAAGACTGCACCCAAATATAATTCGCGTTCAATATCGCAAGGCTGCGCAATCAGTACTTGATTAACCGGTTGTCCATGGACATCCGTTTGAAAAGTGACTAAACGTCGACCCAGTAGACGTTTACTCTCAGCGGCGATCGCCTCTTTACTGGTCACATATTTAACCCCCCCCGCCTTACCTCTTCCGCCGGCATGTACTTGTGCTTTAACCATCCATGCACTTCCGCCTAACGCTTCGGCAGCAGCCAAGGCCTCTTCTACTGTGCTAGCGGGTTTACCTAAGGGGACGGGTAAACCATATTCGCTAAATAGTTCTTTACCTTGGTATTCATGTAGATTCATGGATTTATTTTTCTCCTAATAATTACTTTTTTAAAAAAATGTAATCGATCGCTTATCATTAAAGTGCTTCTCTAAACTTCGCAGCTAGGTCTTAAACATCCATCAGTAAACGTGCTGGATCCTCTAAAAATTCCTTAATGGTTTTTAAAAAGCTGACCGATTCTTTGCCATCAATAATACGATGATCATAAGATAAAGCAACATACATCATGGGTCGAATCACTATCTGACCCTTTTCTACGATCGGTCGCTCTTCTATTTTATTCATGCCTAATATAGCGCTTTGGGGAGGATTAATAATGGGTGTTGCCAATAGCGATCCGAAAACGCCGCCATTGGTGATGGTAAACGTACCACCCGTCATATCTTCAATCGCTATCTGATTTTCTTTAGCTTTGCGGCCATAATTGGCAATAGCTTTTTCAATTTCAGCAAAACTTAAACGATCCGCATCACGTAAAATTGGAACGACTAAACCTCGTTCTGTCGATACCGCAATACCTATGTCGAAGTAGTTATGATAAACCACATCATTTCCATCGATAGAGGCATTAACTGCAGGAAAATTTTTAAGTGCTGCAATAGCTGCTTTGGTAAAAAACGACATAAATCCTAAACGGATACCATGTTTTTTTTCAAAACCTTCCTTATGCACGGTACGCAATTTAATGACTTCCTGCAAATTAATTTCATTAAACGTAGTCAAAATAGCGGCGGTATGTTGTGCGGTTACCAGTCGCTCTGCAATACGCGCACGTAAACGCGTCATGGGCACACGTTTTTCCATGCGTTCCATGGTTTGATGACTTGATAAGGTATACGCTGCTGAAGGCACATTAGCATTTGTTGCTGCTGATGTTTGAATTTCAGCACCGGGTACTCGCTTATCAGAATCACTTCCTGGTTCCTGAGTACTACGTTTACGCCTTGCTGCAGGGCCTGCCAAATTTTGTGTTGCATCCACACTAGAAGGGAGCGCTTCAGCAACTGCCGATGTCGCTGCCGGTGACGATTTTGTAACATTTTTAGTAGCCTTCATAATAACTTCCTTGTCCGTATCTAGAGTGACTAATACCTCTCCGGATTTAACAACGCTCCCTTCTTTTTTTAAAATTTCCCCTAACACACCCTCATAACCCGCCGGAATATCGATGGCGACTTTATCGGTTTCCAAAGCAACTAACGTGTCCTCGACTTTAACTAATTCACCTTTATTTTTTTCCCATTTGCCTAAAGTCGCATCGGTAACCGATTCGGGTAACATTGGAACTTTTATTTCAATTCGCATCTCGGATTCCTCTATAAATATAGTAACTCAGCTTTTTGTTTTACCGCAGCAATTTTACTCATGGCTTTGCATTTCAGTTCTAAAAAAATCTATTAGGTTAAAGCGTCTTTAACCAATGTTTGTTGCTCTTCTGCATGCACTAACGGTGAACCCACCGCAGGAGCTGCTGAAGCGGACCTACCCACATAACGTAAAGTTTGCGTCTTTGCTAGACACGCAACAAGATGATGTTGGATACAATACCAAGCACCTTGATTTTTAGACTCTTCTTGGCACCACACGATATCTTTTACGTTAGAATAAAGTTTTAGCACCGCACTTAGCTCGATGTCTGGAAAGGGATACAGTTGTTCGATACGTATCAGTGCAATATCTTCACATTTTTGCGCACGACGTCGTTCAAGTAAATCATAATAAACTTTACCACTACATAAAACGACACGTTTTACTTTTTTTACCTCGATTTCACTATCAGAAATAATGCACTGCCAAACGCCACTGGCTAATTCTTGTAAACTTGATACGGCTAACCGATGGCGCAACAAACTTTTTGGTGTCATTAGAATTAAAGGTTTTCGATACGGTCGTAGCATTTGTCGCCGTAAACAATGAAAAATCTGTGCTGGCGTACTCGGTACACACACTTGCATGTTATCTTGTGCGCACAGCTGTAAGAAACGTTCTAAACGAGCTGAGGTATGTTCTGGGCCTGAACCTTCATAACCATGAGGTAAAAATAAAACTAAGCCACAGAGTCGACCCCACTTTTGTTCAGAAGAACTTAAAAATTGATCAATAACCACTTGTGCACCGTTAACAAAATCGCCGTATTGTGCTTCCCAAATGACTAAACTATTAGGATTAGAAATAGCATAACCATATTCAAAACCCATAACAGCAGCTTCTGAAAGTATCGAATCAATGACCGTAAATGCATTCGGATGTTGGGCGAGCTGTGCTAAAGGCACTATCGTTTGATTGGTATTAAAATCATGCAGGACAGCATGACGATGAAAAAAGGTTCCACGCTCACTGTCTTGACCCGACAAACGTACTCCATAATCTTCTTGTAATAAAGTAGCGTAGGCCATGGTTTCGGCATAACCCCAATTTAACGGTAATTGACCGGCAGTCATTTTACGTCGGTTTTCGATAATTTTGGCAACTTGTGCTTGTAAAACGAATCCTTGCGGTATACTTTCTATTTGTGTGGCCAGTTTTTTAAGTAAATTTAGATTGACTGCGGTATCAATGGGCGTCCGCCAATCTTGATAGCGATAAGGGCGCCAATCAATACGATACGGATTTTCATAATCGCTGGTAAGACGTTGCACAACGGGTTCGCCCGTGTCTAAGCGACTTCTATATTCATTAGCCCACTGTTGGACCTCTTCTGCCGTTACCAAGCCTTGGCTTATTAACATTTCCGCATACTGTTGTTTTGCGGTCGGTAATTGTTTGATAGTTTGATAAATTAACGGTTGGGTGGCCGCGGGTTCATCCGCTTCGTTATGACCATGGCGCCGATAACAGACTAAGTCAATGACGACATCCTTTTTAAAACTTAGACGAAAATCAAACGCAAGTTGCAATGTAAATAACACGGCTTCAGGATCATCAGCGTTCACGTGAAAAATCGGCGCATCAACCATTTTCGCCGGATCGGTACAGTACCAACTCGAACGCGCATTTTGCGGATCGGTGGTAAAACCCAGTTGGTTATTCAGGACAATATGTAAGGTTCCACCCGTTCCATACGCTTCCGTTTGCGATAGTTCAAAATTTTCCATCACAATACCCTGACCTGAAAAAGCCGCATCTCCATGAATGAGTAAAGGCAATACCTGCTTTCTACCGCTATCTTGACGACGCTCTTGGCGTGAACGCACTGAGCCTTCCACTACTGGATTAACAATTTCTAAGTGCGAAGGATTAAAAGCCATGGCAATATGCATAATGCCCTGATCGGTTTTTATGTCAGCAGCAAAACCTTTGTGGTATTTGACATCACCGGATCGATTTTCTTGCGTTAATTTTCCGGAAAACTCTTCGAATAACTTAGCCGGTGATTTACCTAAAATATTAATAAGTACATTGAGTCGGCCACGATGCGCCATACCAATAACGATTTCTTGTACCGACGCGGCACTGGCGTGCGTCACTAATCCTTCGAGCAAAGGGATTAAACTATCACCACCTTCCAAAGAAAAGCGTTTTTGTGCGATAAATTTATTACCGAGAAATTGTTCTAAGCCCTCGGCCTGGATCAAACCTTTTAAGATGGTTTTTTTTACTTGCGCTGAAAAATTAGGCTTACCCGCAACAGATTCGATACGTTCTTGCAACCAAGTCCGTTGTGCAGGATCGGTAATATGTTCATATTCAAATCCTATACTACCGCAATAGATCGTTTTAAGCTGCGCCAGTAAACTTTCTGCCGTCACACTTTGTAAACCAAGTAAACCATTGAGATTAACGATACGGGTCAAATCTTGTGGATTAATATCATGGTTTTCTAAACTTAAATCGAGTATTTCTCGTTTTGCTGCCAATCCTAAGGGATCCAAATGCGCTTGATAATGACCATAGCGGCGATAAGCATCGATCAATCCCAGTAGTTTATACTGCAAATCGCTGCCCTCGTGAGTCGTTGTTTTCGCGACGGGACGTTGCGCTAATTCGGCAAAATAAGCACGAATATCAGCATGTGAGACATCCTTTTCAGTATCACTCAGTTGACTAAAATAAGTTTGCCATTCAGCGCTTAACTGACTTGGGTCATGCAAATATTGCTCATAGAGAGTTTCTAAATAAGTGCCATTACCACTAAATAAATAGGAGTTTTTTTGTAAGGCCTGCGCCGATTTTAATTGTTCAGTCATGATGGTTGAATTTTACCCTATTAAATGCTCATGGTTAAGTATGAGCTTATACTCTTCGCACTCGTATTGGTCTCTTGCCACTCAACTCGCCCTCCTCATGTATCACGGCGGATACACTCGGTTGCTTCACTACGTGGCGCTAAATAAACCCGTGCTGTGAGTAGTTTATTGTAGTTATCTAAATAATTGAAATCATCCGAGGGTGTCTGCAATGGCACGATGCTGGCCAACACGCATCTGTTTTTCTGGGTTTCGTTACTCACATACTGCGTGTAGGCTCCGTTACGATACCCAAAAAACAGGACTTTTTGTCTCAGCCTAGCATAATTGAAGACACCCTCGCGCTGATTCAGATCTGCAAAGTTTCACACTTCTTCTTGTAAAAGCTCAGAACGTATATGGCCTATTGCCTTAGCAGGGTTAAGGCCCTTAGGACATACCGTAGTACAATTCATAATAGTCCGACAACGAAATAAACTAAATAGATCATTTAACTCTGCTAAGCGTTGCTCTTTTGCATCATCGCGATTATCCACTAAAAAGCGACAAAGCCACAATAACGCCGCAGGCCCCAAAAATTTATCTGGATTCCACCAATAAGAAGGACAAGCGCTAGTACAGCAAGCACATAAAATACACTCATAAAGTCCATCGAGTTTTTCGCGTTGCTCGGGGGATTGTAAGCGTTCTTTCGCTGGTGGTTCTTTATCATTAATGAGATACGGCTGCGCTTTTTCGTATTGACGATAGAACGGCTCCATGTCCACCACTAAATCGCGTATCACGGGTAAACCCGGTAATGGTCTTAAAACGATCGGCGAGCGCAAAGACGAAACCTGTGTGACACACGCCAAACCATTTTTACCATTAATATTCATACCATCCGATCCGCAGACACCTTCACGGCAAGAACGACGAAACGCCAAGGTTTGATCTTGCTCCTTCAAACATTCCAAGGCTTCTAATAACATCATATCTTGGCCGGGAGTGATCGCTAACGTGTAATCCTGCATATAAGGTTTTTTGTCAATCTCGGGATCATAACGATAAATTGAAAATTGCATAATTTAACCTAATAAGTAACCTTCTAATAAGCAAACAAAAATAATAGATGTATTAATATCGAACCTCTGCACAGAATCAAGTATTGTATTTTGATTTCCTGGCCGATTGACTTTGGTAACGGAATATACGTGTAGTACACGGGCATAAAAGCAACCCAACAACGAAATCAAATAAAAAACACCGATTTTTACATTAATAGGTTCTCTCTTTAAGCTCCATTGGCGGTACTGTTAATGGTTTACGATTAACCGCTCTAAATTCTATCGTGTCCGCTTTGGAAAAATAGAGTAAATGTTTTAACCAATTTTTATCATCACGCTTAGGAAAGTCTTCACGACTGTGCGCGCCACGACTTTCTTCACGCGTTAAAGCCGATATAGCAGAAGCAACAGCAACTTCCATGAGATTATCAAGCTCTAAGGCTTCTACACGCGCAGTATTAAAGACTTGACTGTGATCGGTTAATACCGCATGTTTTAAACGTTCTTGCAATTGTTTCAGTTTGATTAAACCTTCTTCCATATATTTTGCGGTACGGAATACGCCAAAATCGGTTTGCATCACTTTTTGCATCGCATGTCGAATCTCAACCAAACTTTCACCTTGTTTGGATAACTCCCAACGATTCAAGCGGTTTAACGCCGTCTCTAAATCCGTTTGTGTAATATTGAGTAGTGGTAAATCCTGACTTAATGATTCACCGACATGTAAACCGGCTGAACGACCAAATACAATTAAATCCAGTAAGGAGTTACCGCCCAATCGATTCGCACCGTGCACGGAAACGCAGGCGCACTCACCCGCAGCATATAAACCTTCAACCACTTGATCCTGGCCTTCGATATCCACGGTGATCACTTGCCCATGCACATTGGTAGGCAATCCGCCCATCATATAATGACAGGTCGGAACCACAGGAATAGGTGTCGTGATCGGATCCACGTGAGCAAAAGTCAACGCCAATTCACGAATTCCAGGTAAACGTTTTTTAATGATATCTGTGCCCAAATGATCCAATTTTAATTTCACGTAATCCGTTCCTTGCGGATTGAATCCATTTCCAGCACGTAATTCTAAGGCTATAGCACGCGCAACCACATCGCGTGACGCTAAATCTTTCGCGTGTGGTGCATAACGTTCCATAAAACGTTCGCCATTTTTATTAATTAAATAGCCCCCTTCGCCGCGACACCCTTCGGTCACTAACACACCTGCACCGGCAATACCGGTGGGATGAAATTGCCACATTTCCATATCCTGAACAGGAAAACCCGCACGTAAGGCCATACCAACCCCATCACCGGTATTGATCATGGCGTTAGTCGTGGATTGGAAAATTCGCCCGGCACCACCCGTCGCTAAAATAGTGGCTCGACTATGAAAAAAAACCACTTCACCGGTTTCGATGCACAAAGCAGTCAATCCTGCAACTTGATTTTGTGGTGTTTTAACTAAATCGATGGCATACCATTCACTAAAAAAATGCGTTTTGGCTTTTAAGTTTTGCTGATATAAAGTATGTAATAAAGCGTGACCGGTTCTATCCGCAGCAGCGCAGGTACGTGCCGCTTGATCGCCACCAAAATTTTTAGATTGACCACCAAAAGGACGTTGATAGATTTTTCCTGAATCCATACGCGAAAACGGCAAACCCATATGTTCCAGTTCATACACCGCTTCTGGCCCGGTTTTACACATGTATTCAATACTATCTTGATCGCCTAAATAATCCGAACCTTTAACGGTATCGTACATGTGCCAACGCCAATCATCTTCATGCGCATTACCTAAAGCACAGGTAATGCCACCTTGCGCTGAAACGGTATGTGAACGCGTTGGAAATACTTTAGAAATCAGTGCAACTTTCTGACCCGAATGTGCTAATTGCAATGCCGCTCGCATACCCGCACCCCCAGCACCAACGATCACCGCATCAAACGTGTATGTCGGCAAGGTCATAGATGTGTGCCCCAGAAAATAACTAAACCCCAGATAAAATAGAGGAATAGCGCAATGATAATGATGAGTTGAGTGATTAAACGTAAACTCGCTGCTTTAATATAGTCCGTCACTATCGTCCACATGCCTATCCAAGCATGCCAAAATAAACTCAATAAAAATAAGCTACTGAATAAACGCATACCTAAATGGGTGAATAAATTCTTCCAGGTCGTATAATCGAGAGGTTGGTGCCAAAAAATAAATCCTAGTAAAAAAATAATATACGCGGCCAGGATGACTGAAGTGACACGCTGGATTAACCAATCACGCATACCGTTACCGGAAAGACTGGTTACATTCGTTAATTTTTTCACCATAAATAAACTCCCATCAGACCGGTCAGTAATATCGCCAATACCACAACCAACCTTGCACTAAAGCGAGCTGATTTTAATTCTTCAGCAACACCCGCATCCATCAATAAATGACGAATTCCGGCGAATAGATGATAAAAAAGCGCAAATAAGAATCCCAAGATGAGCAATTTAGTGAGTGGATACGCAAAACACGTACGGACACTAAAAAAAGCCTCTGGACTCTGTAGCGTTAGTGCTATAACCGTTAAAAAGACGGGGATCATTAAAAACATGAAAAAACCAGAGATTCGATGCAAGATGGACACGATCGCTGTTATAGGAAAGCTAATCGTCAATAAATTTAGATTAATGGGTCGTTTACTCACAGAGTGTAAGCCTTTTAATGGAGCCAGGGTAAAAAGACTGGGCGATTATACGCTTAATTTAATTTCAATTACAAACCCTTATGTTATTTGTTTTAATTCTTATACTAAAACAATTTTTGATTAGCATAAATCCGGTTATGGTTACATTATGGAGGTCATTACTGCTTTTTAATCCAAAGCCACTAAGGAGGCTAATTTTTGTATAGCGTCGGTTTTTAATTCTTGATATTGTCCTCTGCTCAAATCTTCAGGCAGGATCACATTGCCAAATCGCACCCGTAACAACCGACTCACATTAACACCTTGCGATTCCCATAAACGTCTAACCTCTCGGTTTCGTCCTTCTTTAAGCACTACATGATACCAATGATTAGCACCGGATCCACCACGTTCTTCAATCTGTGTAAAGTTTGCCATGCCATCTTCTAATGTCACTCCTTTTTTTAAGCGCTCCAAAATTCTTTCATCCACTCTGCCTAAGACACGCACCGCATATTCTCTTTCAATTTCGTACGAAGGGTGTGATAAACGATGTGCTAGCTCACCATCATTGGTAAAAATTAATAAGCCTAAGGTATTAATATCTAAACGACCAATCATAATCCAACGTTGACCATGTAACGGTGGTAAATGTTCAAATACCGTCGGACGGCGCTCAGGATCGGAGCGAGCACAGATCTCACCTTCCGGTTTATGATAGATCAACACACGTCGTTTAAAATCAATAGCAGGCATTAAAGGAACAGGCTTACCATCTATCAAAATTTTTGCCGCCAAATCAATTCTATCACCAAGCTTAGCGGGCCGTTGATTAATACAAATTCGACCTGCGCGGATCCAACGCTCTACTTCACGACGCGAGCCGATACCTAAATTAGCCAATACTTTTTGGATTTTTTCATTCATGCTGGGTAAAACCTACTTTAATTTTCTCATGTTATGCTAAATTAAACATTCATGCTTGTTCTTTTGTTTCAGCATTTTTTTTCAAATGGATTTAATGGTATACTAAAACATGCTTTTCAGGATGAAAAGTTGATACAGGAGTTGTATGCTAGCCCGAATATTCATTATCGTATTCTTAATACTTACCGCAATAACCACCTACACACAAACTCATAATACTCGTATTTACCAACCCTATGCAGCGCATTTCTTAAAAAACACCGATGGAACAAAACCGGCAGTAGGTGAACACCCACATTCAACAAAGCAATTTTAAATGAACTTTCATAAGCGCGGAACTATTTTTTAAGTATTAAGCCAAGGGGCTTTTGGTTTTTGGATCAAATCGTTTAAGTCCTTTTTGATAACGATGAATTTTTTCTAAATAATGTTGTGCATACCATTGCATATCGGCTATTTGCTGTGCCGACAAGGGCTTTATTTTTCCCGGAGAACCTATCACTAATGAGCCATCGGGAATATGCTGTTCTTCTAACACCAGGGCATTCGCAGCAATCAAACAATGCTTACCGATCACTGCGTTATTCAATAACTTAGCACCAATAGCGACCACGGAATAATCTCCCACAGCGCTCGCATGCACCATCGCATGATGAGCAATGCTTACATTTCTGCCAATTTGCATCGGCCTATCGGGATCACTGTGCAACACCGCAGCATCTTGAATATTGGTATTTTCACCAATTTCTATCACGGCATTATCCGCCCGAACTACGGCTTGCGGTAAAATGATGACATGATTGTGAATGATCACTGCACCGATGACATCGGCACTCTCGGCTATAAAAATATCGTCGCCTAATAGCCTCGGAATTTTATCTTCAAAAGAATAAAGCATACCGACAAAACTGACTTAATTCTCAATCGCATCAAGCGAAGCATTCGATTCATTATCGGCCACCCATGCAATTTCTGTAGGCTCGGTGATCCCAGGCAAAGGAAAAGCGGGCAATTCCGCTAACGCTTTTAAACCAAAATGATCAAGAAATAATGTCGATGTCGCATAGAGATTAGGCCGTCCCGGGACTTCACGCTGTCCGACCACCTGAATCCATTCTTGTTCCAATAAGGTTTTAATAATGTTTGGATTCACTGCCACACCGCGTATTGCCTCCATGTCACCGCGTGTAACCGGTTGTTTATAAGCAATAATACTTAAGGTTTCCAGGAAAGCCCGCGAATAACGGGGTGCTTTTTCTGGCCAGAGTCGTTTAATCCAGACATTGAGCGCGCTAGCTGTTTGAAAACAATAGCCACTCGCCAATTGTTTTAATTGGATACCACGATCTTGATAATCTTCGGTGAGCTGCAACAGAACTTTTTTTAGCATTGCTGTGCTAGGCCGCTCTTCCTCAACAAACAAATCTTGGAGGCGCTTTACACTCACCGGCTCACCCGCGGCAAGAATAGCGGCCTCACATATCGATTTAAGTGTTTGATTTTCCATAGCCAAACTATAGCAGCTTAAGAATAAGCTGGCTATTACATCTCACGACTTGATTCGACACATTAATTAATGTCTAATAGGGTCGTCACCAGGGGTGCCTTTACTAAAGGCTGAGAGAGTGCATTCCACTCAACCCTTATAACCTGATCGGGCTAGAACCTGCGTAGGAAGAAGTGCCATGAAAACAAAAAATTGCTTCGATCGATTAACACCTCAGTCAACGGCCCCTAGAAGTAATGCATTCACTTTAGAAGCATTATTCCATGATGTTGATTTAATCCGTAAAACCCAACCGTTAATCCACAACATCACCAATTTAGTCGTCATGCCGATTACGGCTAATATGTTGCTCGCATTAGGCGCTGCTCCGATTATGGCGCATGCCCATGAAGAATTAGATGACATTATCCAACTTGCACAAGCCCTAGTAATAAACATCGGCACTCTCGATAAAACGTGGCTCATTTCTATCGAACAGGCCCAACGAGCGGCAATAAAACGCGGCATTCCTATTGTATTGGACCCGGTCGGTGCCGGCGCCAGTACTTATCGCACCACTGCGGCCTTAACTATTATTAAACGTGGTGTCGATGTTATTCGTGGTAATGCTTCAGAAATTATGGCTTTGCTAGATACCTCGATCATCAGCAAAGGGGTCGAATCATCACAAGTCAGTGAAAATGCTGTTACATCCGCGCAAATCTTAGCTCAACAGTACCAATGTGTTGTGGTCATCAGTGGAAAAATTGATTTTATTGTCAGTGAGTCCCTAACGATAGCTCTGAATTATGGAACACCGCTGCTCACTAAAGTAGTCGGCATGGGATGTTCCTTAACCGCTCTTATTGCGAGTTTTATAACAGTGAATCCCGACCGTTTCAACGCCGCTGTTCATGCCATGGCCTGGATGGGACTCGTGAGCGAATATGCCGAAAAAAAAGCCAAGGGTCCAGGAAGTTTTTACAACCAATTACTAGATAGTTTTTATGCCGTGCAAAAACATGAGTTACAAGCATTACTTAAAGAAAATATAGCATGAATCTTGATTATTCTTATTATTTAGTTGTTGATGAACAAGCGTGTGCGCCGTTATCCATAATCGATGCACTACAGCTTGTGCTTAACGACTCTATAGCTTGCGTTCAATTACGTATGAAAAATCAAACGCCGGAAAGCATCATCAATACCGGTAAACAACTATTACGCTTATTGCGTGAACGGAATATTCCGTTAATCATCAACGATCATCCCGAAATTACACTCGCGATTGGTGCTGATGGCGTGCATATTGGACAAACCGACCAACCTTATGCGGCTGTCCGTAAACGACTAGGCCCTAAAAAAATTATCGGCCTTAGTATAGAAAATATTCAACAAGCACAACAATGCTGTCATTATGAGTGTGATTATTTTGGTGTGGGTCCTATCTTTGCTACTGCAACCAAAAAAAATGCCGCCCTACCGATAGGTATTGCCGATTTAAATCTTTTTAATAAGCTACTCAAAGCACCCATCGTAGCAATAGGCGGCATCAACCTTCAAAATATTCAATCCGTATTAGCAACAGGTGTAGCGGGGGTCGCAGTCGCGTCGGCTATTTTTTCAGCACCCGATCCGCGTATCATGAGTCAAAAACTAGGACAAACTATCTTGCAAAGCCATTATGTTAACGCGTAACACCCCATTCGCTCAGGTCGTCAGTATTGCAGGCACAGATCCTTCCGGTGGCGCTGGCATGCAAGCCGACATAAAAGCGATTTCAGCCACCGGTAGCTATGCAGCCAGTATCATTACTATCTTAGTCGCGCAAAACACAACGTCGGTTTCAGCGATACAGGAAATTCCATTAGCCTTTATCCAACAACAAATCGATGCTGTCTTTACTGATTTATCCATAAGCGCTGTTAAACTCGGCATGCTTTATCATGAAGATATTATTCATTTAGTCGCTCGTAACTTAAAAAAATATCAACCCCCATTTGTTGTTCTTGATCCGGTCATGATTTCTCAAACCGGTCATGCCTTATTAAAACCACAAGCGATACAAGCTTTAGTGGATGATTTATTCCCATTAGCCACATTAATTACACCGAATATTCCTGAAGCAGAATCGATTCTAACGCTAAAAATTACCGATGAATCTAACATGCGAGACGCCGCTATCTTGCTTGCAACACGCTATAAAATTTCAGTATTACTTAAAGGTGGGCATCTAAAAGCAACACATTCACCGGATATTTTTTATAATTTTCCACAAAAAAAAATGCACTGTTTTGAAACGCTGCGGATCAACACTAAAAATACACACGGTACCGGTTGTACTTTATCCGCTGCAATCGCTTCTTATTTAGCGCAAGGAGAGAACTTATATAATGCTATTACACGAGCAAAACATTATTTGACGCACTGTATTTTAGCTGCAAAGGACTTAAAACTAGGACACGGTCAGGGCCCTGTGCATCACTTTTATTTTTTAGATAAGGTACAACAACATGTTTGATGAACTCCAAAATGCTGTGGCTGATATAATGCCTAAGCTTTATCAGCACCCTTTTAATCAAGAACTCACTCAAGGAACGTTGCCTATTGAAACGTTTATCTTTTATTTAAGCCAAGATGCCCTGTATCTCGTCGATTTTTCTAAAGCGCTCGCGCTTACTGCAACACGACTGCCACACGATCGGCAAAGTGAATTATTTATTCAATTTGCCATCAATGCACTTAAGGCCGAACGCGATCTACACACGAACATTCTAAAAAAATATGTTACCACTACAACCCATAAACAAAGTCCCTTTTGTTTTATGTATACCAATTATTTGTTACGTATGGCTAGCACGGCCCCTGTAGAAGAGGCCGTTGCAAGTTTATTACCTTGCTTTTGGATTTACCAACAGGTAGGACAACGTGCCTTTGCTAAAAAAATTCCCAATAATCCTTATCAAGCCTGGATCGATTTATACTCAAGTTCTGAGTTTAATCATTCCGTTGATTTAATGATAACAACGGTCAATGAACTTGCAGCACATGCCAGCATTCTATGTAAACAAAACATGTTACGCGCATTTAGATCAGCCACTTTGTGCGAATGGCAATTTTGGCAAGGAGCCTACTCACGACAGACTTGGCCAATATAAAATAAAATATCTTTTCTACTTTTTTCAATTCTTATTACTTTTTTATTTAAAAAATATTTAACATTCAAATGGTCTAATTTAATTTATTAATCGTAATACTATTGTGAATATTAAATTGAACTGATATTCTTACCTTATATTTATTTATTTAAGATAAACATAAATAAAAGACAATTTTTTTAATAATTGTTTTTTAATTCATAACATAGAGGGAAATTAAATGTTAGATGAATACCAAATAAATCCCGCCTTTGACAAAAATCTTGTTTTTGCTTATCAACCCCCCCCAGAAATAAATATTGCTAAATTACCCGTTTTAGCTGACGATTGGCTTGAGAATTTACAAAAAATTATTTGTCAGTCAGAACGTAAATTACCCAACAATATCTTTCATAAACATTTAAGTGACGCATCCTATTACCGCGCAAAAAAAATCCTAAGCAACCAATTACAACTTATTTACCATCGCTTACAAGGAAACTTAGACACGGAATTGGGAAAACTCTCAGAGGATAATCGCCAAGCATTAATTAATAAATTAACTGAAGAAATCATCCATTGCACCGAAGGCTTTCATAATCGCGTTAATATTATTGTTGATTCATTTCACAAACCTCGCAATTTAGCTGAACTACTCTGTACTGTACGCAAAGATCTGATTGAAGAAGTCGCTGACGCACTCACCGATGAAGTTCACGCCTGGAATCGTATTAGTGTCATTGCAGCCAGCGATGGCCTAGGCGTAAAAGCTAATTTTCCTGACGATCATTATTCAGGAGCTTTATCAGAAACCACTATTAGACGTGCATTACAACAAATATTTTATAAAAAATTTACACCGTTTAATTTACCCAGTTTATTAATCACAGCGTTTATGGAATTCATTCCTGAATTAGAGATTGAAAAAAATAATAAGGATGGTTTAAGCATGGGAATGAGAGAAAAAATCACTCGATTGATTAAACGTTTTTTACCTGCCTATATCAATAATATTTCTAATGATCCAAACAATTGGCAAAAATATTTTAAAATCTATCGCAACAAGGAAAATCCATTAATTTTCAGTTTTGTTAACATTGATTGGGAAAAAATGTATCGATCTTTTTTCTATGCGTTGTCTGATCAGAAGTATTTTGAAAAACCACAAAAAAAAACGTTGCTAGATAGTGCTTACTATAATTTATTTTTAACAAAAACTTCCACTCATCCTCCTGCAGAAATTATTTCTAAACTTATCCAAGAAGAAAAATATTCTGAATTATTAGAGCAATTAGTCGAATTAAAAGCTCGATTTCCTAACCATTATCAACAGGTCAGCAAAAATAAAGTTTTTATTAAGAATAGCTTAGGCTTCATGGACTATTTGACGCGACAATTGAAAATTAGTAATGACTATTCCATAGAAACTATGCAAGGCTTCCAATTACTCGTCTGTTTAGATTTAAGCCGTAAAAATTTTATCATTGAAAAAATAGCCGACACGCTTCTTTTAAAAAATCGAGCTGGCTTTAACCCATTAATGTTAGGCGCGCTTAATAACCCTGCCCTGGTAAAGGATATCTTAGCTTTTCTTAAACGATATGAAACCATCATTACCCATCACAACCCTGAAATACCAAAAAAAATATTTTTAATGAAAAATAAGGAGAATTTCAATGCCTTGATGATAGCGGCTATGCATCAACCCGATGCAGTAGAAATCCTATTAGCGTTTATAGGAAAACACATTCAAGATTTGGATAATAGTCTGTTACAAGAATTTTTCTTAGAAAGGCAAGCTAATAATTACAATGTGCTCATGTTAGCTGCCAGCAAACAAGCCGAAGCGATAGTGACTATTTTAAACTTTTTAACCACTCATATTGGAAGTTTTGCCAATGATACGCTACGTAACTTATTTACCCAGCAGCAAAAGGATAGTTATACGGCGGTGACCTTAACAGCACGCGATCATCCTGATCGCTTGAAAAATATTTTATCCTTTATAACAAAATATATAAAAATAGACCGTGAAAGCTTACGTAAACTTTTATTCATTGAAAGTTCAAGTGGCACCTGTCCCGCCTTGATGCTATCTATAAAAAATCAAGTCGATGCCACCTATTCTATTTTAAAATTTATGACTGAAAATATTGAAAGTTTTGACTCTGAAATTTTGGATAAAATTTTTTTAGAAAAAGATCAAGATGGTTTTACTATTTTAATGTTAGCCGCTCGTTATCAA
>JBAPVR010000040.1:0-1619 GCA_049283295.1 Candidatus Aquirickettsiella sp.
GTTTAATGTAATATGTTTATAAATTGATAGTAATTTACTGGCAAAGTGCTAAGCAATTTCAAAGTTAACAAAAAAAGGAGATATAATAAAAATGCTTACATCATCTATTACTTTAAACGAACTAAAAGAAGAGTTACATAGACCACTGAAAACCATGCTTGGTTTAGCCATGCTATTGGATAAAGAAATGCTAGTATCTAATCAAAAACTTTATTTACAAGATTTGAAGAAATGCACTCAAAGTATATTAAATTTCATTAATCGATGGTCAGACCTAGTGCAAGAAATCAATTTTACGCAGAACAAATATGATGAAGTAAATACTACATCGCTTAATACGTATCCTTTTAAAATCTTGCTGGTAGAAGATACTCCAATTATACAGATCGTACATAAAAGAATGCTTGAAAACTTAGGTTATCAAGTTGAATTAGCCAATTGTGCAGAAAGGGCGTTATACAAGCTTAATCAAACCACCTATGATGTTATATTGATGGATATCAGTTTACCCGGTATGAGTGGTATTGATGCTGCTATCGAAATTCGACGACGGGAAAATCAAAATTTACCTATCATTGCATTAACAGCTTTTAGCGATGAAAAAAACTATCAAGATTGTAAAAACGCTGGTATTAATGCTTTTGTCACTAAACCTATTTCTCAAGAGAAATTAAAAAATTTAATAGCTTATTATATCAATAAAAAAATGCCTGTCTCTGCTTGATGTAAAGTAAGAGTTTTTATTTATGCTGAATACTCAATTTAGCTTGAATAGGGATGAAATCCATATACGAAAGGCAATTTTATCAGACGCGCTAAATATTGCTAAGCTCCATCATACTTCATGGAAATCAACAATAAATGGATATGTAGATAATGCTATTTTTGAAAAATTAAACCGTTCTTTTTTTATACATAAATGGAAATCCTGGTTAAGAGAAAAAAATAAAATTAGTTATATTGCGAAACAAGGAAATGTTTTGCTAGGTTTTATTACTTTGGATGTAACTTTTAATAAATGTCCAGAAATTCAGTTTATTTACGTTGCCTATAGATATAAATTTAGTAATTTACAAAAATTACTATTTGAATTTATATCTAAAAAAGTAATTGAATTAGGATTTTCAAAAATCTGTTTTTGTATTGCCAAGGAAAATAAAAAAGATTTAATTCTTTATAAATTAATGAAAGGTTATCTTGGCCAAACAGAAAGGATTAATCAGATATATGGATTTGAATTTAATGAAATTTGTTATGCGTTTGATCTTAATCTCATCTTAAGAGAACAAACAATTCAACTTAAAATGATTTCCGCCTAAGAGGTTGTGTTTAAAAGACTATCTATAGTTATTTAAATTTATTAATTACCATAATAAGCAAGCACTGCTCGGTCAGCTTCTTCGTAAAGAGCAATGAGTTCGGATAATGTATCTGTGAATTGTTCTAGATTTAATTCTTTTTTCTTCTTAAGAAGCTCAATTAAAATATTTTTCCTGAGTGCAGTATAAGCATCTGTATTTTTAATACCTTCTTCTGTAATCTCATAAGAAAAAGCCTTCTTATTATTTTCATCCAATAGTTTTCGGATTAAGCCATGCTTAATTAGTTTTTGAATGCTG
>JBAPVR010000041.1:0-2691 GCA_049283295.1 Candidatus Aquirickettsiella sp.
TACGCTAAAATTCAAGCCGTAAATTTAGGTAATGCCAATATCAGTGCGGAAGGTTATCAAAATTTATATGAATTACTCACTAAAAATTATTTTATCGAAAAGCTGCAAATAAAAGAGCCGACTGATCCAGAATCACTTGTAATCTTTAAAAAAATTAAAGAATGCTTGTCAGAAGATAGAACCGGAAAGCAGCGATTTGATGTGGAAAGATTTAACCAAGCCGAATTTCTACGTTTATTCTCACAGGCAAAAAACGCCCGACAACACGAGACAGACGAAAGTGAAATTAGCAGATTAGAAAAAGAAATTAAATTTATATTAGAAGAAAAAACGCGGAAGAGTATTTCTATTAGTAAGAAGAGATTTCCATTAGCGATTAAGCTAATCCCAGAAGTCCACGCAGTTTATTATGATCATGCAGAATATATTTTAGGTCGTTTGCCTTTATTTAGATTGGACTTAAACCAAACCGTTGATAACCAGGTCAATACCTTAGGTTATTACTTATTAGAAGAGGCATTAAGAAGCAATGACCATTTTATGATGAACTGTTTACTAGATAATGGAACCGCTAATTTATTCGAACAACAAAGCGACGAAAAACCTATATT
This sequence comes from Candidatus Aquirickettsiella sp., assembly GCA_049283295.1. Classification (GTDB taxonomy): domain Bacteria; phylum Pseudomonadota; class Gammaproteobacteria; order Diplorickettsiales; family Diplorickettsiaceae; genus Aquirickettsiella. The sequence goes on from JBAPVR010000041.1 coordinate 612, forward strand.
AATGCAGATCTATGAAAATGAAGACTTTAAACAAGCTATTTTAGACCATATTTATTCTCGTGAAACTTTAATCAGTATGGCAGAAGAAATTTTAAAAAATTACTCAAAATCCAAAGAAATAATGCTTGAATTGGGACAATCTCTTATAAATTATACTAAAAGACTAGAAAAAATAATTTACTCGTATCAGTTAAGCGGTTTTGAGCGTTTACTGAATCGATTAAAAGATAGATATAACTTATCACGGCCTTCTAAAGAAAGGGATCAGGAGTTTATCGAAATCTATTGGAGAATAGGTAAAAGCCTAATTCTATTTCATAATGCAGGAAAAGTGACAGGGGAGTCGATATCCAATGCACAAAGTACATTGAATGAAGTAACCGCTATTTCAGAGAACGCAGATTTAGGTTGGTTACGTGGATCAAAGTTACATGATCAATTAACTGAAAGGCTAGATTTATTGAAGAAAGATATGGGTAAGAATATAAAACTGTTGGCGTCTGGCAATGTGGGTGAGGAAAAGAACAAACCGACAAAAAAAGTTTTTAGTAGAGGGACTGGACGTTTAGAAACTTCGTTTACAAACTTTAACATAAAAAGCCCAAGCTCTGAGGTATCGGAATTAGATGAACCCGGACCCAGTACCAGGTGTTCTTCAAGGCGCTGAGATAAAAGCCAGGGAGAGGCTACAAGGCATGCAAAATAGATTATGGAAAGATCTAACGGATAGAATAGCTAAAGAGCCTTTTGTAGGGATGTACTGGGGGTGGGGGCCTCAATGGGTAACTTTTATTAAGCTAGATTCCCCAATCACAGTAGATAAGCCTTTGTGGACATGTGAGGAAAGTAGCCTTGATACGATACGGTTATTTGACTTATCTCCGGATCAACTCCAACTTGAGATTATTCGTTATTGGCAGCAACCCTTTTGGAAGAGATGGTTATTAAGCCTATTTACCTCTATTAATAGGAAAATTAAGCTTTGGTCTTATTATCATCGCTGTTTAGCCGTTCGTAAAGCTAGCATAGAAAATATATATAGAATAGATAAACCCATTGACTCTTTATTTGAACAGTATCTCGGTGAAGAGATTGTGCAAAGGTTATATCGAACTACCTTGAAACTTACCAAGTATTTAGAGAAACATGCTGGAGACTTTAAATTCGAAGAAAATGATCGAAGTGTAGATTTTTATCTGAGGGGAAATGGGAAATTTTTTACAAAATTAATGAAGGAAAAATTAGCTCCACTGGACATTGAAAACAAAGACAATTTACAAATTCAACTCAGGAAAGAATTTAATAGACACAAAATGATGTTGTTTAGTTATTTAGCTGATTGGGAAGAACAGATTTTTGATGAGCCTATTTATTTTGATAAGCCTATCCCGCTTGATATCTGTATTGATCCTCGTACTGGCAAGAAAACGGCTTACTCTACACAGTCAATAGAAGAATGGATCAAGCTGAAGCGGCAAATACTTGAATCAATATTGCGAGATAACTCCCCTGAGCAATTTCTTAGGATAAAAACTTTTTTAGAACCTACTCTTTCTACGATTAAGCAATTGATTAATCATCAATTAGGACGTTATGAAGAACTGATTAACAAAGTGAAATGCGATCGGCTAGCGGCGGATAAAGCCATCCAACAAGCTAGTTTGCTACAAAAAGATTTAAGCTTATTTAAAAAAAGCGTTTTATTGTTTCATCCTGATAAATCATTTGGAAATAAAAATCTGCAAGCGATACAAGTCGAATTATTTAAAGATTTTAGCTGTTTAGTAAAAGAATCAATAGAGAGAATAAAACAAGGCTTGCAAACTTTAGAAGCGTGTTTAATCACACAAAAAAATAGATTGGCGTTTTTTAAAATGAGAAATAAATTTATTTTACGTATAGCGGAGTTGGAAAAAATAAGAGAGGATCTCCATGCTAGGCTCGAGGAAATTGATCGTAAAATAATCGATAACCCCAAGGAAACATGTCAAAAAATGAAAGAGAAGCTTTGGCAAACTGAAACAGAGATAGAGGAGGTACATTCTAGCTATTGTAACTATAACGATTTCATTAAAAGACC
>JBAPVR010000042.1:0-7618 GCA_049283295.1 Candidatus Aquirickettsiella sp.
ATCCAACGCCTAAACCACCAACGACGCTTAAACGGATTGTTGGAGAGATGTTCATCCATTTGACTAAGAAACTGACTCAACATGACCTCCTATACATTAGTCCTCTTTTAATTAATGTTTAAAGAAACGAACATTACTACTCTCCTGCGTCTGAGCTTCCGATACGGAGGATGTTGATGTTTGTTGTTGTTTCTCCATAAAATCCATAAAATCCGTTATTTTTTTCATTTTTTCATCTAATTCCGCTTTATATTGCTCTAGCTCTGCTGCTGCCTCCGCTTTATATTGCGCTAGTTTAGATTCGGATTCCTTTAACTTCGCATCCGACTCCATTTTTTCTTGCCCCATTTTATCTATGATTTCTTGAGATTTTTTTAGCTGCTCTTCTAACTCTCTATTTTCTTCTTCTAATTCTAATTGTTTTTGATCAACTTTAGTGAACTGATTTATGATGGCTGCAATAGGGCCATCGAATGCTTTTTTCATTATGGTGTATAAAGCACTTTTATCGACCCTTTTGGCTTGCTGATGCCTGTCCTGATAATTTTTTTTCAAATCAGCAAAAGCCTTGTTAATGGCGTCAACGTGTTCTTCTGATAATGCAGCACAGAAATCACCCATATATATTTGCACACTCTCCAGTCGCTCCTGTCCAATTTCTTGAGTTGACTTAAAGAAATTTTTAAATAAGCATTCAAGTTGCTTCAAGAGCGGTAATTTATTGCGGTACTCTGGATTTACTCTCACTAAAGCTAACACATAGTAATTTTGCAATTGCTGAAAAACAGTCTCTGTTTCTTGCACCGTTTTTGGTGCCACACCGTTCAACGCTTTACTGTCAGTAGTGATAGTTATTTTCTTGGGATCTTTCAAAATAGCCTGTATTGAAAGATTGTTTTTAATTGCCGTTTGTGACTCAGGCGTGTTTCCTAAAGCTAAGGGACGGTCATTAGGAGAAAATAAGTGAGAAAAGACAGGTACCGCATTGACTTGACAGTCGGTACAAGCATAAATCCAAGCTTCCGTTCTGGAGTCATTTTGCTGATCCGGAAAGAAATAATGTGCGAGCTGATTGGATCGGGAATAGGGCTGCGAAGAAGAGGATTTCCAGTAACAAGCTCCATTCGGATCGACTCCTCTATAAATCACGTGTAATAAATCATCAGTGGTGGGTACTTGCCGCTTTTTATCAACTTCATTGATCGTTTCGGCATGATACAGATAAGGAAACAAGCTATTGCTTGAAGAGCTGATTGAATAGATATATCGATGGGCTTTCTTGATACGATCCACACCTGTTTCTTGTTCTTGATTATCCTGTGTTTTGTAGGCTTCCTTTTGTTTTTTATAAAAGGAAGAAACCATCACATCTAAATGAAGATGTTGATTGTTTTCCAACTCCGTTTTTAACTGTTGAAGATCAGCAATAAGCGCTGTAGCTAGTTTGTGCATAACAGAAGAGATAACGTTGAAGTTTTGCGACTGATCATCCGCTTCCAAGCGGTACCTCGGAAGAATATTCGAACGAAATGATTCCGGTAACCGGATCAACGTATCATTTTTTTCCCAGATATCGCGCCAATGACTATCCAGATGTTGTTGAATAAGTGTAGCATTTTCATCCGGCGCTAAGCGCTTAAACTTGGCCAGTGCTGATTCGATGCTGCACTCGCTGAAACAACAGGGTGAAACTAAAACTTCAGTTAACAACGCGATCGAACTTTGAGTTCTTCTTTTCGTTTTGAGCCATTTGAGTAGTCCATCAGGATCAGAATTCGGCAACCATGCTCTTTCTTTCGTCAATGTACTGAGAAATTGCGTCAATTGTTCGCACTTTTTGATTTGCCAACTGCGTAAAATATTAGCCATTTCATGAGACAACAGATCGACTTCAATTTGATTTATCGCGTCTTTGGAAACATGTTGACGTAAGAAAATTTGGGCGAGCAGCAATTTTTTATCACGCGGGTAAACAGTTTCGTTCATTGCGTGTAGAACAATACGTTGCCCGGCTTCTATCTGTTCTGCTTCAGTCAACAAGGGAAACCAGTTCGGATTGTCCTCCAATGGGCCGGTCTGCTCTGTTTTGTCATTTTGCTTAAATGTTGCGGATATCTGGGTGATGTCAGTACAGATGGCGGCAAGTTTTGTATTTTCTGGCAGAATCATATGCATTGTTTCCGATATACGCTCAGGATCATGCATACACTGCTCAATAGATTGCTGTAGTTGTTCAAAAGAGAGAACGGAGCTTGAGTTTGTTGCCGATAACAACGTAGGAATGACATCGAAGCCTTGCTTAAACTGATCAGCAATGTCCTGTTCAATTTGTTTCAGTAGATCAAGATAAGTCTTAATTGTTTTTAAACGGGCATTATACTGTTTAATGACTTCCGTTCCAGAAAATAAATCAGCGATATACAATAGTTGACGAGGTGGTGGTTCAATCGAAAGTAAAAATTGATTAAATTCATCTTTAAAGGATTCGAAATCACTCTTAAACCGTAATAACTGAGATGAGAACTGGTGATCATCATTAGAGGTCAAGGCATGAACAAGTTTTGTTAAGCTTTTATGGATCGCTAAAAAATATTCTTTTGCGTTCTTTAAATTCCCAACACAATTATTCAGCTTAGTCAAATAAGCTTCCGCTTGGTTATTAATATCCTGAATAGCTTGGGTAGCATTGCCAGTAGCCTGAAAATCATAGAGTGTTTTTGCTTCCCGCTCAAGTTGCTGAGCTGGATTTTTTTGATCTTGCCATTTTAGCTGATATTGTTGTATAGCATTTTTAACAGCGCTTCCACCTTTATAACTAGCTTTGCCAGTTATATGACCCACATGTACCCTATGCAGAATTTCAAGTGATTCCCATACGATTTTAACTGCACTAAATGCGGTTAACGTCTCAATAATCATTTGCTACCTCCTTTTATTAAATTTATTTTTACATCCCTTTTTTGAGTATAGAGGAACAAAAAACTATTTCCTAGATCATTTTTTTTAAAAATTTTTAAAAAAATAAAAATGTTCTAAAAAATAATTTTTATTATATTTTCTTTATAGAAACACACTGCCGTGTTTCTATAGAATTAGAAAAAATTAGTATTATTAGTATTAAAGGTGATCCAATGTTACAACAGGAAGAAAATATTTCCACAAGTATTTTTTTGATTAGCTATTAGCTTGTTAATATTTCAACCCAGCTGACGCATTATTTTGAACACCGCTATTATTTACTTGGGAATTTTTTATTAATTAAAAACTTTTTTATCTTTAATAAATAATAATAACAATAAATATTATTTTTAGATTATAGATGCTCTTTGTTCATAATTTTATGTTAAGATAAAAATGACATTTTTAATGTTTTTAATCAAAATAAAGTGAGGTAATATTATGCCCGATAATAATGGAATTAGTGGAACGAATGATAATAAAACCATCAATGCAAGAAAAGAAGATTTAAAATTTTTAGTCCTTACCAACTCTGTCCAACCAACAACTACAGTAGAGACTCTAATTGCCCTCTATAATAATGGGAATAGTCGGAGTGTTCATTATTTAATTGACAAAGAAGGTTTTCAAAATCAGTTTGCTAATGACAATGAACAAACCTTTACAAGTGGCCGTAGTCAGTTTAGAGGAAACGTTTCTTTAAACCAATCCGCTGTCCATGTAATGTTCATTAATAATGGAAATGAATCTTATCCAGAAAAACAAAAAAATAAACTTATAGCTTTTTTAAAAGATTTTAGAAACAGACATCTGAAAATCGATCTAAAAATTAATCTCTTAGGTCTAGGTGAAGTAGCCACAGAAGTACGAAAAGTACCCTTAGGAGAAGGCAAAATATTTCCCCGTCATGAGGCGCCCGGTAAAATCTTCTGGGAAGAGCTCGCAGAAGCGCTCGCTAAGCTTGGTTTTGGTTTGTTTCTTCCAACCGAAGCAAAAGACAAAGCTCAAATATGTATCTCACCCGATAGCTCTAAAGAAGAAATTTTAGCTTTACAAGAAGATTTACAAAAATATGGTTATGCTATCGAAGCAAGTGGAATTTATGATGCAGCAACTAAAGCATGGGTTACTCGATTTAATCAACGTTATGTTCCTGATGCAGCTCAGCAATTAGATGCTAATCTTTGGAGTAAAGCAAGTCAGCTAAGCCTCGAATATATACAACACTATATAAATGCAAAAACTAACACTCAATCGGCCAGCTCGCGCGGTAGCTTTTTTAATCAAGCTAGCAACTTCCCCGAAGCTAATACAGTGCAAACTTTAACGTTAAACAAATAATAATCGGATTAGCTACCGCCTGATTGCCATTAGTTATTAATCACTGATGGCAATCATTTATTTAAGTTAGAGTTAAATTTTTAATGGATGCGTCGACAATAGGTTTCTTTAATTCCACAGGCCACCAAAATTGCTAAGAGTAAACTCCCAAGCAAAATAAATAAAGATGAACGAAAATCACTATTAGAATAATAGGGTAAACCCTGTTTCATCAGGCCATCCCAATTTTTCTGCAACAACCAGCCAATCAACGGCTGAAAACCTGCCCCGATAATAACCGATGCCATATTCGCAAATGCCACCGACGTGCCAGCCACCGATTGCGGATTAATCTCAGACGCCACTGCATAAGCGGTAGCAACACCCGTATTAGCAAATCCATATAAAAATAACAAACTAAATAAAATACCTAACGGTAAACCGGGCATTAATATCACCAGACTGGCAAATAATAAACTAAAGCTTGCCGATAAAATGAGTATCAGCTTGCGTCGTTGAATTTTGTCAGAGATCCATCCAATTAACGGACCGCCGATCGTCCAACCAATAAAGATTAAACCCACACCCATCGCTGCGACTTCATTGGTTAAATCGTAGGTTTGACGAAAAAATTTTACACCCCATAATTCTGCCAAGGCTGCCGTCGGGGCAAAAAGCAAGCCGGCAAATAAAGCATTCCACCAGCTTTGCGGATTTCGTAATACACTGTGTAGCGCCGACCAAGGCGAAATAGTTAACGTTTTTTTAGCTTTTGCGTGTGCGGCGGGTAAAATTGGGTCACGTACTAAAACAGCCACTAATATCGATAACAGAATCATTAAGCCCGCAATAAAGGACAAAGTCATACGCCAACCGAAGTTTACAAGCAAATAAGCCAGCGGCATTTGACCTACTGCAGCACCTAACATCCCTAAGGCTTGTGTTAAACCGGCTAATAGTCCAAATTTTTGTGCCGGAAACCACACGGCCGCTACTTTCAATGCACTGACAAAAGCAAAGGCGGCGCCAAAACCCATCAATAAGCGCGCAAATGCGGCAATTTCCAGATGCGTCGTCGTGGCAAAAATAAGACACGATAATCCACAAAGAAAGATCATGCTGGTCAATAGCCAACGTAAACTAAATCGATCCACTAAGATACCGACCGGAATTTGCATGCCGACATAGGTACAATAGAAAAAAGCCGATAAACTCCCCAAGGCTAAAGCTTGCACTTTAAAATCATGCATCAAGGAATCGACCATCACCCCCGGTGCGACTCTGGCAAAATACTCGATAAAAAACGCGCTAGCCGCCAATCCCCAGACTAACCAAGGATAGTAGGGATGTTGCAAACATCGGTTAATAAAATTTTTATTCGACATGGTAATCCCAAGCTTAAGTTAACGGAACGGGCCTGATAAGTAAGTTGCACGCTATAGCGCACGCACCCTATGTTGGCTACTTTCAGCCCAGTATTCCTTACTTTAGGATTTTTAACAGCGCTTGATAGGATGATCGGCGACTTAAAAGCACCCTCTTTGCCTGCACCTTGTGACGGCAGCATAAAAAAACGATCCCTAGCTTAATAGTCGAACAGCCTAGTGTAAACAATGAAAAAATTTTTGTCTATGTTGATTTAAACCACTGCATTATTTTCGAGTACGAATAATCCTGATAAGCTAAAAGCGCGCTGTATGTGAAACTTCGTACAGATGCCACTTGAAAAATAAATAAGCGCCGACAACTCAAGATAATTTGATTTATGAAACAATACTTTAAATATGGGCTGTTTTTATTCACACTCTGTATACAACTTCCAGTGTATGCTTCCAATGAGGAAAAAATTTACGCGTTAGCCCATACCTTTATGGAAAAAAATGGGGTTCCAGGGATGTCCATTGCCGTGATCAATCGTCATCAAATTCACTTTTACAACTTAGGTTGGGCCGACCCAGTAAAAAAAGTCCCGACGAGTAATCAAACTATCTATAGCATAGGTTCTTTTAGTAAAACTTTTACAGCAGCCCTCGCCGCTCGAGCGATGATTGAAAAAAAATTAAATTTAAAGGCAACTTTTATTTATTATTTTCCAGAGTTAAGACCTAACCCGAATCTAACATCGATAACGATAAATGAATTATTAGCGCATGTATCCGGATTACCGTTCGATTTTAATCCGCGGCCGAAAACCTATTCCGAACTTATCAATAGATTGCAACACTTTAAATTAACACGCGCAGCGGGTAGTGAATATAGTTATTCAAATGCGGGCATAGGGATAGTCGGTTATGTGTTACAAACGATTTATCAACAAACTTATCAAAGCATTTTAACGGCTAAAATTTTAAAACCTTTGAATATGCAGGCAACCTATTTACAGATACCGACAACAAAAGAAAAATATCTGGCGGTTGGCCATGATTCGCGCAACAACGTAGTCGCCTACAACAAAAACATCGAAACATGGTTTGCAGCCGCTTCACTAAAATCAACTATTTCTGACATGGCCCAGTATTTATGGGCACAAATCCATGCCCATACGCTGCTTGATAAAAATCTGGCTCAAGCTTTTATAATGGTACATAAAAATAAATATTGTTTTGCCAATCCTATTACTTGTGAGCAACTGGCATGGCAAGCGCATGCTATTTCGGAGTTAAAAAGTTGCAGCGGAGATTCCTTTTTCATTAAATTTAATCCACAGGGTTTTCCACTGTTCCATAATAAAAAAATAATTAATACGGATCTGTTAGCGAACCATAAAATTTTTATCGATAAAACCGGATCCGGTTATGGGATGTCCAGTTACATGGCCTATGTTCCTGAGCAAAAAATAGGTGTTGTTATTCTAACGAATAAATTTCTAGGTGACACAAGAATCAAACTCGGACGCGATATTTTAGAAAAAATATTAGAAAATTAAAAAAGCATAACGCTGTTTACACGTTATGCTTTCTCATTAAATTAAAACACTTAAGCTTTAAACAATTTTGGTGTAGCGTCTACAATTATTGCTTGATGTCCTTCCGTTGTTTTTTTGTTCGTTTTGTTCGTAAAGAAAGCATTGGTTCCCTGTTGCGATTGTGATGACTTTTCTAAGGCAGCTACACTTTCTGCTGAAATTTTTTCTATATCATCCCAATCATGAATTGTACTTTCGCCACGTTCTGAAATTGGTGATAATCGTGATAATCCTTGCTTTTCTTTAACTCTAACGACGAGACAAGGAGAGAACGAAGTTCGAAGTCGAGGAGCCCGCGATAGGCGCGCGTTGACGGGCGAAGCAGGAAACGCATCGCGCCGTAAAGTCATTGAGGGAGACGCGGGCATGAATCCC
>JBAPVR010000043.1:0-2610 GCA_049283295.1 Candidatus Aquirickettsiella sp.
CAGCATTCAAAAACTAATTAAGCATGGCTTAATCCGAAAACTATTGGATGAAAATAATAAGAAGGCTTTTTCTTATGAGATTACAGAAGAAGGTATTAAAAATACAGATGCTTATACTGCACTCAGGCAAAATATTTTAATTGAGCTTCTTAAGAAGAAGAAAAAAGAATTGAATCTAGAACAATTCACAGATACATTATCCGAACTCATTGCTCTTTACGAAGAAGCCGATCGAACCGTATTAGCTTACTATGGAAAATGAATTTCAGAAGAGTAAGTATTTTTTTTCGATACAAAAAGAAACTCATGAAATTGCAGATCGGTTGCAAATAGCTCGAATCGCACGTGGCTATCGATCTCGATTAGCCTTTGTAAAGCAATTTAACTTTAAATTAAGCACCTATAATTCACATGAAATTGGTCGGCATAAAATTGGAGCTAGTTATATTAATCAATATTGTATTGCGCTTAACATCTCTATAACTTGGCTGCTTCTAGGCAGAGGAAGTCCTATTGATTATTTACCGCGAAAAAACTTTAAAAATGGAATAGAAAAACATTTTGAATGCTTAATCTATTTATCTAAAACAGGTAAATTGCTTTTTTCTTAAAAAGATTTCTGTTGTGTTATTAACGCAATTTGATTACAGGCAGTATTAAGAATATCCCACCCTTGATAAAGTATTTTTTGTAATCGCTGATATTTTTCATCAGTCAGTTCTTTTAAAAGATTAACACCCATTTTTTCATGTTCTTCATCTACATCAAAATGAATCTTGAAATATTCAGTTTCTTGATATTTTGCCATTACTTGATGAGCCTGTGTGAAAAAAAGCTGAGCACTGGCCTCTAAAACAAGGTGCACTAAAACGGTTTTTTCTTCTTCATCTAAAGTAAGCATTTTCCAAGCAAACCAGCTGCTGGTTGACTCCAATATAGGGTCCCAAATGGAGGGTCTATGATTTCGATCTTGTTTCAAAGAAATATTATGACCATATTCCTCAGTTAAATGTAACTGAGCCACCGTCAAAAATTTAAAATTATCGCAAAAAACATAACGCAACATTACTACTTTTTGAAAATAATCGGAGAACACTTGGATACAATCTAGCAAACGCTTTCTTGTATTTTTTTCTTGTATATCATCACTTTTTATTAGTTTCATCAGTCTATTATTAGTATATTCATTAACAAAAATTTTATTGTTTTCTAATAATTTATCTAAAGTCCACGAATTATTATTAATTACCATATTTTTTTATTTTTACTCTTTTTTTCATTTTTTATATTCTATTTCGATCAATATTTTTTTTGGTGTATTAAATCCATCGGCTAGCCAATTCGCAACATTAGGTTGAAGGCTAGCCTTTTTAAGTAAAGATACAAATGACTTAGTTGGATTTAACATTAAGTTAGTCCATTTTGTAGCCCATTGGGCAGATTGTTTCCAATAGTCTTCAAATGTTTCTTGCATCCATTTTTCGTCAAATAATTGACTTTTATGTTCTTTAATTTTACTCAGATAGAAAGTAGCCGATTGACTCGCATTATTAGCCCCTTGGCCACCAATAGGATCATTTAATAAAATAGAATCCCCAAGGCCTAATAGAGGTTTTCCAGGGGATAAGCAAAACGTTGGTTTCCTGACTATGGGGATATAGCTCCCCTGAAGAGTAGCTTTTTGATCCGTTAATTTAACTTTATGACACAATTCTGCTTCCCAGGGAACATATTTTTTTAATAATTCACATGCTTTAGCTAAACGCTGATCAGGTTTTAAAATATCTTTCCAACAATCAAAAGGACCCCCTGGCAATCCTTCAAATAACATCATTTCACAAGGACCTGTTAATGTTAAACCAGGAGTGATGAAATACTCACCAATGCCTGGAATGACATTCGCTCTAACCCCTTGGCTATTTGCTATAGGCTCTACATCTTTCACATATAAACAACAAAGTACTCGTTGAATTTTATTAAAGCTTGATCGAGTGTTGTCTATTGGGAATAATTGACTAATTTCACCTTTTCCACCAGAAACTACGGTTAAATCTTGGTGCCGCATAATACGATTTAAATCTTGAGTTTCAACCGTTTGAACGATAAGGTGACCTCCTAATCGGGTAAATTCTTCCATCCAACGAGAAAATTTAAGCCTCTGGTCAATGGCTTGATAGAATTGGGAGATTTTTCCTTGCCAATGGATGGCTATTTCGGATTTGTTTGCTTTAGATAAGGTATAGGTTACTGTTTTATTCTCAGGACATGTTTTATCCCAAAAATTAAGACCTAGCTTGCGTTCATTTTGTAGGGCCGAATGGAACATGCTAGGGCTTGATAAAATAAATCCATTTAATACTTCTTGAGCAGTTTGACGAGTATAAATTGATACCTTATAACCAAGCTTTAAAAGCCCTATTCCTAGTTGTAGCCCCGCTTGTCCAGCACCAATAATTGAAATACTACGCATTAAATTTTGTCTAAATATTAGGTTTTTTTATTGGCGGTAGTGTAACAAAATTTTAAGTATTCTAATAATCTATTAGAAAATTATAGAGAATTTCTTACATAAAATTAAGAAAAACACGTTATTTTGCTTTAAAAGTTTAT
>JBAPVR010000044.1:0-112427 GCA_049283295.1 Candidatus Aquirickettsiella sp.
GGGATTCATGCCCGCGTCTCCCTCAATGACTTTACGGCGCGATGCGTTTCCTGCTTCGCCCGTCAACGCGCGCCTATCGCGGGCTCCTCGACTTCGAACTTCGTTCTCTCCTTGTCTCGTCGTTAGAAAGCGGTTTCTGACAGCACAATTCTCTACGTCAATGCAATATCGCTGTAAATTATCATCATTTTGACAACCTTCTGTATTGACTGTAATTTTTTGAATAAAAGGATCATTTGCATGAAGTTTATGGAGTAACTCATACTTCTCAGCGTTTATAGAGAAGCCATTGTTTAGATTAAGAACCACTGTCGGCAGGGTATTTGGTGTCAATCCCTCAATTAACGCTTGAACAGTTGATACCGATAATGTTAATACTCCGCTGAGTTCAGCCTCAATCTTGCTATTTAAATCAGTATATTGCTGCTTTAAGCCTTTAAGATCACTTTCCTTTGCTGCTAATTGAATATTTTCACTTTTAAGCCGAGCAGAAATTTCTTCTATAGATTTTAAATTTTCTTGTACTCTCTCTTGAAGGCTCTGCAGAAATGGCTGCTTTTCAGCGTTATCTTTAACCTTAGCTTCGCCAAACTGTTGCTGTATTTGTGAAAGCTGGCTCTGACATTGACAAAATTTTTCATTTAATTGCCGAATTTCTTTAGCTTGTTGTTCCCGCTCTTGCGCTATTTCCTCTTTATTTTTATCTCTTAGCTCCGTCAATGCGTCTGTGAGGCTAGTTTTAAAACCATTGAAATCTGCAATCTTTCCCAAATTAATTAAAGTAGGCTCTAAATCTATTTTTTTATTATTATTTTTGTCTGCATTCCCAGAGGTAAGCTTTGTTTTTTTTAATGCTCTACTTGCAAAAGAAACTTTTACTTGTTGCTCAACAACACGCAAAGCTTTACCTTCAAGACATTTTTCACGTACATTTTCTTGTACAATTTTTTTTATGGCTAAAAATCTTAATACGCAATGTATATTTTGCAATGCCCTAAAGAGATTAGCAACACTCGCACTTATTGAGTCTTTATAAACCTCATATTTTTTTAATTTGCGTTCAATATCCTTGACATAATAATCATTTAATTTTGTCCTATCGTCACTTTGAATCGGATTACTATTTTTTTCATCATTTAATGTATTACGCACGTCTCCCAAATAACGAATCAAGTCATTTTTTTCTTTTTGAGGTATTGCCTGAGTATCTGTAAAACGATGCGCACTCTCTATTGTGTTAGTACATAGCTCTTTAAAAAGCTCTCTTTCAGATTTTGGCGCATCAGCAGATAAATCTGGAAAAGATACTTGATCGAGATAGCTATCATTCCAAAAAATAGCTATCTCTTTATATTTATTTATTAGAATAAATCTCTTACAATTTTCAAGATTTTTATTTATATCTTCAATCTTTAAAGGTCTTGAATTTTCTTGTAATAAAGAAGATTGAGAAGAACTAGAAACTGGCATAATTACGCTTCCTTAGGTAGAAATCTTTTTATTTTTTATTTGTCTTTTTTCACTTTAAAGAACACTAAAATATATTCATTCAGGGGCTAACTTTTAAATTAAATCTCCCCACCTTTATTTTAGTCGTTCAGTATTAAGCTTTTATTAAATGAGCAAAAAAACTGTATATAAACAAGTAGTTAATTGCGATAGACGCCGGCTAAAAAAGAGCGCGTGCGACCAATTATTAATGAGGCGCGTTGTATAAAATTAAGAAATTCGACCCCCCACGTATCTCTAGTTTTCCATTAGGCGGCCTAATTTAAGAACCTACACTAGGTTCAAGCGATTTAATTGAGACTGCAGCGTTTTTTCTTTTAGATCAGGTTTGAAATTAATGACGGCTATTGCATTTTTTTCGCATTGCAGCCAAGCAAAACGTTTCGCGGCGGCAAGCCCATCAATCTTAACCTGCTTAGCCCCGCGCTGAATTAATATATTAATCATAGAACTGACAGTCGTTAATAATCGACCTGTTGTATAACTTCCATAGAATTTACCGGATGATGTTTTTAATCGTGACCCATAATCAAAAATTTGATAGCCTTTTTCAACTTGAATAATGTTGGGCCTAGTCGGATATTTTCTATGCGCCCCGCTCTCTCCACCCTCACTTTCTTTATCTTCTTCTATAATGGCAACCTCGAAATAATTCCAGAGCAATAACAAAAATTGGTAGGCTTGATGAGAATTTAAAGGGGTTTCGATAAATTCAGCAAGCTGCTCGAATAATTCATTCAAATTTAAATTAAACTCGGAATTTTCGTTGTTATTTACCATGCCACTCACTTTTATGGATTAGGGGTTCCACCGGGCGGTGTACTCGACACATTTGCTTTCGTTTGCTTCATTTCTCTCAAGCGACGACCTAACTGCATACCCCCTGCTGAACTTTCACTAATACCTTGGCTGTTAGGTATTTGTTGCGCAAATTGCCCAACATCACGATCGTGCTGACCACGGATACCTTGTAACATGGATTCTTCTTGTCCGCCTTCTTGAGGACCTCCAATCCAACGTAATACCTTATTTGGCACTTCGTATATCATGGAAAAACTACGATTGGTAATGGCCAACACGGCTGCCGTATAAATTGCCATCATCGCTGTTTGATAGACGATTGCAAAAATATCGCCGTTATAATCACTTAAAAATTGTACGGCTATACTAAATCCACGATTAAATACAGACAGCGCAACATACGATAAAATAATCCCAAAAATAAAACCAAACACCATTAACATAGGCCTTAAGAAAACACTGGCCAGTAACATGATCGATTGCTCCGCCTTACCTAAAAAGTCATGCCCTTCTGGATGGGTAATGCCTAACGCAACCAATGGCGCCGCTAAGATGGCTTCTAATACAACGGCAAACCACGTAATACTACCAAATGCAAACAGAAAAAAAGGAATTAAGGGGACATAATAGGACAGTACTGAGCCCAAGACAAAGTTAACGCCCATCCAAACGGTGAGCATAGGTACTATCAACATCAAAAGATTAGTAATCGCTAACATTGCGTTTACTGCACCACCCACTGTCCAAAAACCAGAAGCAAAACCTGCTGCAATACCTGCAATACCTAATCCTGTCATAGCACCTAAGATAGATATCCATACTTGTTCTACCATTGAAACTAATCCATTCCCCACCGATGCTAAAGCAACGATAGGATCCATATCTTTATTATTAATATTATCGGACAGGGTTTTTTCAAAATCTTGCACTCGAGGAAATATCGTATCTAAGATAGCCGATACTATTTTACCAATTGCATTCACATTCGCTGGATGACTAGGCAGAGAAGGATCAGGCTCATCACTCGGATTATTATTGCTTGCTGCCCGTGTTTTTTCTGCAACCACATAATTATCAATAACGCCATTCACACTAGGCAGATTATTTTTTAGATTAGCTAGTACAGCATCATCTTTAATTTGATTGAATGTACCTGAAGCATAATCCGGATTAAATTCGGGGTAAATTTTATCGCTTATAGCCAGCGATCCGGTATTTTTTCTGATGCTTTGGTTTAAGCGCGCCATATTGTAGTAATAACTGCCGGCGAGTATCCAACCTGATTTTTTTGCCGTACTAATAAATTCCTTATATTTTTTACTTCCATCTTCGGCTAAAGAACGTAAAGCGGGTTTAACAATGCCAAAATAATCTTCTCCGGCAACCACTAAATTGTTTTTAAAGAAATCAAAATCAGACGACTTTAACTGAACGAGTGGTGTCGATGCATGGGCTATGGAAGGAGATAATTTATTAGCAATATTGGTTGCTTGATCACTTAAATCCAATGTCATTTGTCTGATAGCAATACTGGCACTATCTTTAGCATTTAAATTAGCAGGATTATCAATTTGCCCATTATCGGCATGGTTGCCAATAAAACCCCACGAAACGGTACCGCACATACCTTGCAAGTTGGCAAAAGTACCCGGTAATTTTCCAGGAAAAGCAATATATCCACCGGTATCTTTTGTGTAATCGATGGGTAGACCGGTATTTTTTCCATTAGGTCCTTTCCCTGTTATCACCAATGAGGTTAAAAAATCAGGTACGGATACCGTTTTATTGGGATCAGGGTTGTGATATTGATTGACTAAAGCATTATGAACGGCCAACATACATACTTCTGATTTAAGAATATTGCCGGCTTTACTAATTAAAAAAGTATTATTGGGTCCGGAACCCGCTTTTGGATTCAACGATTGAATAGGTTCGACAATAGTCCCATTACGATTAATATAATTCAAAGTGACATTCCAAACTTGATCCGCTGCACCTACACCCTGTACTACCACCCACATAACAATAATTTGGATAAAAGAATAGCCGGTAGCCTTCGGGAGTAATAAACCAATACCGCCGACGGTTCGGAGTGGAACCCAAATTGATGACCATTTCTTACCTAAAAACTCTCCTTCATGGGATGTATTTAAGATCGATACGAATAAAACATAACTTAATACAACGGCAGACATCACTAATATAATGGCATTAAATGCCCCAAACATGGTTCCTAGAATCTGGCTGCCTGTTCCATGCAATACGCCATCTACTACACCAAAAATAGTCGCTAAATAGGACATCGATAGATCGGTCGTAGGTGGTGTTAAACTTAAGGTATCGGCTAACAACAAGGATGGAAATAAACAAAGGAAACTCGTTAATAAAAACTTTTTCATTATTTTTTTTTCCCAATAATAAATTGACCGTTTAACCAATCACGAAAACTACAACCTAAACGACGCTGTTTAATTTGAAATAACCAAAAATGATAACGAAAAATCTGCGTTAAAATAACTACACTTATCCCTAAACAAGGATAAAATCCTCGCAATGCTTGATTATATAAGAGATAAATACTATAAAAAATACTAACCAGGAAAAGAAAAACCCATATCCACATCAAACGTGTAAATTCTTTTTTGCGTTGAATTATATCGGCTGGAGTTAGCTTAAGACGTAACAATGCTTCTTCAAAAGATTCCTGAGTCGTAGCTTGATCAGGAACGAAGAATTTTTTAATGAAAGCAAATACGGATCGATTGCTTTTAGCCAAATTCTGGTAATCTACCCATTTAGGGACGTCAACAACTGGCTTAATTATTTTTCTTATACCACTAAAAAAACTCACGTATCACCCCGCGGTTTAATTATGTATAGTATCCTGACCAAATCAAACTTGCAAATTTTAATTCTTGGGTCGGACGGATTTGGTATATTGTTGCTATTTGGTGACAAATTTGGACTAGGAAATCAGCTGATTCCTTCCTGGAGTTGAGATTGGGTTTGATTTAGCTTGCATTAAGTTGGATAATCAAGATTCCCTTGCAGAAGTTTTATACGAATTAAAGAGAATATTACAAATAAAACAATATAGTACTTATGCCTGATCTCACTCACGAAGGTTCACACGCCTATTGGAAACATTATCAAGATCCCTTGATCTATAGAGTTCTTTGCTTTATGGAAAGCGTTGAGTCCTGGACCAAAAATGGCGAGGACACGCTTGAAGCGAGCCTCTTAGTCTTGGGTAACGAGCTCGATGACCTTGATAAGGTCGATCTGGATAAACTCGGGCAGCAGGCTTTATTCATTCGTTTAGGCAATCATTTAGGTATGTCTCGCACCTTGCGTTTACTGCAAGCCCTAGACACTTCACATCCGGGTTCTGCTGCTAAATTACTGATGCACGCTGAAGAAATCAGTCAGGGCCCTGAAGATGAAGCAGGTTTATTTCTACGTAGAAATATCAGTTTTGAACGCTTACGACTCTTGGCTCGAGTTTTTTCACAAGAACGCTTAAATTTAGTTTTAAAAGCATTAGAAGGTGAGTAAATTATGTTAAAATTATTGCTTGCTAGATATCTCTTACTATTTTTTTCAAGTTGTTCTTTCATCGGACTAGCGCATGCCTATTCTGAACCTGCAACTGATCCTTTGCAGGTTTTTCGCGATGAAATTAAACAATCCGAAACGAATGCCTCACAATCAGTTTTGGATAGCTTAAAAGCCGACCCTCAACCAAACCTTACTAATCAACAAAACCGGGCTGCGCCCAAGCCGTCTGCAGCTATGCCGACGCCTCGTGCAAATAACACTGAAAACTCAGCTCAGTCAGCGAATAAAAATCCTTGGCTACAAACTAATCCCTGGGCCAACCAACCTCCTAACATTTGGCAAAAAAACGCAAAAGTAAATCCTTATGCAAATGCGCCGATTCCTGGCCCTACGCCACCTAATGTTTCTGCTAGTAACACTCCTAGCCCACCGAATATTTTTGCACCTTCCCGGCAACCTTCTAACCCAAACAAACAGCGACCTAATGCTAATTCCTAAGAAATTTTACTTTCAAACTTTATGAGGATGTAATGATGCCTTACTTATCAAAAATAAAAACTTTAAAAAACATTTTTTTAAGTATTTCCTTTGCCACAGCGAGTTTGTGTACTTTGCCGGGTTATGCCGATATAGGCCCCGTTCCGACACCTAATTTTACAGAGCTCAGCATAAAAAATTTAGTGGCGGGTTACGGCAGCGAGGCTATCTCAAAGAAATTAATGAATATGGCTCCTGCGGGCGATGATTTAACCATTGCGATTAACACCACTCAAGCCGCTTATTTATTATCGTGTGGCTCCCAATCAGTGGGCCCATTAACACAACAATCACTCACTCAATCGGTTAATTTGAACGATAATGAGAATAATATATTATCTTTTCTTTGGAATCCCAATACAGAAATCAATCATAATCTAGAAAAATATCCTTTAAAATCTATTGATATAAATAGCTTACTCCAACCTATTAGTTATAATGATGATACTGAAGCGGATGAAGCGAAAAATGTTATTAATGCATTAAATGGTTCTTTAATGCCTATTAATATTATAAATTTCAACCAACTGGTTGCCAATTTATCGGGGAATAAAAAAAATAATTTGAACGCTAAACTTCAAGAAAAACAGGTTCAAGCTTATCTTGCTACATTGCGCAGTTATTTAGCCACACAAACAGTAGCCCTTAATAATCTTTATCAGCTTTATACAGAACGTCAAAAAATTGATTCTAGCAAATTAGATCCTAATTTACGTCCCGCTTTTCGAGCCTTATCGAGCCAAACGAAAGCCCCCATCAGTTTATTAAAATTAGAAAATTTTATGGCAACACGTCGAATTTTAGATAAAACGTGGTACAAAGATTTAATACAAGCAAACCCAGCCACTTTACAACGCCAGCAAGTTGAGTTATTGGCTGAAAATTTATCAGAAAGCTATCAAACACGGATGACATTAGAACGTTTACTCGCTACTATGTCAGTTTTAGTTTTAGAGTTCAACGGACAAGTCCGTACTCAATTGCAAAGTCAAATGCAAAATATCAATGACCCTAAACAAATTTCAGGATAATTTTCTCATATAAATTACATGGACCCTAACATTAGCACATGCTCTTTATTAGAACAGATTAATTCTCCAGCGCAGTTGCGTGAACTCAAGCCTACGCAACTGCTACAATTAGCGGCTGAACTCAGAGCGTTTCTCATTCAAACGCTTGATCAATGTGGCGGCCATTTTGCCGCTAACTTAGGTACTGTAGAACTAACCATTGCATTGCATTATGTGTTTAATACGCCGCACGATCGCATTGTTTGGGACGTTGGACATCAAGCTTATCCCCATAAAATACTCACCGGTCGCCGCGAACAGCTCTGTACTATTCGGAAAACTCATGGTTTAGCACCTTTTCCTTCTCGTAGAGAAAGTGAGTTTGATAGTTTTGGTGTCGGTCATTCCAGTACTTCGATTAGTGCCGCATTGGGATTTAGTGTCGCGGCAAAAAAAAATAATACCGATCAAAAAGCGATTGCGGTCATAGGCGATGGTGCAATGACTGCAGGTATGGCTTTTGAAGCTTTAAATCATGCTGGCGATATCCATGCGGATCTGTTAGTTGTACTCAACGATAACGATATGTCGATTTCCAACAATGTCGGCGCCTTATCAAATTATTTTGCCCGTATATTATCGAGTAAACTTTATTCTAGTGTTAGAGAAGGCAGCAAAAGAATTTTGGAATCTATTCCTAGTGTACGTAAGCTCGCCAAACGTACTGAAGAACATGTTAAAGGCATGTTAGTCCCGGGTACTTTATTTGAAGAATTAGGTTTTAATTATATTGGACCGATTGACGGCCATGACTTACCTTTATTGTTAAATACACTAAGTAATTTACGTCAATTATCCGGTCCGCAACTGGTGCATGTCATTACTACCAAAGGTAAAGGTTATACGGCTGCCGAACAAAACCCTATTGCTTATCATGCCGTCAATCCACAGTTTTCATCACCGATATTGCCTACTCGTTCAAATAAATCTAAACCTATAACCTACGCGAATATCTTTGGGCGTTGGATTTGTGATATGGCCGCCATCGATAAACGTTTGATCGCGATTACACCGGCGATGCGTGAAGGTTCTGATCTGATTGAGTTTTCCGAACGTTATCCGGATCGTTACTTTGATGTCGGCATCGCGGAGCAACATGCTGTCACTTTCGCTGCAGGTCTCGCCTGCTCAGGTCAAAAACCCGTGGTCGCCATTTATTCAACCTTTTTGCAACGTGCTTATGATCAACTGATACACGATGTTGCGCTACAAAATTTACCGGTATTATTTGCTTTAGATAGAGCCGGAATTGTGGGTGGCGATGGTGCAACTCACCATGGTTGCTTTGATCTATCCTATCTGCGCTGTATTCCTAATCTAACTATTATGACACCGAGTAATGAAAACGAATTAAGACAAATGCTTTATACCGGTTTTCAGTTAACGACGCCTTGTGCGGTACGCTATCCGCGTGGTACTGGCATAGGCACATTAGTTGAACCAAAAATGTCATTAATACCTCTCGGCAAAGCCGAAATTTGTCGAAAAGGACAATCGATCGCATTGTTGGCCTTTGGGTCCATGCTACATACTGCTCTCAGCGTCAGCGAGTCATTGGATGCTACGGTAGTCAATATGCGTTTTGTCAAACCTTTAGACGAAACGTTGTTATGTCATCTAGCAAAAACCCATGGCCTGTTGGTCAGCTTAGAAGAAAATGTTAAGGTAGGTGGTGCAGGATCAGCCGTGAGTGAATTTTTACATCAACAAGGTATTCTATGTGATGTATTGATTTTAGGACTTCCGGATCGATTTATTGAACATGGGGATCCCAATTCATTGCTTGCGCAAGTAGATTTAGATGCTGCCACTATTTTGTCTGCTATTGAACAACGACTAGCGTGCGTCGTCATTTAACAAGGATGAGTTAGGAAGCGTAATTTTTCGAGTATCGTACAATACTTGCGGGTATGTGAATAACGAACGCAGAAAATATCGTGGTTTATGACCATCATCATACCAAATGATGACGCACCCTAGCACTATCACTAACTTTTTAGTACAGTGAGCACATTTTCTGGACTTATACTTACATGCGGGTTTTGGCAAGATCCGGAGTGAAGCAAGCTTCGTTACAACCCTGAAGATTGCAATTGCGCGGCAACACAGAACAAGATTTAAGTGTGAAGAGTATACTATGTCCAGCATATTTGACTGTCGAGTAAAGCATACAGAGACTTTTTTATATTTATGATTTCTAAGCTTTTAAATAAATTTATCCCTAGCCGCAATCAACGACTGCTAAAACAATTTGAAAAAACCGTTACTGCTATTAATGCGCTAGAGCCCAGCATGCAACGTTTATCCGATACCCAGCTGCAAACCAAAACATCGGAATTCAAAGCTCGTTTACAAGAGGGTTGTTCTTTAGATGAATTATTAATAGAAGCGTTTGCTGTGGTGCGTGAAGTAAGTACTCGTGTGTTAGGTTTGCGTCATTTCGACGTACAATTAATCGGTGGGATGGTTTTACATAGCGGAAAAATTGCTGAAATGCGTACCGGTGAAGGTAAAACCTTAGTCGCAACCTTACCTGCTTATCTGAATGCGTTAAGTGGCTTAAGTGTACATATTGTTACCGTCAACGATTACTTAGCTAAACGCGACGCGGAATGGATGAAACCCGTCTATGCTTTTCTAGGGTTAAGTACGGGTGTTATCGTATCGGATCTACCCCTTCCTGAACGTCAAGCAGCCTACTCGGCTGATATTACGTATGGTACCAATAACGAATTTGGTTTTGATTATTTACGCGATAATATGGCTTTTTCATTGGCAGAGAAATCACAACGCATTTTAAACTTTGCCATTGTCGATGAAGTTGATTCCATCTTGATAGATGAAGCACGTACTCCATTAATTATTTCGGGCGCCAGTGAAGAAAGCTCTGAATTGTATATCAAAATCAATGAAATTATCCCTAAACTTGTTTTAAGAAAAGAAGACGACGGTCCTGGCGATTTTTATCTCGATGAAAAAGCCAAACAAGCCTATTTAACCGAAGAAGGACATCAAAAATTAGAAGAGTTATTAGTAAAACAAGGCTTATTAAAGTCAGGCGAAAACTTATATCATCTGACGAATATTGGTTTGATGCATCATGTGTATGCGGCCTTACGCGCTCATTATTTATTCCAACGTGATATCGATTATATCGTGCAAAATAATCAAGTTATCATTGTCGATGAACATACCGGTCGATTAATGTCAGGTCGACGCTGGTCTGATGGTTTACATCAAGCCGTTGAGGCCAAAGAAAAAGCCAACATTCAAAACGAAAATCAAACCTTAGCTTCGATTACCTTTCAGAACTACTTCCGCCTGTATCATAAACTGGCTGGAATGACTGGCACAGCGGATACTGAAGCCTATGAATTCCAACAAATTTACAATTTAGAAGTCGTTGTAATTCCCACCCATTTACCGGTTTCGCGTCAAGATTTAGCCGATCAAATTTATTTAACCAAAGATGAAAAATTTAATGCCATTATCGATGATATTAAAGCCTGCCGGGCACGTAAACAGCCGATATTAGTCGGTACTGCATCCATAGAAACATCAGAATATTTATCGCAACTACTAGAAAAAGAAAACATTCCACATCAAGTCCTTAACGCTAAGTTTCACGAAAAAGAAGCACAAATTATTGCTGAAGCCGGTCGTCCTGGCACAGTAACCATCGCTACAAATATGGCCGGTCGCGGAACAGATATCGTGTTAGGTGGTAATTTAAAAGCCGAACTAGCTGCTTTGCCTAGTGATAGCTCCCCGGAAGAAATTGACCAACATAAACTAAACTGGCAAAAAAAACACGATGAGGTAATTACCGCAGGTGGTTTACATATCATCGGTAGCGAGCGACATGAGTCACGTCGTATCGATAATCAATTACGAGGTCGTTCTGGACGACAAGGTGATCCGGGCTCTTCACGTTTTTATTTATCCTTACAAGATAATTTAATGCGTATTTTTGCATCCGATCGGGTTGCCATGATTATGCAAAAAATTGGCATGCAGCCGGGTGAAGCCATTGAACATCGCTGGATAACACGCGCTATTGAAAATGCACAACGGAAAGTTGAAGGGCGTAATTTTGATGTACGCAAACAATTATTAGAATTTGATAACGTCGCCAACGAACAACGTAAAGTTATTTATGAGCAACGCAATGAGTTATTGGCTACGGAAGATATTTCACCGGTCATTAACAACCTTTGGGCCGATGTTATCTATAGCGCTATAGAACACTCTATTCCACCACAAAGTTTAGAAGAGCAATGGGATATACCGGGCTTAAAAAACCAATTGAAACAAGATTTTTGTCTAGACTTACCTTTAGAAACTTGGTTAGCCGATCCTAATTTTCTGGAAGAGAATCTCCGCGAAAAAATATTACTCGCCGCTCAAAACGCTTATGCTGATAAAAAAACACTATTTGGTTCTGCGACGCTGCATCAAATTGAAAAAACCTTGATGTTACAAACACTCGATACTTTGTGGAAAGATCATTTAGCGGCTATGGATCATTTACGTCAAGGGATACATCTGCGTGGCTATGCACAAAAAAATCCAAAGCAAGAATACAAGCGCGAATCTTTCATGTTATTTGCTGAACTTTTAGATCAATTAAAATATCAAGTCATTAGTTTGCTTAGCTGTCTGCAAATAAGAGCACCTGAAGATGCTGAGCATTTAGAAGCGCAACGACGCCAACAAATGCCACAATTACTTGATTTTCAACATCAAGATTTACTTGCGGCTGAGGGAGAATCGCTAACGAACGAAGCGACAACCCTACGCCTTAATACGCAGCGAAATTCTAATAAAACGGGGCGCAATGATCCTTGTCCTTGTGGTTCTGGAAAAAAATATAAACATTGTCATGGCCAAATAAATTAATTTATACTCATAGCCATTGGACTTTGGCAAGTGCCGCGTACGAAATCAACCGGACTGATAATCCTACATGAGAATTTGCTTGAGTGGCATACTGACAAAAATTTAAATGCGAAGCGCATACAAGATTCATTTTAATTATTATGTCGACTATTATTATAAAAACTCCCGAAGAAATTGAGAAAATGCGCGTTGCAGGTCGCTTGGCAGCAGAAGTTTTAGAAATGATTGCGCCTCATGTTAAAGTGGGTATTACGACCAATCAACTCGATAAAATCTGTCATGATTATATCGTCAATGAACAACGAGCAATTCCGGCTCCCTTGAATTATCGCGGCTTTCCGAAATCAATTTGCACGTCCATTAATCACCAAGTCTGTCATGGCATTCCGAGTAATCGGATCTTAAAAGACGGGGATATGATTAATATTGATATCACTGTTATTAAAGACAGTTACCATGGTGATACCAGCAAAATGTTTTTTGTCGGCAACCCTTCAATATTAGCGCAACGTTTATCACGAATAACGCAAGAATGTTTATATAAATCCATACGCTTAGTCAAACCTGGCACTTATTTGGGCGATATTGGTGCTTGTATACAACACTATGCTGAAGCCGAAGGTTTTTCTGTGGTACGTGAATACTGTGGCCATGGTATCGGTCGGCTCTTTCATGAGGATCTGCAAGTATTACACTATGGTCAAGCGGGAACTGGCATTCAACTTGTACCTGGCATGACTTTCACCATTGAGCCTATGATTAATGCTGGAAAGTGTTTTACTAAACTCATGCCTGATCAATGGACGGTTGTGACCAAAGATCATAGTTTATCTGCACAATGGGAACATACCTTACTCGTCACCCAGACCGGCTATGAAGTATTCACCCTGCGTACTGAAGAACAAAACATTATTTAATAGCGATCCTAGCCCTTATATCTTTACATTTGATGTTAATGTATGGTAAGTAGAGTTGATTTCAAGCTTTTGAGCCTATAAAGCGTCAAGAAATAAAGATAATAATATGCGCTTAGTTTACGTTGTTCTTCTGTGTATTTTAATTGTTGCCAGTACGGCTAGCGTCCTTTTTTATAATAAAAAAGCGATTGACCTCACCCCGCCATTCTTGGTTGAAGCGATACCTGCACGTTTAGAACCCTGGCAGAAAACAATTGAGGCCGTCGGAAGTCTATCTGCCAGCCAAGGTACCGTCATTAAAGCAGAAACATCCGGCCGCATTACCGGCATTTTTTTCCGTTCCGGCGATAATGTTAAAGCCGGCGCCCCCTTGCTGCAACTTAATCCGGATATTTTAAAAGCTCAATTAGCTGCCGCTAAAGCGCAAACACAATTAAGTAAAGCCGACTATGAACGTGGTTTAACGTTATATAAAAAAAAGGTATTTGCACAAGCAGACCTTGATAAAGTTTCGGCAAATTACCAAGTGGATCTCGCTAAACAAGCGCAAAATCAAGCTGCTTTCGATCAAACACTGATACGTGCGCCGTTCAGTGGACGATTAGGTCTGCGTCAGGTCAATTTAGGGGATATTATTGATCCGAGTAAGCCCATTACCAACTTAGAGTCCATTGATCCCCTTTTGGTAGATTTTAATATACCCGGAACAAAAGCGGGCAAAATAACTATGGGTAGCAAGATATTGATTCACGCTAGTGCTTACCCAAGCAAAACATTTGTTGGCACTATTTATGCTTTAGATTCACACATTGATAATGACACGCGTAGCTTAGCGGTACGCGCCAGTCTTAATAATGCAGAACAAGCATTACTTCCGGGCGCTTTTGTCACTATCAAAATAGAAATTGGTTCACCCCAAACATTGATTATCATCCCAGAAACTGCAGTCAATACCGATGATAATGGCAGCTTTGTGTATCGCATCCTTCATCATAAAGCAATTAAAACACGTGTCAGTATTCGTTTTCATGAAGATGGAAAAATAGGCTTATTGAGCAGTGATATTCATCCGGGAGATCAAATTATTAGCGTCGGTGGTTTTAAAGTACTAGAAAATTCTGTCATCTTAGTTAAGAAATAAGCTGATGCAATTCACCGAAATTTTTATTCGAAAACCGATACTAAGTATCGTTTTAAGTTTGTTTATTTTGTTAGTGGGTATTAAAGCATTTCTATCCTTACCCATCCGGCTATACCCTTCCCTATCCCCTTCTGTCATCAACATACAAACTTCTTATCCGGGTGCCCCAGCACAATTAATGGAAAGTTTTGTCACGACTCCTTTAGAGAATGCTTTAGGTGGCATTGAAGGCATCGATGTCATGCATTCCTCCAGTAAACAAAGTACCAGCCAGATTACTTTACAATTTAAGCTCGGCTATGATCTGACTAAAGCTATGACCAACGTCAGTAATGCCATTGCATCGATACGCAAACAGTTACCCAAAGCCGTTTTAGACCCGATCATTAATACCAAGGATCCCGATGCGGATCCAACACTCTTTATTGCATTTACGAGTCATTCACTGAGTCTTCCTGCCATTACCGATTATCTAACTCGAGTTATACAGCCACAATTACAAACTATCTCCGGTGTTAGCCAAGCACAAATTCTGGGCGGTAATAACTATGCGCTACGTATCTGGCTTGATCCGATAAAAATGGCCGCTCATCAGATAACGGCGAGTGACATTATGACAGCCCTGCAACAAAATAATATTCAATCGGCTTCTGGCTCACTAATTACGCCCAATCAAATCATCAATATCGACGCCAATACCGATCTACACACGGCAGCCGAATTAAATAATTTAGTTGTCCGCAGGCAAAATAATTATTTAGTACGCTTATCCGACGTCGGACAAGCTGTTCTTGGTGTCGAGTCAGATGAAAGCAGTGCTGCTGTGAATGGAAATACACAATCGGTAATTATGGGCATTGTGCCTCTTAATACCGCTAATCCATTAGATGTTTCCAACGCGGTAATCGCACTATTACCTCAATTAGAAAAATCAGCTCTTGCGAATATTAAAATTCATTTAGTCTGGAATTCTTCAAAATTTATTGCTGCATCTTTGCATGATGTTAAAAAAACTATTTTTGAAGCGTGTTTATTTGTATTTAGCATTATCTTTTTATTCCTCGCCAATTTTCGCGCCGGTCTCATTCCGTTTGTCACGATTCCTTTATCGTTAATGGGTGTCTGCGCCGCCATGCTGGCTTTAGGCTATACGTTAAATGTATTAACATTCTTAGCCTGGGTATTAGGTATTGGATTAGTCGTGGACGATGCGATTGTGGTGTTAGAAAACATTCATCGTCATATTGGCTTGGGTCAAACAGCGGAAAACGCTGCCATCATCGGCACCAAAGAAATTGGATTTGCCATTATTGCCATGACCTTAACCTTAGCAGCCGTTTATGCACCGATTGGTTTTATCAACGACATGACCGGTTTATTATTTCGTGAATTCGCTTTCACGTTAGCGGCAGCCGTCATTATTTCAGGCTTCATTGCCTTAACACTTTCACCCATGATGTGCGCTAAGCTTTTAAAACCTAAGCTGGAAGCCTCACGTTTTAGCTTAATGGTCGATCATTTCTTTAAAACAACAATAATCGCTTATAAAAAATATTTATTCTTAGCAATAAATCATCGAAAAATAATTTTAGCTATGGGTATTGTAGTTTATCTTGTTTGTTTTGGATTATTTAAAACCTTACCGAGCGAACTAGCGCCACAAGAAGACCAAGGTTTTATTATAAGTGCCGCTACGGGACCGACATCTGCTAATTTAGCTTATATGGAAAAATATTTGGCTAAAATTCAAGAAATCTATAAAACAACCCCCGAAATCGCTACTTATATTACTTTAATTGGAATGCCTATTACCAATAATGCGCTGTCTTTTTTAATTTTAAAACCCTGGCATGAACGCAACAAAGCAAGTGTCGATATTATTCAAACTTTGTTTAAACGTTATTTGGGAATTACAGGTCTGCAAGCCTTTGCATTTATCCCTCATGCATTACCCGGCGCAACCGGACATGCGCCTTTGATGTTTGTTCTTAAAAGTACCGATAGTTATAACACTTTGTATCAATACAGCAAAAAACTGCAGTTAGCCATTACAGGTAATCCCTATATTTTAGGTTTACAATCGGATCTCAAAATAGATGCTGATCAAATTCAACTTAATATTGATAGAGATAAAGCCAATTCATTGGGTATTTCAATGAGTGATATAGCGAATAGTTTGAATATACTAATAGGCGCCCCCCAAGCGAGTTTGGTTAACTGGGACGGACGTAGTTATCAGGTAATACCACAATTATATAGAAGTTATATGAGTACCGATCAACAACTGAAACTCATTAATGTGCG
Organism: Candidatus Aquirickettsiella sp.; assembly: GCA_049283295.1. GTDB lineage: Bacteria > Pseudomonadota > Gammaproteobacteria > Diplorickettsiales > Diplorickettsiaceae > Aquirickettsiella. The sequence goes on from JBAPVR010000044.1 coordinate 16,737, forward strand.
TGGACAAAATAGCAAATTAATTCCTTTAGCTAACTTCGTCACTGTAAAAAATTCTTTTTCAGCCTTAAGCCTCAATCATTTTCAGCAATTACGCTCTGTGACTCTAAGTGCTAATCTTGCTCCTGGTTATACTGTCGGTGCGGCCGTGAAGTATTTAACACAAATCACGGGTAAAATTTTACCTCATAATGTACAAATAGATTTTGCAGGTGAAACACGTCAGTTTATGCAAACAGGAAATAATATGGAACAAACCTTTTTGTTCGCCTTATTATTTATTTTTCTAGTCCTTGCTGCCCAATTTGAAAGCTTTCGTGCCGCGTTGATCATTCTCTTAGCGGTACCTTTATCTTTAACAGGAGCATTTTTAGTGCTGCATTGTGTGCATGGCAGTTTAAATATTTACACACAAATTGGATTAATTACATTAATTGGACTGATTACTAAACATGGTATCTTGATTGTAGAATTTGGCAGACAATTACAAAAAAATCGAGCTATTTCTGTACAAGACGCTATCGTTGAAGCCGCATCATTACGTTTACGGCCAATTTTTATGACCACAGCAACCATGTTGCTAGCAGCCGTTCCATTAGTGTTAGCCAATGGTCCGGGTGCCCATGCACGCAATCAATTGGGCTGGGTTATTTTAGGGGGAATGTCTATTGGTACGTTTTTTACCTTATTTATTTTGCCGGTAGTCTATACTTTGGTTTATCATTCCAAACCAAGTCCTGATAAAATCATTGCACAAGAAGATAAAACGGCAACTATCACCGCAAGCGAGTAATTATTTTTATCTCATTCAACTGAGTTTCTAATCCATGTCACCTTTAAAAACGATTATTGAAAAAGCTTACCAAAATATAAATGAAATTAATTCAGAAACAATAGATAATACGGATAAAGCAGCCATTCTAGAAGCTATAACGTTACTCGATCAAGGTAAGCTTCGTATTGCTGAAAAAATAAACGGGCAATGGATAGTTCATGAATGGTTAAAACAAGCCATTTTATTGTCGTTTCGAATTCAAACCAATCAAATATTTGATGCGGGTTATACACATTTCTTCGATAAAATCCCATTAAAATTTGCTCATTATAATATAACCGATTTTCAACGTGATGGTTCGCCACGCATAGTACCCAATGCTTGTGTTCGCCAAGGTTCTTACATTGCTAAAAATGCTATCCTTATGCCTTCCTTTGTTAATATAGGTGCTTATGTCGATGAAGCGAGCATGATAGACACTTGGGCAACGGTTGGCTCCTGTGCACAAATTGGCAAAAATGTTCATTTATCGGGTGGCGTAGGAATTGGTGGCGTATTAGAGCCGCTCCAAGCGAAACCCACTATTATTGAAGATAATTGTTTTATTGGCGCACGTTCTGAAATTGTAGAAGGTGTGGTGGTTGAAGAAAATAGTGTCATTGGTATGGGTGTTTTTATCGGAAGTAATACCCCGATTTATAATCGTAAAACAGATGAAATCATCTACGGCCACATACCCACAGGTTCAGTCGTTCTCGCAGGAAGTCTACCTTCTAAAACGGGACACTGTCATCTTAATTGTGCCGTTATTATTAAACAAATCGACGACCGAACCCGAGCAAAAGTTGCCATTAATGAATTACTTAGAGACCTATAGTTTTTATTGCACACACCCCCTAACTAGCCTACTATTATATAAGTCTCTAACTTTTTAAGGATTTTCCTAATGCTTAAGAAAACTGTTATTGCAAGCTTTATCCTCAGCTGTTTATTATCGACTACTACCCTCTTCGCGATGAGTTCAACTAAATCCATTGCTTGTGTTAAAACGAATGAACAAGCAATTGCCCGATTATTTGATCGATGGAACACATCCCTGCAAACTAGAAACCCGGTTAAAGTGAACGCTAATTACACCGATAACGCCATTTTATTGGCAACGCTAGCCAGCAAACCGCGTGTCAATAGCGCTGAGCGGATTGCTTATTTTAAAGATTTTTTAACTAAACGCCCGGTCGGAAAAATTGATTCGCGTACCATTAAAATAGGCTGTAACAAAGCTATTGATACCGGTTTATATACCTTCACATTGAAAGATGGAAAAAAGGTTCACGCCCGTTATACCTTCACTTATCTTTGGAATGGACAGCAGTGGCTAATTTCTTCGCATCATTCATCTGTGCTACCCAACGATGCTTCGTAAAAAAGAGTAAATTTTGTAATCAGAGAGATAACTGCTCGTGCTTTTCAAATCAAAGTAACGAGCAGAAAATAGTGTCTAATGAACACTAAAGATTTTTTATAGCAAGTTATTGATTCCAACTAGCATGCTAGCTTTGCTTCAGCTACATAAATTGTGATGGAAACTGTATAGAAAACAAATAAATTCTTAAGATACGAGCAGCAGCTGCGAATGGTGCCGAAGGCCGGACTCGAACCGGCACAGCTTGCGCCACCGCCCCCTCAAGACGGCGTGTCTACCAATTTCACCACTTCGGCAACGAAGAATATTAAGAGAATTCAGAGGGTTGAGGATAAGATTGTGGAGCGTCTAACGTTGATTTTCCTGTAGTCTTGTTTAAAAGTAATGGTCTCTTTCCTGGATCAGGATCATGAATATCTTTATTAACGTGAGGGGGTAATTGTTGGGCTATGCTAGCTAATTTTTGGATAGGATCCTGTCTCACTGTGTGGCCTGCAATATAACCTAAACTAAGACTGGTAATAAAAAATAATAAGGCCAGTAAACCAGTAAATTTAAGTAAAAAGGAGGCTGATCCTTGACTGCCAAAGACTGTCTGTGAAGCTGCACTTCCAAAAGTCGCGCCCAACTCAGCACCTTTACCTTGTTGTATTAAAACCAAAGCAATCAATGCTATTGAAATAAGCACGTGCATTAAAACTAAAAACTGCTGTAACATAAACCTTATATATAAATAAGAATATAAAAATTAAACTTTATGCGTTATTGAAGTCAATATTTCATAAATACGCAAAAATTCTAAAGCATCTAATGATGCGCCACCAACCAAGCCGCCATCAATATCCGGCATCCGAAACAAAGCCTCAGCATTGTTCGCATTAACGCTGCCACCATACAGGATAGGTAATTCTTGCGCAAGATCCGGGCTCAATAATTTAATTTGTTCGCGTAAAAATTGATGTACTTCTTGAGCTTGCTCAGGTTGAGCTGATAAACCTGTGCCAATAGCCCAAACCGGCTCGTAGGCGATAATAGCTTGCTTTAAAACATCACTACCATAATCCACTATTTTTTCTACTTGGGTTTGTAATACAGCATGAGTTTGATTTGCTTGGCGTTGCTGTAAGGTTTCACCCAGACAAAGAATAGGAGTAAGGCCCGACTTTACGGCTAAACCAAATTTTCTTGCGATTTGCGCATCTGTTTCTCCTAAATGACGCCGTTCTGAATGGCCTAACAAAACAAAGCGACAACCAAATTCATACAACATAAGCGCGGATATCTCACCGGTGTAAGGGCCTGCTTGCTCAGCAGCCATGTTTTGACCACCCCATTGCAGCTGCGTTTTATTTAACAATACTTGTGTTTTCTCAAGAAAAACATAAGGAGGACACACAACCATATTAATCTTAGAAGGTGTTGTTGCATCAAAATGTTTAATGTTATTGAGTAATTCAGTAACAGAAATTTTGTTACCGTGCATCTTCCAATTACCAATGATATATTGCTTACGCATCTAGCTTCCTCTTACGAACTCACTGCTGAATAATTTACATTTAGTCTAGCATATTCAGAACTTAGCAGATCAATGTTTTCATCTTCAGAATTATCCTCACGATTGATTGGTCGGAAATTAGAGCCGTGAAAAAAATGGCAATGCGCGCTTACCTGCTTAAAGAATTTTATTATTTTATGACTGGGAAAAAACCGCTCTTGTAGTTGTTCTTGCAAATCTTTTAATGTAACAATTTCCTGAGGTTGTAATTTGCAAAACTCAAAAACATAATCAAAAAAGTTTTGCATTAAATATCGCCTATCCCGTATTGAAAGAGCGCGATCCTTGATTAATAGCAAGGGCAAATTTTCTATTATTAATTTTATTTGCTGGAAAGTCAGTGGAGAAAATATTTTTTTACACCATCGTTTAAAGAAAATTGAAAATTCAGTTACATCAGGGTGAAACAGGCGATGCCTAAACTGTTTGAAAAATAAATAGCGTAAAATTATGACATAGCCTTTATTTTTGTTTTCTAATAGCATTAATGACAATTTTTTATTATTTATTTTTTCAAATAAGGTATTAATCAACTGGGTATAATGATTAATTTTAATTAGATTAGTGTTTTCACGTTCAAACACTAGCTGCAACCAAGTTCCTAAAGCACTCCAAATAAAACTATATTCATTACGTTGCTTCTGAAAGCATAGTGTTTCTATCCCAAAATTTGACGTTTTATCAATTAGTTTTTGGCTAATAGTACTTAAATAAATAATTTGGTTAGGATGTAAGTTCTCATAGGCTATGGCATAAAAAAGTTTTTGAATAACGTTAAAACCAATACTTTCAGTATTTAAACAAAATTTTGTTAGGGTAAGCACGCTCGCTTTTTCAAAAAGAAACGCTACACTGGCAGCCATCGCCAGAATTCTTTTACTATTTTTATCAGCGCTAACAAAATCATCAAAGCTAAATTTTATTAGCTGATTTACGATATAATAACTCCACGCCATGGGTTGGCTGTTATTCTCAAAGAATAGCTGGTCGATAGTCGCGAATTCTGCTTGGGACATTAATAGATGTATTAACTCAAGTAAGCGCTTACTCTCATCGGCTGTTAAATGCTTATTTTTCACAAAAATAAGCATGAACATCGGAATTACTGAAAGTCCAAACGCATTTTTACTTAAGAAAAATTTTTGTAGCCAGTTTGGATGTATCTGCTCGTAGTGTGATTTAATAAGTTTCGGATCGGGAATACAGAGACAATAGCCTTTTTTATACAGTAAATCGACTAATATTTTGCGTGTGCCTTTTTGCTGCTCTAATTGACGATGCAACATAAACTTCCTTGTTTTTTCTTTATTGCATATTAACTGAGCAAGATATTTTTTGCACTCTTGCATCAAGAAATCAGATAATAGTTATTAAAATATCATTTAATTCTCAATGCATTGTGCGTACCAACATCCTTATCCTGATTCTTATCGTCAATAACAGAGTTATTTTTTTGTGGAAATGAAAATAATTCTAGGCTTGATTTGACTAATGCCTGTATAGCGGGTAATTCGGGATTAGATACACTCACCGGAAGGTTATGGGGTGTAGACACAATTGTAGTAAATATCCCAACTGGGCCTGTAGATATTTCACCGTTGTTGTTTTCAGTGGGTGAAACGAAAGTTTTTTCTGTTTTGTTAATAATAAAATTATATAAATTATTAAATCTTTGCTTTATTCCAAATGAAAAAGTAGTTTCAGGTTTTGTCATAAATTCTGGAGTGCCAAACTCTATTGTAGTTGGATTATTTTTATCTGCCATATAAAAACCACAGATACTCAAACTAATAAAAGTCACTACAGCGGTTATAGCTGCAACGAGAGGTATCGTAACAAAAATGCCAAGTATCGCACCTGTCACTATAGCAGTAATCGCTGCAAAAGCGGTCCATTTTCCCCAATCTTTTAAAAATGGAATTATATGGTGATTCTGAGATTTATATTCTTTAATTATAATAGGTTCAGACTTATGTAATTCTTGTTCTCGCTTTAAATAAGCATCAAGTTTAGTATTATTCGCATCTTGTTTGAAAACATCTCGTAAAACATGTTGCTTACCGTTTGCATCAGTCCAAAAAAAGTAACACATCCCCCCTTGCATCTCACAATCCATAGCCAATGTAGAAAGCTTTTCTAAAAATTCAGCGTAATTAATGCGTGGGTCTTCATTGGTTTGTGCTTTTTTAATCGCTTTATATAAGCGTTCCTTTTCTTCCTCAAGAAATGTTGAGAGGGCCTGTCTAGTTTTTTTGTCTCCTTTTTTGTAAATAATAATGCAACCATGATCAACAAGATTGATACTATCTCCTTCTAATTCATTCAACCGAGAAACATGATTTGCAAATATGTCGTGAAGTTTTCTGAAAGTCCCATGTAAATGCTCATTATTCGCTGCTCCTATAATGCGAATATTTTTATTAGCCTCATCATTATTTTTTTCATTTTGTGGGCCTGAAACGTCATTAGGATTGCTTGGCTTTAAAAAATGTATTTTATCATTTTTATCTTTAAAAGGAACTAAAATAGGCGTACCGCTGGTATCAAGTTCATTTTTTTTCAACCAATCCTGAGCTGCTTCCTGATTGGGAAAAACCTCAAGTTCAGTTACTTTACTATCGTATATAGGAGGGGCTATCTCAGACATAAAATACTCTTTTTATTATTATTATTTGGCTTGCAGGGTACAAAACAACCAAAAAAATAGCAATGCTAAATAATATTTTAATTTACCTATTTAGTATGATTGTGTTTATGCCAATGTAACTTGGAGCGTAATGTTTCGAAATAGTTATAATCTAAGGGATGGATTAACCTAAGCGCTTTAGCATGTTTTTGAATGCTAATGTTAGCGCCTATGGGTACTGAAATACGTTCTTGACCATCGCAGCTTAACCAAGGTGCCGCGGTGCTGTGTGTATCAATATGAATCACAATACGACTTTTTGCCGAAACGACAATAGGTCGTGCACTTAGCGTATGCGGGAACATGGGAACCAGGACAATAGCGTCAAGCTGTGGATATAAAATCGGCCCCCCGCCCGATAAAGCATAGGCAGTCGATCCGGTCGGTGTTGCCACTATTAAACCATCTGCTTGTTGAGCACAGACAAATTGATCGTCAATCATGATGGAAAATTCAATCATACGGGCTACATTGCCTGGCATTAGTACCACTTCATTTAAAGCGATACCTGCTTGTTGCTTATCTAATTGCATAGCTACCGTGGCATTTAATAAAAACCGCTGCTCTTCTTGATATTTCCCGTTTAATACCTCTGCAATTTTCTTTTCTAAATCCTGGGGATGAATATCGGTAAGAAAACCAAGACGGCCACGATTCACACCTAACACCGGTGTATTATGTTTTACGGCGCTATGGGCTGCATTGATAAGACTGCCGTCGCCCCCTACCACAATCAACAGATCAACTTTTTGCGCTAATTGATCACGTGTACTGGAAATAAATTGGCGATTTTTAAAACAATGTGCCGTTTCTTCTTCAACCACCACTTCATAATGATGCGCTTGCAAATAATCTAAGACAGCGATAAGTGTGTCACTGACATCCTTCATTCCTTGTCTACCGATCAAACCGATGGTGGTAAAAATGTGGCTCATAGCGTTTATTTCATGTGTTTAAAGATTGGCAATATGCTCATAGCAATTGAATTTTTGGCAAGGCGGCGCGAAAATGAAGCAACCGGGATGTATCCAAGATGATACATGAGGATTGCGAGTTGAACGCCAACACAGACAAAAATTCAAGCACGAAGAGTATATCCTGGTCGAAACTTTCAGGGTAGTCAACAGGACTTCTGCATAGTAGTCTTGATTAGATTTTTAGTTAAATTTAATCTCGCTAGAACCCAGACTCTTGAATCCCAGCATTCGAGTCTCCATAATTTATGTATATGTCTCTATTCTAAGTATAGAGTAGATATCTCTTTCTTTAAAAAAAATGGGAGTCTGTCAGAAATGGCTGAAAAAGATACATCTAAAAAATCCACTTGGGAAAAGCTTAATATTGTAGCAAAGCAAGATTCTGCTAAACCTGCTAACAAGGAAAAAGCTCCCTCTGCAGAAAAGGAAACACCCGAACCGGAAAAACAATTAAGCCCTCCTGCTTATGAAGCTTTAGAAGCTCAGCTACTTGAGACAGAAAATCAACTTAATGAAGTTAAAAGTCAGTTAGATCAATTAACAGAACAAAAAATTTACCAATTGGCTGAAATGGACAATATCCAACGCCGCACTAAGCGTGACATTGAAAACGCTTATAAATTTTCGTTAGAAAAATTTATCAAAGAGTTGTTGCCGGTAAAGGATAGTTTAGAAACCGCCCTCGATCATGCCAAGGCTGAAGAACAAGATTCTGCGTTATCTGGCATCCAACTTACGCTTAAACAACTACAAAGCCTATTAGAAAAGAATGGCGTAAAATCCATAGAACCTGCTGGCAAACCCTTTGATTCTCATTTCCATGAAGCCATGCTCGCTGAAGAAAATGATGAGCTGGCACCGAATACTATTATCAGGGTACTCCAAAAAGGCTATTTACTTCATGAAAGGCTCATGCGCCCTGCTTTAGTCGTGGTCGCAAAAGCGAAAGAAAAAACTTCATGATCCTATATCTTGAAAATTAAACTTCTAACCCAATTTTAATAGGAGTTGTTAGTTTTCAATCAACACATTATTTTCAACTCATTTGATACCAGTAATGAATGAGCTACTTAACGCGGAGAAATTTATGGCAAGTACACAACCACCAAGAAACACGATAATCGGCATCGATTTAGGTACAACAAACTCCTGTATGGCCATTATGGAAGGCGGCAAACCAAAAGTAATTGATAACAAAGAAGGACGGCGAACAACTCCTTCCATTGTTAGCTTTGACCATAATGAAGTTAAAGTAGGTGAAGTGGCAAAACGTCAGTCTGTCACCAAACCTGCGGAAACCATTTATGCAGTAAAACGTTTGATAGGCCGAAAATTCGACGATGATGCGGTACAAAAAGATATCAAGATGGTGCCCTATAAAATCGTTCCTGCTAAGAATGGGGATGCTTGGGTAGAAGTAACCGGTAAAAAATTATCCGCTCAGGAAGTTTCTGCGCAAATCTTAATGAAATTAAAAAGAGATGCTGAAGCTTATTTAGGCTATGAGGTAAAAGAAGCCGTTATTACGGTACCCGCCTATTTTAATGACTCACAACGTCAAGCTACTAAAGACGCGGGTCGTATTGCCGGACTTGAAGTTAAACGTATTATCAATGAACCCACAGCTGCAGCGCTTGCTTATGGGCTAGACAAAAAACGTGGTGATTCAACAGTAGCTGTTTATGACTTAGGGGGCGGTACTTTCGATATTTCCATTATTGAAATTGCTGAAATTGACGGTGAACATCAATTTGAAGTACTCGCTACCAATGGCGATACCTTTCTTGGTGGAGAAGATTTCGACTTACGCGTCATTAATTATTTAGCGGACGAATTTAAAAAGGATCAAGGTATTGATTTGCATAATGATCCGCTTGCCTTACAGCGATTAAAAGAAGCGGCTGAAAAAGCAAAAATTGAACTTTCTTCTGCTCAAGAAACAGAGATCAATCTTCCTTATATTACTGCGGATAGCAATGGTCCTAAACACCTACAGATTAAATTAACACGTGCCAAACTGGAGTCACTGGTAGAAGATTTGATTAAACGCACTATTGAACCCTGTAAAAAAGCCGTTAAGGATGCCAAGATTTCTCTCGATAAAATATCTCAAGTTATTTTGGTGGGTGGACAAACCCGTATGCCTAAAGTGCAAGAGGTTGTTAAAAATTATTTTGGCAAAGACGCACGTCATGATGTCAACCCAGATGAAGCAGTGGCTATCGGTGCGGCTATTCAAGGCGGTGTATTAGCCGGTGATGTTAAAGACGTCTTGTTGCTGGATGTCACACCACTTTCACTAGGAATAGAAACCTTAGGTGGGGTGATGACTAAGCTAATCGATAGAAATACCACCATTCCAACCAAGAAGAGCCAAGTGTTTTCCACCGCTGAAAATAACCAGCCCGCCGTTACGATTCACGTACTGCAAGGGGAACGGGAAATGGCTTCGGCAAATAAAACCTTAGGCCGTTTTGATCTCGCTGACATTCCACCGGGCCCACGCGGTACACCACAAATTGAAGTAACCTTTGACATTGACGCGAATGGTATTATTAACGTTTCGGCTAAAAATAAAACTACCGGCAAAGAACAAAAGATTGTTATTAAATCTGGCAGTGGCTTGTCTGAGGCTGAAATTCAACAAATGATCAAAGATGCTGAAGTACATGCTGATGACGATCGTAAGTTCCACGAACTCATCCAAGTTCGTAATCAAGCAGACAGTTTAATCCATAGCACTAGCAAGGGAATAAGCGATGCCGGTGATAAGATTAATGCAGATGAAAAAGCTCAATTAGAAAAAGCGATAGAAGAACTGAAAGAAGCGCTGAAAGGTACTGATAAGGAAAGCATTGAAGCTAAACTTAAAGAGCTTACCGAAATATCTGGCAAAATGGCTGATCGCCTCTATGCACAACCGGATGCTGATACCGGTGATGCTGGCAGTCAAACGGATACGACTCAGGAAAGTGCTAAAGATAACAAAGACGATGTTGTTGATGCCGTATTCGAAGAAGTGAAAGATAAAGACAAGGATAAACAAGATAACGATAAGGACAAAGAGTAATGATCGCTTCTCGTTACTGGCTAAAGCCAGTAACGAGATCGAATATAATATATTTCCATTAAAAATCTCAAAATCCCTGTTATGTAGACTTACAACAATTAGGTTTTTGGCAGTGTCGCGTAGTGAAGCAACCGAGTGTATCTAAAAACATACCTGAGGATGAATTGAGCGGCAGCAGGCAAAATTCTACCGAAGAATATAGTTTAACGGCTCAGAGGGTTTTCTATCTTTGGTTCTTTACTTATGGCAAAAAAAACAGATTATTATGAAACACTGGGTGTGTCACGTAACGCATCGGATAGTGAACTAAAAAAAGCCTATCGTAAATTGGCGATGAAATATCATCCCGATAAACATCATGCTACTGAGAATAAATCCGCAAAAGGCGCTGCTGAAGAAAAATTTAAAGAAATCAATGAGGCCTACGAGGTTTTATCCGATTCTAAAAAACGTGCGGCTTATGATCAATTCGGTCATGCGGGTGTAGATGCCGCAGCAGGAATGGGTGGTGCCGGCCAAGGCGCCCATGGGTTTAATTTTAATGATGTTTTTGGTGACATCGGTGATGTCTTTGGTAATATTTTCGGGAATCGCGGCGGTCCCCAACAAAGTCAGCGGGCACAACGCGGTGCTGATTTACGCTATACCTTAGAATTAGATTTAGAATCCGCAATTCATGGCACAACGGTACAAATTCGTATTCCGCGACTTGTTACCTGTAAAAGCTGTCAAGGATCAGGTGCACGTAAAGGCACTAAACCCACTCTTTGCAAAACCTGTGAAGGTCAAGGCCAAGTTCGTATCCAGCAAGGGTTTTTTACCATACAACAAACTTGTCCTGAATGTCATGGTGAAGGTCGTATTATTACTGATCCTTGCCCAGATTGTCATGGTCAAGGTCAAGTTCAAGAAAACAAGACCTTATCAGTGAAGATTCCGGCCGGTATAGACGAAGGCAATCGAATTCGTTTAAGCGGCGAAGGCGAAGCCGGGGGGCATGGTGCCTCTGCTGGGGATCTGTATGTGCAAATTCATCTAAAACCACATCCTTTATTTAAACGTGAAGGCAATCATTTATATTGCGATGTTCCTATTAACTTATCGCTGGCGCTACTCGGTGGCGATATACAAATTCCCACCTTAACGGGTGTGGTAAACTTACACATACCACCCGAAACCCAAAGTGGAAAAGTATTGCGTTTACGTGGCAAAGGAGTTCCTGGACGTCCTGCCGTAACAGGCGATTTACTCTGTCGTGTTTTTGTAGAAACGCCGGTAAATCTCAGCAAAGCACAAAAGGAATTAGTCATGACCCTTGGAAAAGAATTACAAAATGGAAATCACTATCCTAAAGCACGAGAATGGTTTGAAAATGTAAGGAAATTTTTCAGTAAGCAAAACTAACAAGCTCGAAAAATTGAATTAAAAAAGGTATGATCAACTTTATACTCACAACAATTGGATTTTTCGACACGGCATCATGATAATGAGCAACCGGAGTGTATTATTTATATATGAGGATTGCGAATTGAGCGGTAACGCAGTCAAAAATGCAAGTGCGAAGAGTATAACAATGGATTCAGTATGGACGCTGAAGAAAGATACAATAAGCAAGCTAGAGAGAAATCATGAAAAAAGTTCCTATGACTATCAGTGGCGCTGAACACTTAAAGGAAGAACTCCACCAATTAAAAACTTTAAAACGACCGCAAGTGATTGCCGCTATTGCAGAAGCGCGCGCACACGGTGATCTCAAAGAAAATGCCGAATATCATGCTGCCAAAGAAATGCAAGGCTTTATCGAAGGTCGTATTGTTGAAATCGAAAATAAATTAGCCAGTGCACAGGTGATTGATGTCACTAAAATGAACAATCATGGCAAAGTCATTTTTGGTTCTACCCTACATCTGGTTAACACCCACACGGATGAAAAAGTGACTTATCAAATCGTCGGTGAAGATGAAGCGGATATTAAACACTCGAAAATATCAATCGCCTCCCCCATTGCCCGTGCACTGATAGGCAAAGAAGAAGGCGATAGTGTCGATGTCCAAACTCCTGCTGGTTTGCTTAATCTAGAGATTGATAAAGTAGAATATATTTAAAATTTTCTTTATTCTCTTAATTAAGCTCTCGAATTAGACCTACCCACTGCGATTGCTTTAACATTATATTTATTTAATTCCTTCAGTTCGCTAGCGGTTAAATTATCAATACGGATTGCCTTCCAATGACTTGGAGCATGTTTTTGCCTTACTGGAGAAATTTTTTGTAAAAATTCATGGTCTTCTGACAAAATCACTAGTCTTTCATTTTCGTTAAGTTTAAATATTCTTGGTAAAGCATTACGTATAAGTCTAGGTATTTGAGATTGAGGTTTATGTGGCTTAACTTGCTGAGTATCATCATGTTTTTCTTCAACAGACGATTGTGATGAAATGAATTCGAGAGAAGCAGAAGAACTAGGACTTATAGGACGTTGTGATGATTTATCACTAACTGAGTTTTCTAAAACAGATATAAATTCACTAGGTACTGATAAAATCAGTAAAACATTTCGTGCTATAGGTTCATGATTTTCTAAATTACTTTTTAAAGTATCAAATGATTTTTTTACGTCCTGGAAATTTTTTCGCCCAGGAATTAAAGTACTTGAAACTTCTATTGCTTGTTTATCTCTTTTAATGAAATGTATACAATATTCAGCAAGTTCCCAATGTTTTGTTTCTGAAGAAATTGTGATTTCATCGTTTTTTTCATTTCTTCTTAGTCGCTGTAGTCTGACATCATCTTGCATTAGATAACTTGAGTTTTTCTCAGCACATTGTTTTGTATAATTATCAGCATATTTTAGCTCGATCGCCTTTTCGTAACTTTCCAAACAATTTTTTGCTAAACAAGATTCGTCACTTACAGTAACAGTATCTCCGACTTTTATTAGATCTTTCTCTGCATTTTTTATTCGATAAACTTCTATCGGGTTAAATATAATAGAATATTCAGATATAAAGGGTTTAAGCGATAATATTTTTCCAAAATTTATTTGGTTATTGAAATTTTTTGCCATTTAAGCTTACCTATAAAAATTATTTAACAATTTTTGTAGACTAGCGTTTTATACTTAAGGTTTTATTAAGACGTGAAAATCGGAATGGTAAAAAATATTTGTAAGTTATTTTTTATTTTTTTCCAATGAGTCAGAAGTTAATTAAAAATTTTTAAGTTGTCCCGAAGAAATGCGATAAGAGAATGCTGAACGACTATCTAAACCGCTACCGCTGCTTTTATCGGCGGATGATACGCATAATCTATTAAAGAAAAATCATCAAACGCATAATCAAATAATGATTCGGGCTTACGTAGAATAGTTAATTGTGGAGCTTTGTGAGTTTGCCTGGACAATTGACACTGTACTTGCGGAAGATGATTTGTATAGATATGGCAATCGCCACCGGTCCAAATAAACTCACCGACCTGTAAATCACACTGTTGCGCAAGCATATGGGTTAATAAAGCATAAGAAGCGATATTAAATGGCACCCCCAAAAAAGCATCGGCACTACGTTGATACAGCTGACAAGAAAGCCGTGAATTAGCGACATAAAATTGAAACAACAAATGACAAGGTGGCAAAGCCATTTTTGCCAGCTCGCCGACATTCCAAGCGCTAACAATTAAGCGCCGCGAATCCGGATTAGTTTTTATTTGTTGTATAAGCTGACTCATCTGATCAATCGTTTGTTGATCGGCTGTCGGCCAAGAACGCCATTGTTTACCGTAAATAGGTCCTAAGTTGCCCGCTGCATCGGCCCATTCATCCCAAATAGTAACTTGGTGTTCATTTAAATAACGAATATTGGTATCGCCACGTAAAAACCACAACAATTCATAAATAATACTTTTTAAATGTAATTTTTTGGTCGTGACGAGTGGGAACCCGACACTCAAATCAAAACGCATTTGGTAAGCGAAGGTACTGAGTGTACCCGTGCCCGTTCTATCTGCTTTAGTTTGTCCCTTATTAAGAATATGTTGTAAAAAATCTAAATAGGATCGCATGGGAATTACTCTTTAAATCATTAAAATCTAGCGTATGTTTAGCTAAAATTGAAGCCATCACTATTCTACGATACTATACGCGCTCAATGTTAAAGACAAGATATAGACTCTTTAAGGCAGTCCCTCTACATCGAATATTTCTATCTCTTTTTAAATTATGCGAATTAATCTCTTTGGTGCAGGATATGTAGGTTTGGTCACAGCGGCTTGTTTAGCCGAGCATGGCAATCAAGTGCTGTGTATTGACATTGATCAAGCAAAAATAAAACGTTTACAACAAGGTGAATGCCCTATTCATGAGCCTGATTTACCTGCTTTATTACAAAAAAATTTAAGCGCTGGCCGACTTAATTTTAGTACGGATCCACAACAAGGCGTTGAACACGGCTTTTACCAATTTATTACCGTGGGCACGCCTCAAGATGAAGATGGCTCTGCTGATTTAACTTATGTTTTAAAGGTTGCAGAATATATCGGTAAAACACTCATTGAGCCCAAATTAATTATCAATAAATCGACTGTGCCGGTCGGTACAGCTGATAAAGTAAAAACAATTATTCAAAAACAATTGCATCAGCGCAATGTCCACATTGGATTCGATGTTGCTTCGAATCCTGAGTTTTTACGTGAAGGTGCGGCGATAAATGATTTTATGCGTTCTGACAGGATTATTATAGGTACCGATAATAATGCCGCAGAATCCCATTTACGTCACTTATATCGAACTTTTAATCGTAATAATGATCGTTTAATCGCTATGGATATTCGCTCGGCCGAACTGACCAAATATGCAGCCAATGCATTTTTGGCCACCAAGATTAGCTTTATGAATGAAATGAGTCAGCTGGCAGAACGCTTGCATGCCGACATAGAGCAAGTGCGTATTGGCGTCGGTTCTGACCCACGTATTAATTATCATTTTATTAATCCTGGATGCGGTTATGGCGGCTCTTGTTTCCCTAAGGATGTGCTCGCTTTAGAGGCTACCGCGAAAGCGGTTCATTATCCATCGCGCTTATTAAATGCGGTGCATCAGGTTAATGATGCACAAAAAAAACTTTTATTTAACAAAGTTTCGCACTTCTTTCAAAATGATTTACAGGGAAAAGTAATCGCCTTATGGGGTTTATCTTTTAAGCCGAATACCAACGATATGCGCGAAGCACCTAGTAAAGTGTTCATTACAGCTGCTTTGGCTGCTGGCATGAAAATTCAAGCCTATGACCCTGTGGCAATGCCGGAAGCAAGTCGTTTATATGAAAATCACATTAATTTTAGTTGCTGTGATAGTCCTGAAGAGGCCTTACTTAATGCAGATGTCTTAGTAATAGTGACTGAATGGAATAGCTTCTTTAATCCTGATTTCCAGCTCATCAAACAACGTTTAAAAGAACCGGCTATCTTTGACGGAAGAAACCTTTATGATCCTGATTGTTTAAAGCAATTAGGCATTAAATACTATGCCATTGGCCGTGGGGAGTCTATCTAGCGATGAAAAAAATTACTAAAGCACTTTTCCCGGTTGCTGGTTTAGGCACCCGTTTTTTACCCGCTACTAAAGCAAGTCCTAAAGAAATGCTGCCTATCGTGGATAAACCTTTAATTCAATATGCAGTAGAAGAAGCGATTGCTGCCGGAATTACCGAACTCATTTTTATAACGAGTAGTAGTAAGCGGGCTATTGAAGATCATTTTGATTCAAACTATGAATTAGAAGCTAAGCTAGCGGAAGCCAACAAAAAAGACCTGTTAAATATTGTCAAAAATATTTTACCCAAAGGGGTTAGTTGTGTTTATTTACGTCAACCCGAAACTTTAGGCTTAGGACATGCTGTTTTATGTGCACGACCTCTTATCAATGATGAGTCGTTTGCTGTTTTACTGGCGGATGATTTAATCGATTCCACTATCCCTTGTTTAAAGCAGATGTTAGATCGCTATCAAGAAAAACAGAACACCATTATTGCTGTTCAAGCAATAACTCCTGAAGAAAGTGAACAATACGGTATTATCGGTTATAAAACGAAACAAGGTAGACTGAGCCAAATTACTGCCATTGTAGAAAAACCAAGTTATAAAGATGCGCCTTCTAATTTAGCCGTAGTCGGTCGGTATATTCTTAATTCAACTATTTTTCCTTACCTTTCCAAAACACCTATTGGAAAAAATAAAGAAATTCAACTAACTGATGCCATTGCTCATCAGTTAAAGGACGAGGTAATGTATGCTTGGGAGTTTGAAGGGACACGCTATGATTGTGGAAGTAAATTGGGTTATTTAAAAGCAACGATCGCTCATGCCTTAAAACATCCAGAAACTAAAAATTTGTTTACTGATTATTTAAAGACTTTGACTAATAACCATCGCTAGTCTTTTTCTAATAACCACTATCACTTAATTAAAAACCAAAAAAAAACGAAGAAGTATAAATACCTCTTCGTTTAAAGTTTATGCTTTATGAAAGCATTATTTTTAATTTTTCACCTGGCTTGATAAAGTCGCTATCCAGCTTATTCCAGGCCTGTACCTTCTTAACCGATACATGATAGCGCTTAGCAATTCCAGCTAATGTATCTCCACTTTTTACCAAATGGTTCTGTTGCTCACTTGGATTTGGATTGTCCTTCACCAGACTAGTAGGGCTTGAGTTAGTTCGATTGCTCACTAACTGGACAGAATTGTGTTTTTCTTTTGGCCCCATTTGTTTTAAAGCTAGCTTATCATTCGCTTGTTGAACCTTATAATTCGACGTTGTAGCTGTTGTAACTAATTGTTGCTTATACAAAGCTACCCTATCAATAGGTAAAGCAAGCTGGCCATGTTTAATCGTAGTTGAACTACTTTTTACTCCTGGATTTAATTCCTTTAATTCCGCAACGCTCATGCCCGCTAATTTAGCCACATGCGTTAAACTCATGCTATTGGCATTAACTAACTCTAAATAAGGCTTTGCGCTGACAGGCGGTAAACTCACGCCATACTTAGCTGGGTTTTTAATGATCGCAGCTAAAGCCAATAAACGCGGAATATAAGAACGTGTCTCTGATGCCAATGGCAATGCCCAGAAATGAGTATTCCTATCTTGCTGCGTATTATGACGAATCGCATTCTGCACGTTACCTTCACCCGTATCATAAGCCGCTATGGCTAATAACCAGTCTCCACCGAAGAAGCTTCTTAAATAAGTAAGGTAATTTAAGGCTGCATTGGTCGAGCTACTAATATCTCGACGGCCATCAAAACCTCTATCTTGATGCACACCATACCCCTTAGCGGTACTCGTCATTAACTGCCATAAACCAGCCGCTCCTGAAGACGAGTTAGTCGCTGATGGATTATAACCACTTTCAATAATAGGTAATAAAACCAATTCGGTAGGTAAGTCACGTTTTCTCACCTGCGCATATACATAGTAAATATAGGGCGCAGCTCGATTTACCGCATCTTTTAAATAGGCTGGGTTTTTAGCAAACCAACGGATCTGCTCTTGGACCTGAGGTTGATTTTCCTCACGAGCTGACAATTGTAAATGAGCTCGTATAGGCTCCCAAAGCGTACCCTTGTCTACAGCGCTATAAAGCGCTTTAGCATTCTGGGGTGCTAAACTACTACCCGTCGATTTCATGATAACGGTTTGATAGGTTTTACTATCCGTATCGTTACCAGTGCCGCTAAGGCCGATCATCCCTGCTTCTTCAGAAGTGGGAAACTGCACACAGGCCGTCATACCCACTGCTAGAATGAGTAATCCGGATAATAATAATGTATAAATTTTAAGCATTTTATAAGTCATATAACGATCTTACGGGGACCCCTCAGGGAGGTCAAGATAAAGGGCTTACAAATGCTAAATTAAAGGGCCTTATTTGTAAGCTTTTGACCTACATTTTTAGTGTATTTAGCTTACGCAAAAACCTACATTTCAGATTGTTTTTTGTTAAAAATACGAGTTAAAACTCTTTTATTTAAAGGTCTTCTTAGCCATACCCAACTTATGCGATAATAATAGATGTTAAGATTCATCGAATAAATGACTTCTAACTGCGTTATTGGATCGCCCTTGAAACAACCTTACCTAGAAATTGAAGACCATCGTTTAGCTTCCTTCATATCTGATTATGCTGGACGCCACTTGTTGCAGCTGAGCCCACATTCGTTTTCATGCTTATCCGCTAGCCCTATTATTCATAAAATTAGGGTGTCTTTAAATTCTAAACGTCAGTTAAATACTGATAAAATAGATTATTCTAGCTTGGAAAGCTTATACACTCATCTGCCTTTTGCCAATGATAGTATTAATCTAGTCCTTATGCCCCACACATTAGAGGCGGACAAAACTACGGCCCAAACCATACTTACGGAAGCATGGCGAATATTAGCTCCCAATGGTCATTTGGTTATATTAGGAGTCAATCCTATCAGTTTATGGGGGCTATATCGGCTTTTATCATTTAGTAAGGAACCCGCTTGGGATGGCCGTTTTCACACCATCCAAACCCTTTGCCAATGGATACACTTTTTAGGTGGGGAAATTCAGCATACTGAGAGCTTTCTATTTCGACCACCCTTCTCTAGCACTACTGGTTTGTGGTTATTTAAGAAATTGGCATGGCTAGAACGGATATCGCCTTGGCTTATCCCCTATATGGGGGGGATTTATTTAATTATTGCTGAAAAACGAGTAAAAAGACTCAATGGTTTAGGCTTGGTTTGGCAATTTCCACCTGTACTCAATAGTAAGGTTTTAGCTCAAAATGCTCGAGGACCCCACCATGCCTAAAATACCAAAAATAGAGATTTTCACGGATGGCGCTTGCCGAGGAAATCCAGGACCTGGAGCCTGGGCGGCTCTCCTGCGATATCAAGGAAAAGAAAAAACTATTTCGGGCACAGAACTCGCTACTACCAATAATCGTATGGAGCTCATGGCAGCTATCCAAGCGTTAATGGCGGTAAAAAAAACCTGTCAAATATCACTTAGCACTGATTCACAATATGTCCAAAAAGGGATTACTGAATGGCTACCTCAATGGAAACGACGAGCTTGGCTCACTGCCAATAAAAAACCTGTTAAAAATTCTGATTTATGGAAAGAATTGGCCTTACAAGCAGAAAAACATCAAATCTGTTGGGAATGGGTAAAAGGACATAGTGGCCATCCAGAAAACGATCGTGTCGATAGCCTAGCGAATGCCGCTTTAGATGAATTGTTAAAATAGACTTTTACAGTTGATTTTTGTCTGTGTTGCTGCCCAACTCGAAATTCTCTGTGCAGCTACTTGCTAAAAAGCCAACGATTGTGAGTATCGTTAACATTCATCCCTCAAGGAATACATAATTAAGCTTTTTAAATAAGCAATATTCAATCACAACGGTTGATTAATGTGCGAGTAAAGCACGTCGATAAGCTAGGGGGGCTTTTATTTCATCTTCAAATTCAATATATTCCCAAGCATCTGCATTGCTCAGCAAGCGGCGTAATAATAGATTATTCAATGCATGGCCGGATTTATAGCCACTAAATGCCCCAATGAGGCTATGACCTAATAAATAAAGATCGCCGACTGCATCAAGAATCTTGTGACGGACAAACTCATCTTCGTAACGTAAACCATCTTCATTCAGTACTCTATATTCATCTACAACAACGGCATTATCCAGGCTCCCACCTAAAGCGAGTCGAACCTCACGCAATTTTTCGTAGTCTGCCATAAAACCAAATGTACGTGCGCGACTAACCTCCTTAATATATGAAGTCGTGGAAAAATCAATACTGGCCTTTTGGCTACGATTTTGAAAAAGCGGATGATTAAAATCAATCTCAAATGAAACTTTGAAACCATCGAATGGCTCAAAAGAAGCCCACTTATCACCTTCCGTTACTTTAATAGCTTGCTTGATGCGGATAAAGCGCTTTGATGCGCTTTGTTCCTCAATACCTGCTGACTGAATCAAAAAAATAAAGGGTCCTGCACTGCCATCCATAATAGGAATCTCAGATGCGGTAATATCAACATAAGCATTATCAATACCTAAACCTGCCATAGCAGACATTAGATGCTCTATAGTGGCCACTCTTACTCCATTTTTGAGCAAGGTCGTTTGCAAGGTCGTTTCGCCGACATGTTCAGCTCGAGCTTGAACTTCAACAATAGGATTAAAATCGATTCGCCGAAAAATAATACCGGTGTTAATGGGTGCTGGTCGCAACGTTAAAATAGCTGTTTCACCACTGTGTAAGGTAATACCTGCGGCTTTAATAACGTTTTTCAAGGTACGTTGTTTTAGCGCGCGCGATGTTTGAATTGAATTGTTTTTTCTGGACACCCTTAAGAAACCTCTTCTTGTCTACGTAAAAAAGCTGGTATATCAAAATATTCAATATCTGCAGAATTACTATCTACTGTGGACTTATTCGGTGTAACGACACCTTGTTTGCGTAATACCGTGGGACGTTCTAACTGATGGTAATCTAAACTGCCGTCAGCCGCTCTAACCAGACTGTTATCTTCTTCTCCTTGTATCGCATTCATAGAAAGATGGCCTAGTAGTCCTGTTATTACTATGGTTACCCGTAATTCTTCACACATCTCAGGATCAATTACTGTGCCAATAACGACATTAGCTTCTTCTGAAGTAAATTTTTTAATAACTTCACCGACTTCTCCAAATTCTCGCATTGATAAATCCGGCCCTGCTGTTATGTTAACGAGCACGCCGCGTGCGCCAGCTAAATCTATATCTTCTAATAAGGGGCTTCCAATAGCGGCTTCTGCTGCTAAGCGCGCTCTTTCGGGGCCAGTACCTATTCCTGTTCCCATCATTGCCATGCCCATTTCTGACATCACCGTTTTAACATCTGCAAAATCTACATTAATTAAACCCGTACGTGTTATTAAAGCAGCAATCCCTTTGACAGCGCCGAATAATACATCATTTACGGCTTTAAATGCATCTAAAAAACTAATATCTTTATCCAAAACACTCATTAATTTATTATTAGGAATAGTAATCAGCGAATCGACATACTGGCTCAATTGCTTAATTCCTTCTTCAGCCAAACGCAAACGTTTCTTCCCTTCAATATCGAAAGGTTTAGTGACCACTGCGACAGTCAAAATTTTCATTTGCTTAGCAATTTCTGCCACAACAGGCGCAGCTCCCGTCCCTGTTCCTCCACCCATTCCGGCGGTAATAAAAACCATATTCGCACCTTCTAAAGCCGCTCGAATACGTTCTCTATCTGCTTCGGCTGCTAACCGGCCTACTTCAGGATTTGCTCCAGCTCCTAAACCCTTAGTAATTTGCTGCCCTAATTGTAACAAACATTCAGCCGAAGAATTTCTTAATGCTTGGGCATCTGTATTGGCACAAATAAACTCTACTCCTGTGATATCTTGTGCCAACATATGCTCAAGCGCATTACCACCGCCACCACCCACACCAATCACTTTTATAACAGCATTTTGAATAGGGACATTAGGCGAATCAAATTCAGTGCTCATAATTAACTCCTAAGGATTTCAGTATTATTTAAAAATTTTCGCACAACCAATTTTTTATACGCGCTATTTTTCTACCAAATAAAACATTAGGTTTTCGCTGCTCGCATTGTTGTTGATAGCCATATAATAGTAAACCTGTACTGGTCGCATACATACCATTTGTTGTTACTTCGTTATTTCCAGTAATATATTGTGGATAACCGAGTCTTACAGGTAACTTAAAAATCTTCTCGGCTAATTCGACACTGCCCCTGACATTAGAAGCACCGCCGGTTAATACGACTCCTGCTGCAAGAAATTCTTCAAAACCACTACGGTATAATTCTGCCTTAACTAATTGGAAAAGCTCTTCATAGCGTGGCCCCACAACTTCAGCTAATGCACGTTTAGTCAGTGTGCGTCCAGGTCGATCTCCCACTCCAGATACCTCAACGAGTTCATCTGGGTTTGCTAATTCTGACAAAGCACAGGCATGTCTTCTTTTAATCTGCTCAGCACTTTGGGTGGGCGTTCTTAAAGCAACAGCAATATCATTGGTAACTTGATCACCGGCAATAGGAATAACGGAAGTAAAACGTATAGCGCCTTCAGTAAATATAGCGATATCGGTTGTCCCTCCTCCAATATCTATTAAACACACTCCCAACTCTTTCTCATCTTCGGTTAATACCGATTGACTCGAAGCAAGTTGCTCTAAAATTATTTCTGAAACTTCTAAACCGCAACGTTGAATACATTTAATGATGTTTTGTGCTGCACTAACCGCACCCGTTACCATATGTACTTTTGCTTCTAAACGTACACCTGACATGCCTATTGGTTCACGAATACCTTCTTGGCTATCAATAATAAATTCTTGGGGTAAAATATGTAATATTTTTTGATCGGCAGGAATAGCAACCGCTTTCGCTGCATCAATTACACGTTCAACATCGGCATGTGTCACTTCCTGATTTTGAATCGCAACAATGCCGTGAGAATTCAAACTTCGAATATGATTTCCCGCGATACCCGTATAGACACTTCGAACTGGACACCCCGCCATTGCTTCTGCTTCGCCCACAGCTTGTTGAATTGAATCAACCGTTGCATCGATATTGACTACAACTCCTCGTTTTAATCCTAATGAAGGATAAATTCCCATACCAATAATTTCGATACCATTAGGTTTTACTTCACCCACCAAGGCATTGACTTTGGACGTACCAATATCTAAACCTACAATTAAATTCTTAGTCGGTTTCTTTGCCATATTATTTCACCTTCAATTAAATTCTCTAAATCTTTTCTAACTTCATTTGACTGCATTGTTAGGATATAGCCCCTATTCTTTTTTTGTGAACCGAAAACTACTTTCTATAATTCAAAGCAACACCGAACTACACCCTTAGTCATTTTTCCCAAGGAGTTCGTTTCTTAAATTTTACTGCCATACCATGGGCATAGCGAAGATCCACATAATCTACCATAGCTACTTTACTTGCAATAACCTCAGAATAGACCTCGACCAAACGTTCTAATTGTATATAAGGTTGACTTCGACTTAAGTAAATTGATAACCCATTGCTCAATTTTATATACCAATATTGTTGGTCGACTAAACGTAATAATTTAATTTTTAAGTTTAACGGTGCAAACATTGGATTCATGCGGGTATAGGTTTGTAATAAATACTTTTGTTGGCCTACAGATCCCACAAATAGAGGAAGATCTAATGCTATAGAATCTCCATTATCAGGAGTAAAAATATTACCTTGTTCATCTACTAAGCCCTGCTTTCCCATAAAAGCAATAGGTTTTTTAGTCGTAAAACTTACTGCTAATGTATCCGGCCAAAACCGTTTTATAGTTACATTAGCTATCCATGGCATATGTAAAATTTGCTCTTTTAATCCTTGGCTATCTAAACGAAAAAAACCTTTTGCAATAAAGGGCGAAATAATTTGTTGCAAATAACTTTGCTTAACATAAGTTAAATCACCGCTAATTTTAATGTTTTTGACAGGAAAACAACTTGGATCAGTTAACTTTTGCCACGACAAAATAAAACTTAATATGAGCAATAAACTCACTGAAAACTTAAAAAACCATCCTCTTGAAGGTAATTGAGAACTTAAACGGGTCAATCTAGGTTTATTGGGTTGCCGCTGGAATCGTTGGTTTTCAACTATTTTCCCATTTTTTACCATCGCATAGCCATCAGAAATACATGAAATCAAAGGGGATAATAATCTATATAGTGTGTTTCTGCCAGTTTTACGGTTTGGGTTTTACTGTGCAATTGAATATTTTTTGATATATTTAAGATGACAATGAAAAAATATACTCAAACTAAATTCGCAACCCCACATTAAATAGGGTGAAAATTCTTATCTTAAATCGAGCCTCTATCTTAAAATTAGTACTGAATACTGATAGATTCTTCACCAAAGCTTTCGCGTAGTGCATTCAATAAATCGTCTGTGGGCTTCACTGTCCAACTATCTCCCAAACTCAAGTAAACCTGTGTGCTTAGTTCAGGGTGATAATAGGCAATACGAGTAGGACAAAGGCCTGGGCAAAAATTGATCATTATTTTTTGTAAATCATCCAGTAGACCCGGCTTAATAACAGCCTTAGAGAGTTTAATCGTTAAGTTTTTGGCATGACTTTCACGGGCCTCAGTGATATCTAAAATTTTTTTCCCTAATACCCGGGTATTCCCGGTGTATTCATCACGTTGAATTTCTCCTTCAATGATTAATAATTTATCCTTGTTCAACTTCTCACGATATTTAGCAAAGGTGTCACTAAATAGGGTCACTTCTAAACGTCCACTTGCATCTTCTAAATTAATGACAGCCATACGATCTCCACGTTTGGTCCATAATGAACGAATCGTTAATACCCAGCCTGCGATGGTAATCTGATGACCCGCTTTGGCAGTCAACTCACTTAAAGATATAGTAATAAAATGGGATAATTCGTTAGCGTAGTTTTCTAACGGATGGCCACTTAAATAAAAACCTAAGACTTCTTTTTCAGCCAGTAAACGCTGCAATTTTGGCCAATCATCCTGATTCACCATTTGACTTGATTGAGAGATCATATCAAGACCAAAAAAATCTTGCTGACCTGAAAATTTTGCCAATGATTTCTGTTCAGCGGCTTGTAAAGCAGCTTCTATATTGGCTAAAAGACTCGCTCGGTTTACACCAAAACTATCTAAACTGCCTGAAAAAATTAAAGCTTCTAAACTTCTACGATTTAGTTTATGCAAATCAACACGGTGGCATAAATCAAATAAATCAATAAACGCTTGTTGCTGGCGTTGTTGTATGAGCATTTCAATAGCACCCGCACCTAAACCTTTAATAGCACCCAAACCATACCGAATCGTACCGATAGAATCTGCTACGGTAAATTTATAGTCGCTATGATTTATATCCGGTGGCAACATAGTCAATTTCATTAAGCGACATTCTTCCAGAAAAGTGACTACTTTTTCGGTATGATCCATATCGGATGATAATACTGCTGCCATAAATTCTGCGGGATAATGTGTTTTTAACCAAGCCGTCTGATAAGAAACCAACGCATAGGCCGCTGAGTGTGATTTATTGAATCCATAATCCGCAAATTTCTCCATTAAATCAAAAATTTGATTCGCTAAACGGGATTCTATGCCTTTCTGTTCTGCGCCTTTTATAAAAATAGTTCTTTGTTGCGCCATCTCTTCCGATTTCTTTTTTCCCATAGCTCGGCGCAATAAATCAGCAGCACCCAAGGTATAACCCGCTAGCACTTGTGCAATTTGCATCACTTGTTCTTGATATAAAATAATTCCATAAGTTGAACTTAATATTGGCTCTAAAAAAGGATGATCATACTGAACCCGCGCTCGTCCATGTTTACGATTAATAAAATCGTCGACCATTCCAGATTGCAAAGGTCCTGGACGAAAGAGCGCCACTAACGCAATAATTTCATCAAAACTATCTGGACGTAATCGCTTAACTAGATCGCGCATTCCTCTTGACTCTAATTGAAATACTGCGGTAGTTTTACACGCTTTTAATAAGTCAAAGGTGCTGGCATCATCGATAGAAATAGTGGTGATATCGAGTAAAGATTCTCCTGACAACTTTTTCGCATTAATAGCCTCTACTGCCCAATCTATTATGGTCAACGTTCGTAGACCTAGAAAATCAAATTTTACCAACCCAACTTTTTCAATATCGTCCTTATCAAATTGGGTAATACAATGCATGCCACCTGGTTCACAGTAAAGTGGTGTAAAATCTGTCAATTTGGAAGGAGCAATCACTACACCACCGGCATGTTTACCGACATTACGCACCAATCCTTCTAATTTTTTTGCTAAATCGATTAGTATTTTTATTTCATCTTCATTTTCATAGCGATACTTTAGTTCATCTTCTTGAGCAAGCGCTTTTTCGAGTGTAATACCTAACTCAAAAGGAATTAACTTGGCAATTTTATCCACCATACCGTAGGGATAACCTAAAACCCGCCCCACATCTCTAACGACCGCTCGGGCGGCCATACTTCCATAGGTTATAATCTGAGAAACTGCATCACGGCCATAACGTTCAGTTACATAATCAATAACCCTATCACGTCCTTCCATACAGAAATCAATATCAAAATCCGGCATCGAAATACGTTCCGGATTTAAAAACCGTTCGAAAAGCAAATCATACTGCAAGGGATCTAAACCGGTAATTTGTAGTACATAAGCGACTAAAGAACCTGCTCCAGACCCTCTCCCGGGCCCCACAGGGATTTTATTTTTCTTTGCCCAACGAATGAAATCAGCCACAATAAGAAAGTAACTTGCAAATCCCATCGAATTTATTACTTTGAGCTCCGAATGCAGTCGCTCAAAATAAATTTTTTTTAATTCAGTCGTGTTAACGAGCTCTTTTAACGTACCTTCTTTTTCAGTTACAGTAGAAAGCTTGGACTCTGTATGCTTAATCTGAGATAAATGCAAAAAATCCTTAGCGTACTTATCTAAACATTGCAGCAAACCTTGCTTTGCTTCTTGTGTTAAGAAATTTTGTGCACTCATTCCTTCAGGAATAGGAAAATTAGGCAAACAGGATGTATCTAATTCAATTTCTAAATTACACCGTTTGGCAATTTCAACCGAATTAGTCAATGCCGATGGAATATCAGCAAATAAAGCGACCATTTCTTCAGCGGAGCGTAAATATTGCTGATCGGTATAAATCTTGGGCCGTTTAGGATCATTTATTGTATAGCCACTATTAATACACACTCTGGCTTCATGTGCTTCAAAATCCTTGGCTGAAATAAAGCAAACTTCATTGGTCGCTACAACCGGGACATTAAACTCTGTTGCGAGCTCTACCGCCGCCCCTATGTATTCTTCCTCTGAAGGTCGTCCTAATCGTTGCAATTGTAAATAAAAACGATCCTGGAATAACATTTGCCATGACTGTAAATATTCAACGGCTAAGGGTCTATTATTTTTCATTAAACAGGATGAGATATCACCTGCCCTCGCCCCCGATAATGCAATTAAGCCACTAGAATAATTTGGAAACCAACTTTTTTGCAGAAATGGTTTACCTTCGTATTGGTTCTCCAAATAGGCACGTGAAATTAATTGAATTAAGTTTCGATAGCCTCGTTGATTTTGACAAAGTAAAATTAATTGGAATGCTTGGTCGGGCAATTGGTCATTTTTTATCCAGCATTCAATCCCAATTATGGGTTTAATGCCTTTTTTAATCGCCGCCTGGTAAAATTTAATCGTTGCAAATAAATTAGATAGATCCGTTACTGCAATAGCAGGCATAGATAGCTCGTCGGCGCTAGAAACAAGCTTATCAATACGAATTAAACCATCACTTAGAGAGTACTCTGTATGAAGATGCAGATGAATAAAGGATGGCATATACTCTTCGCACCTGTATTTTTGTCTGTGTTGCTGTCCAACGCGCAATCCTCATATAGATTGCATACACTCTTACTTCACTACACGACGCAATGTCTAAAATCAACGCTGTAAGTATATTACTCAATCTGAGTTGCGGAAACCTTGTATTTTGCCATAATTAATTTGAAAAGAAAGCTTATTAATAAATTTACAAGGCCATTACAGGAAAAAAGGACTTTTTTCTCTTTTAAAGACTTAACCCTATGATTCCAATACTTGATAAGTCTCTTTTAAACTGACCAGTAAATAAGAATAGAGTGTTTCTAATTGTTGGGATTGGCCCATTAAATAGCAACGTAAAAAATTTTTACATACATAATTTAATCTGATTGCGCCTGCATAACATGCTCCTCCTTTTATTTTATGTACTATGTTTTCGATAGTTTCCCAATCCCTTAAATCATAGACCTTTTCAAGTTCTTCGATATGGCCAGGAATAGATAGTTTAAACATCTCAATAATTTCATTAAACAAGTCTATATTACCGCTGAGATTTTTAAGACTAATACTTTTGTTAAATATAGGGTATGAGTTAATAATATCGATTAAATTAGCCTCCTCTATGTTTAAATTATTTTCTTCAGGACAGTCCTGTGTATTAGATTTTAATTGTTTTAGAATAGGATTAAAATCAATGATATTAATTTTTTTATCTTGGAAATACTTATCTAATTTTTTTATTTTTTCTCTAGTCAAGGGTTTTATCCAGATTTCATCAATGCCTGCCGCTAAACATTCTTCCTTAAATTTACCTTCTCCATGAGCGGTTAAGATTACTATTGGAGTCCTTGGTTTTTGTTTAATACGTTCCCAATAACGATATAAAACAGCAATTTCACTACCACTAAGACTAGGTAAACCCAAATCAGTAATAATTAAATCAAAAGCATGATTCTTTGCGAACGGTAATGCTTCTTGTACCGTTGATACCACCGTCAGATTATATCCAGCCTGAGTAAGAAGTTCTTGCGAGAATTTAATTGTTAAACGATCATCTTCTATCAATAAAATGTGTTTTTTTAGCAATTTTTTTTTGATTTGCACTTGCTCTGAAAGCGCTTGTTTTTCTTTATTTGATTTATTATTTTCTAAAAAAACAAAGGGTTCAGATTTCTTATTTTTAAATTTAATAAGCTTATTTTTTTTGGAGAAATTCATGAACAAAGTAAAGGAGAAGCTTGTACCTTCGCTGACTACGCTTTTTACTTGAATCTCACCACCTAACAAGTTTACAAATTTTTTTACAATATAAAGACCAACGCCATATCCCTGCGGCACTTGATCAGTTTTTTCAAAACTAGGCGTTATGCGGAAAAAAGGATCAAATACTACATTCAACTTATCAGCAGGAATCCCTATCCCAGTATCACTGATAATAAATTCAATATACATCCCATCAGACTGTCGAGGTAGTAACACTAATTCTTTGATAGTTACAATAACTTTTCCTTGTTCAGTAAATTTAATAGCATTCGTGGCTAAATTGAGTAAAATACGTTCCAGTTTATTTTGATCACTGACTACATTTTCAGAGTTAGAAACCTCTAGGTTTACCTGCAATGTAAGTCCTTTAGTTTTAACGGACGGGGATAATAAATTTCTCAATGATTCCGCTAAATCTTGTAGAGAAAAACTATTAACCTTAAGCTGCGCTTCATTAGCGTTTTCTAAGGAAGCCACATCAAGTACGTTGTTTAGCAAATTTAATAGCTGCTTGCTTGCTTTATACATCAAGCGTAAATCGTCTTTATTTTCCAATTCTTTTAAACGTTGTTCAAGTAATTGCGATAAACCGATTATACCTGTTAAAGGGGTGCGAATATCATGGCTCATATTCGCAAGAAACTCAGTTTTAGCTTGATTGGCTGCTTCGGCTAATAATTTCGATTTATTCAGTTTTTTCTGAGTATTTTTAAGTTCCGTAATATCAATCGAGACTCCTAAGACACCTATTATTTTTTCAAATTTTCCTTTTAAAGGTGATTTTTGCGTCAAGAATATATGCATACTATCATCGGATAATTTAGCCCTTTCTTCAAAACTAACCATTTGATTATTTTGCATCACAAACCGATCATTTTCTTGTATTCTTTCAGCTTGATCTCTCCAGGAAAAATCGAAATCTGTCTTGCCGATAACTTTTTTAGAATCAGAAAAACCAGTTAATTCAGCATGTAATTTACTTCCACCCAAAATAATACTATTGATATCCTTCCAATAGATGCTAGCAGGGACGTTTTCAATGATATTATTTAAATAAATAGTTAACTTTTCATTTTCCTCCCACAAATATTGATTAAAATCCTTGGGTGGTGGGTAAATTTCACTAAAAATAGTAATCGATTCTTTTTTGGACATTATTGAAGTACATTGAATTAAGATGGGCTCATGATCATTAAGCACTTTATAATAAATAGTCGAAAAGCTCTTACCCTTATTTTTAATACTTTTATTGAATAAATCGTTAACTACTCTCAAGTAATCACTCACAAAAATATCTGAAATAGGTTTATCTATCAATTCGGCTAAAGAGTTAATATTTAATGATGAACAAAAGTGTTCGTTACCTCCTTTAAAAATTTTTTTTCTACTATCTAACCAGTAAACCGAAAAAGTTAATGCATTTAGGATAACTTGAAAATTCATTGTATTAATTCCTAAGATTAAATCTTTTTTATTAATGGTTTAGCTTTAAATTACCAGCAATGGAAGAGTCATTATGAATTGGTCTTAAGGGAGACGCAAAAAATCTAGCGTCAACGATTTTTTCTCTATTACTCTTAAAAATTATTTTTTCATTAATGCTATTAATATTCATCGAAAAATTTGCAGATAAAGAATTAGTATCAGACTTATCTAACATATCATAATGAGTCGCGTCAATTTCAATTTTTTGGAATAAATCAGAATTTACAAATTGTTTTACGAAGTTATCTTTGGTTGATAACGTCATTTTTGAAAAAATATCCCCTACATTATTTGCTTTCAATAAAAAAACAGGGGTTTCATTAAGTTTATTTGGAAAAAAGTTAAATCCCGTTGTTTGATGATGTTCACATAACTGTTCCAAGACAGGCATTAACTGGGATAAACTTCCATCTATATTCGCTTTTTCCCTTTGATTAGAACAATATGTTAATACTTCTTTTTTTAATTCACTTTGAATTCTCATGCTAGCTGAAGAAACTATCCACGTATCAAATAAAACAACTTCTAATAATAATTTATTTTCAGACTTAGTTTCATACTGGACGGCCATTTCTAAAGCTAACATACCGCCGAAGGAATAACCTGACAAAATAAACGGCCCTATCAACTCGTCTGCAATGATAGCAAGGTAGTTAGAAGCCATTTTTTCCATGGATAATAATTTTAACTCACCTTTTTGTAACAATGGGTCTTCAATACCATAACATGGATTATTAAATTCGACAGTATCTAATAATTTATTAAAGCAGCTTACCCCCCCCCCTGCAGGATGGATAAAAATAATCGCTGGAAATTTAGAATCGCCTTTTTTTAATAAACGTAAATTTGTTTTTTCAACACTTTTATTCTTTTTAATGAAACTCGTTAAGCCTTCAACGGTAGAATTTGCATATAAATCATTAGTACAAATACTCATGTCTTTAAAAAAATCATTAATTTTATTAACTAATAATACCGCTTGCAGAGAACTCCCTCCCCATTCAAAAAAATCAGCTTCTATATTATCGGGGAAGCAAGATAATACTTTTTTAAATATTTTCAATATTTGTTTCTCATCTCCTTCAAGTTTTCTGAACTTAATATTATCACTTACTTGTAACTCATAGTGGTCAAATTGCGATTTATCTAATTTTCCATTAGAATTCGTTAAGAAATTGTCCCTTTGACAGTAAAAAGCAGGGACCATATAAGAAGGCAATCTTTTATTAAGAAAATCACGAAACTCTTGGTTAGTAGGTTTAGTAGCTTTTTCCTTCAAGATATAAAAAGCAATTAATTTGTTAAATCCATCTATATTTTTAATGATTATTTCAACCTGTTTAATAAACGGATGTTGAGAAAAACAAAATCTAACTTCTTCCAACGAAACAAGATTTCCGTTAACTTTAATTTGCTGTTCATTGGCTCGGTCTACGAACATTATAAGATCAGAATCATATCGAACTAAATCGCCAGTAAGGTATTCTCTCGATTTTAAATCCCCTCTAAAACGTTTGTTTTCTGATAATGGTGATGAACTCAAATATCCTCTTGCTACCCCCTCTCCTTTTATCCCTAATTCACCTATCGCTCCATAGGGTGCCAAACTTCCGCATGGAGTGAGTATTTGTACCTCTGTATTATTAATGGGAGTTCCGATCGGCGATGTAAAAAATTTCGTAAGTTCCTGTTTATTAAATGTATACGTCAAAGCAAATATACTGGTTTCGGTAGGGCCATAGCCATTTATAATAATGGGAGAGTCTTTATAAGTTAAAACTTTTAATACAATATCTTTGTGGACAATATCACCTCCGACTATTAAATATTTTAACCCTCCAAATAATTCTGGTTTATCATTGGCATGCATATTGAATAAACCTGCTGTTAACCACATATGTGTGATCTTTTCAGCCATTAATTTACTTTGTAATAAACTAGTATTTAAAATAGTCTCTTTATCGAAAAGAACTAAACATGCTCCATTATTCCAGGCAAGCCAACACTCAAACTGAGCTGCATCAAAAACTTGATTTGCAGTTTGTGCTATTTTATCTCCAGGTAAAACTTTTACAAATTTTGGTGATTCCACAACTCGAAAAATTCCCTTTTCTAACAGAATAACTCCCTTTGGTCTGCCCGTCGATCCGGATGTATACAATATACACATTCTATCTTCGAGTGATTTAAGCAGTGGGGATAGATTGCCCTCTAAATTAAAGTTTTCAGTAGAATCAATCGAAATTAATTCGCTATTTTGTATTGAATCCTCTAACTCTGTATCAATTAGGTCATGTTGGTTCTTTTTTAGATCCTTTTTATTTATAATAAAAAATTGAATGTTAGCATCTTTTATAATCGATTTTAAACGTATAGATGGATCCGCTTTTGAAAGTGGAATAAAAACAGCTCCAATTTTTAATACTGCTAATTCTGCTATAAAAAATAAATGATTGGCATCTAAGAAAATTCCTACATAATTTCCTTGTTTTACCCCTTTTGCAATTAAAACATGCGCTAATTGTGTCGATTGAGTATCAACCTCCCGGTAACTAAGCTTGTATTCATTATAACAAAGGGCAATATTATCCGGATAGGTTGCAACAGTTTGTTGAAATTTTCTTATTAAATTATCATTTTCAGAAAAAACAAGTTTTGGTCCTTGGCCCAAGCTAATTAATTGGTGCCGCTCTCCATCACACACCATTGAGATCTCTTGCAAGCTCTGATTAGGATTATTACAAACACCTCTAATTATATGTAAAAAATTCTTAGCAAATCTTTCTATAAAAGATAAACGAAACAAATTTTGTGCATATTCAATGATGAACGTTAATTCCTGCTGATTTTCCTGAGCAAACAATGTGAAATGGCCAAAGCGACATGTCTCTCTCATATCAAAGATAATAGGTTGCTGTGGCAACTCTAACTGTGCTATTTCTTCATTCAGTTTTAACTCAGGAATAGCATAGCTTTGATAAATTAATGCAGGACTTGATAAAATGTCATTAATCCCCTGCTTTAGTAAAATCTCCTGTTTTTTACTAAAAGGAAAATCTTGGAATTCTTGACTCGCTAAGAATTTTTTATTGACCTGTTTAAGATACTCATCAAAACGCTGATTTCCTTCTAAATCAAATTGCTGAATTAATAGATTAACAAAAAAACCCACCATTTTATTGAAAGATGGATGTTCGTTTCTCCCGTTCGTGGCTGTTATCAACGTAATATTTTTTTGATAAGTATACGAAGCTATTAAGAGACCAAACAAAGCATTCAGCACATTAAAACAAGTAACATCATTTGATTTAGCCAAGGCCTTTAATGCTAATAAATCTTCAGGAGATAAAGAAAAGGTATATCTTTTAGCGATTTGCTCAGTGGCCGGTTTAAATGTGGATACCGTAAGATCATAAGGTAAGGTTGTTACCGCTTCTATTTTGGATAGTGTATTCTTCCAAAAATTATATGCCGCTTTTTGATAAGCTTCATCTTCTGTTTTTTTTTGTTGATGCTGAATAAATTCAATATATTGAGGAGGACAATCAATTATCTTGGAAAAATTAGCGATTATACTATCCTGATATAGTTTAGATAAAGTATCTAAACAGTTTTTAAGTGAAACCGCATCAAAAATCGCATGATGAATGTGAAAAAAAATATAATATTTTTTATTTACTTTATCTTCAAAAATAAAAAGTCTAATAAGGCCATTAGAATCAATCATAGACAAAGGTTCTTTTATTTTTTCTTGAATAGTAGACATTAATGCAAATTCACTAATTTCTTTATAATAAAAATTAATTTTTCGATTTTCTGGTAATATATAAGACTTGATTAATTGACCATTCTTGATCGAGAAATAATATCCAAACACATCATAATGTTGTATTAGTCTTTGGTAAGCGTTCTTAAGACAATCAATATTTAATT
This sequence comes from Candidatus Aquirickettsiella sp., assembly GCA_049283295.1. Lineage (GTDB taxonomy): Bacteria > Pseudomonadota > Gammaproteobacteria > Diplorickettsiales > Diplorickettsiaceae > Aquirickettsiella. Next base: position 51,373 of record JBAPVR010000044.1, read on the forward strand.
CGAAAGCCAAAAAACAAGCTGTCATATGAAATCTAGAACTATTAGTAACTCTTTCACTTTGCTCAGCACAAAAAATTCTTTCTTCTTGCAAAGAAACTGGTAAGCAGTTTTGATCAAGTTCATAAACAATGGAATTTTCCCCTATGCGGTTTTTCTGTTTTTTTTGTTGATTTATATAATTTACTAAAACCGATACTGTCGTTTCCGAGTTAAGTAACATAGAAATATTTATTACTACTTTTTCGTCATCATATATAGAAGTGCTTAAAGAAGTCGCTTTTAAAGAGTCTAAACCTAAATAAACTAAAGAAAATTTTTGAAAAATATTTTGAGAGAGATTTTCTTGACGATCAAATAATAAAAATTTTACTTTCTCAATAATTTTTTCTGATAAATTATCAATTGATTTAAATTTAGATCCAATAAATAATTTTTCCAGCAAAGGTTGAGTAGTCTGAGTTTTTTTTTGAATTTCTGCTAAGTAAGTTCTAGCGTTTGCCAAATCACTTTTATTTATCACTCTTTTTTTAGGTTGATTTTTATCTATTGCGTTAGCATTCATCGTTTTACGAGTCAATAAATAGGGATCCAGTTGACGTAAAAAATTAGCTGAAAACTCAAAAATTATTACTTCATCTATATTTTTATTATAATCTTTCGGTAAAACCTTACAGTTTTTAAATAAATTTTTCATAAAATTTTGTTGAGAAGACAACTTGCTCGTATTTCTTAATAAGAATCGCACCGAAGATTTTTTATCTGCTTCATCACATAACATATCTATAAAAGTTTCTGCAAGTCCATTTAACCCTGTTTTTTTAAATTTAATTTTAATAGTATTTAGAGCCGAGTATACATTAGCGATATGCTTAATAAGGGCATATTCAATCTCCATTCCTGCATTTCTACAACTAAGGAACATATGATTAACTAGTAAATAGTCATTAAAAACCTTACATATTGCTACAGCTGCTAGATCCTCTATAAATTCTTTCTTTCTTGGACTTTCTTTACCCTCTACAGTATCTTCTACAAGCTCTTGTTTCCTTGAAACTTCCTTATTTAAAAGTACCGCCTTAAAACCAACAAGTTCATATTCTTTTTTTTCTTCAGAAAAGTTTTCTTTAAATAAATCTTCCAAATCTTTGTCTATCTCAGAATTTTTAGGATCGATATTAAATTGATTGGTCCTACCTGCCATTTGAGTGACTCTTGATCTTTCTGCATTCTCAATAAAACCAATACTTAAAGTTTGCAAATTTTTTCGCTTTGTTTCAAGTTGCACAATAGGATCGGGGATTTCAGCTAAAACAGTTTTTATTGCTACTTCCTGCTGAACTAATTTCAGCCTATTTTGATCTGTTTTTGTAGCAATTACATATTTATCTATATCAAAACCCCAAATATTTTTAACCTCCTCATAAGTTTGTGGCATTAGCACACAGAATATTTCAGGAAATTTTTCACTAACTTCCTCAATTTCCCTTGGTGAGTCGTCAATAAACATAGCGTTTTTTGCATTAAGAAGTTTTAATTCTGATAAAGCTGCTAAAATATTACTAGATTTTAGATCTCGATTAATTTTTTTTATTATCACATGTCCAATTTTTAATGGCATTTCTTCATTTCTATAAAAGAATACGTCATTCACCATTTTTTCTTCATTTTTGCTAATTAAGCAAATAAATATTCCATTGTTTGCCATCTTAACTAAAACTTCTTGTACAAAAATATTATGTTCTTTAAATTGAACACTAAGAGGTCCGACGTCTCCTACTACTCCATCCCATAAAACTCTATCGCAATCGACGAAAACAACTTTAGTTTCACAACCCTGAGTTTTATGCCCGTATTCAATACAATGTAACTTTCTTACTAATAAAATTGCCGACGCAACATAATATTCTTCAGTGTAGGGAATGTGTGTCTTACACCCTATCTCATTAATAATATTATTTTGTTTATACATAGATTGAATATCATCTTCAGAAAGTGTATGAATTTTATTTTCTTGCATTTTATTCAAAAAATAAGCTTCATACTTTTTAAGTATTTCGTAATTATTTTTTAATTCATAATTATCTTTCAATATATTTTCTTTATATAAACTAGGACAAAGAAAAACAATTAATGGGTCTTTCCTATTATTTTTAAATAAAATAATTAGATCAATGAATTCATCTAAAGTTTTTTTTAAATTAATTGCATTTATTTTAGTTATTGTTTCTTCATTAAAACCGATTATCTCAAATAATCTAAAAAAAATAGCGACGGGTTGATTTTTTTTCTCTGAATTTGCCAATTCAGAAATTTTTATCATTAAATTTGTTTCTGCGTATTGCAAAGTTAATGAATTTGAATAAAAATTTTTAAGTAAATATTCTAGTGGGGATTTTAAATGTTCAGGCGTGAAAGAAGAAAGAATATACATAGAGAATTTCCATTTTTGTTGTAAGAATGCACAGAAGGTAAATTATATTACCATTTTAAACATATTAAAAGTATTTTCAATAAAAAATTAAATTAAATAAATTTTAAATTTATTTAAATTTTAATTAAATACAAAATAAATTTTTTGATGTCAAACTTATTTAAAATAGATAAATTAATTTAGAAAAGAAAGAACGAAGAGATGTGTAACAAACTAGACTTTATCTAGTTTGTTACTTTAGAAATATTAGAAATGTCAACCATACTGACTAATTCTCGAATTACCACTGAAAACATCATTAATTTCAATTCTCCAGTGCTACGTAAATCCGCTAAAAATTGTTCCCAGCGTTTAATTAAATCTTGATTACCTGCTTCCCATTGTTCCAAGCAGATTTCATTATTACCCTGTTTGTCTATAACGCATTGTAAAATGATAACAGTCAAATGCCGTTGTTGAGTATCTAAATCATCTAATAAGATCACTCTAGCCAAGTTATCCCATAGAGTTTCAATCGTTATTTTCATAATCTGGGATCGTAGCCAAGTAAATCCAAATTTTTCACCCACCATGAAATACAGTTCGGCTACATTCTGCAAAGCCAAATTATTTTTCTGGCTTGCATCTATAATATCTAATAAAGCATACTCATGGTCTACATTAGCAATACGTTTCGCCATATCTTCGGATATCCCTGCTTCTATTAGACCTTGTACATTCCTTTCCCAGTGTTCTCGTTCTTCGCCGACGAGTAGATTAGGTAAGTTTTTATTCAATGCAACGATTGACTGTCTAAATCGATCTACCATTCCTAAAATATCAGTTAATTGCTCTTTGTAATTATAAATAAACCATCGTGTTGCGCGTCTTATTAAGCGATTAAATTGGCGCATAATAGCGTACCGAGTAACGGGTGTTACCTCATCACTTAAATTTTCTGCCAATCCAAGCAATTCTGAAAAACCAAATACATGGTGTGCAATTGCATAGGCACGTGCAATAGCAGCAATATCTGCGCCAATTTCGGTTTTTAAACGAAAAACAAAGGTAATGCCCATATCATTAACCATGGCATTACTAATTTTAGTCGCAATAATTTCGCGGCGTAAACTATGTTGCTGCATAAATTTAGAGAAACGACCACGCAAGGGCTTTGGAAATGCCGACTCCAAAATCCGCTTTAAGTAATCTTCTTCTAAAGAGTGCATTTCCAGTAATTCAGCTTTTACCCACATTTTAGTATAGGCGAGTAACACTGCAATTTCAGGACTTGTTAATCCTTTACCCAGTGCTTTTCTTTCTAATAAAGCTTTTTCATCCGGTAGAAATTCTAAAGCACGATCTAATTTACCATGTCGCTCTAATTCTTGAATATAGCGACGATGAAATTCTAATTCTTGTTGCGCATGCATAGCCGCTAAACTAATAGTACGTGTTTGACAATAATTATCGTAAAGAACGAGTTTAGCAATTTCATCGGTCATTTCAGCTAATAATGCATTCCGTTGTGCCAACGTCATTTCACCCGCAGCCACCACTGCGTTCAATAAAATCTTACAATTAACTTCATGGTCTGAACAATCTACACCGGCAGAGTTATCAATAAAATCGGTATAAATTAATCCGCCATTTAAAGCATATTCAACCCGACCTAACTGTGTTAAACCAAGATTGCCTCCTTCTGCAACAATACGACAACGTAATTCTTTGGCATCAATACGCAAATTATCGTTAGTTCTGTCGCCGACATCTGCATTTCTTTCACTCGACGCCTTAACGTAAGTACCAATACCCCCATTCCATAATAAATCGACATTGGCTTTTAATATAGCGCGAATTAAACCATCTGGCGCAATGGAATCTTGGTTAATATCTAATAATTTTTTAATTTCGCCCGATAATAGGATTGATTTTTGGGAGCGTAGAAAAATACCACCGCCTTTAGAAAGTAAGCTGGCGTTATAATCGTGCCAAGTGGAACGCGGTAAATTGAATAATCGTTTTCGTTCTTGAAAACTTTTTTCTGAATTTGGATTAGGATCGATAAATATATGCATATGATTAAATGCAGCAACAAGTTTAATATGATGCGATAGCAGCATTCCATTACCAAAAACATCACCTGACATGTCACCTATACCAACAACGGTAAAATCATCTTTATCCGGATTTAAACCTAATGCTCTACAATGTCTTCTAACAGACTCCCATGCCCCGCGAGCGGTAATCCCCATTTTTTTATGGTCATAACCGACGCTGCCACCCGAAGCAAATGCATCTCCTAGCCAAAAGTTATATTCGGCTGCAATTGCATTGGCAATATCTGAAAAACTGGCCGTCCCTTTATCGGCTGCAACAACCAAATAAGGATCTTCTTCATCGTATCGCACGACATTTTCGGGATGTTTGACGACATTGTTTTGCAAATTATCGGTCAAATCCAATAAACCACGCATAAAAGTTTGATAGCAGAGAATCACCTCATTCATTACTGCTTCGCGATCTGCATTTTCTGGTAATTGCTTACAAACAAAACCACCTTTAGCACCAGCAGGAACTATTACCGCATTTTTTACCTGCTGAGCCTTCATTAAACCTAATATTTCTGTCCGAAAATCTTCTCTTCGATCTGACCAACGGATACCACCACGAGCGACCTTCGCAGCTCTTAAATGAACTGCCTCAACACGCGGTGAGTACACAAAAATTTCATACAGTGGCCTTGGCAAAGGTAAATCCATAATTTGACTGGGATTTAACTTAATCGCCAACCAAGGCTTCGGTTTGTTGCGATGATCTGTTTGATAGTAATTAGTTCTCAAAGTAGCTCGCATGACTTCAAATAAATTTCGCAAAATACGATCTTCATCTAAACTTACCACTGCATCCAATGCGGTATGTAGGCTTTTTTCTAGACTTGCTATCACACTACCGGATTCATCTTGGCGGCTAGGATCAAAATAATATTTAAATAGTTGAACTAAAATTTTAGCAATACCTGCATTTCGTGACACCACCGTTTCTACATAGGCTTGACTAAATGGCACACCGATTTGACGAAGATATTTGGTATATGCTCTTAATATGGAAACTTCACGCCAAGTTAATTGACCAGCCAATATTAAACGATTAAAACCATCATTTTCGACTTCTCCAGACCATATCTTGCTAAAAGCTTCTTGAAAAATTTCTTTAACCTGAGAAACATCCACGTCATCAATATGAACGGGTTTCACACCAAAATCATTAATCCAAATGCGATGACCATCGGGTAAGGTAATTTCTTGTGGCCATTCGTCCATAACGCATAGCCCCATATTTTCTAGGACAGGTAATGCATCAGACAAAATGATAGGTTTGCCTGCTTGGAATAACTTAAACCTTAATGGAACACCCTTTTCATTTGCAGATGGATAAAAATTCATTTCTAAAGGATGTTCAGATGAAATTCTTTCTAATTGTTCAATATCATGTACGGCTGTGTTTACAGAAAATGTATCTCGATACCCGCTAGGAAAAGCATACATATATTTTTGCAGGAGGCGTGCGCCATCTTGTTCCCCATAGTATTCAATCAACGCTTGACGCAATTCTTCTTTCCAAGATCTCGCAACTTCAACCAATTGTGCCTCTATTTTTTTTACATCAAAGCTTAGATCTTTTTTAGGATCGGTCCGAATTAAAAAATGGATGCGTGCTAAATTAGAATCTCCAAATAATGTTGAAAAACCAATTTCAATACCTGAGAATTCTCGCACCAAAATCTTTTCCATCTGGCGTTGCAGATCGGTGTTTAATTGCTCTTTTGGTAGATAAACTAAACAAGATATAAAGCGTCGATAATTATCTTGTCTGACGAATAAACGTACTGTTCTCTGTTCCTGTATATGTAAAATACCTAAAGCTAATTGGGTCAGCTCCTTGACCGAAGCTTGAAACAAGTCGTCGCGCGGCAAACTGGAGAGAATATCTAATAAGGCTTTTCCAGCATGACCTTTTAAAGGCAAATTAGAGTTTTGTAAAATTAATTGTATCTTACGCCGTATCAATGGGATGCTACGGGGATCACTATGATAAACAGTCGAAGTATAAAGACCTATAAAACGTCTTTCTCCAATTAATTTTCCCCGTTCATTAAAACGCTTAACGCCAATATAATCAGCATAAACAGAACGATGTACTCTCGATTTACTGTTGGTCTTAGAAATAACAAGTACTTGAGGAGAGAAGGCCAAACGACGTGCTTCGGGCGGTAATTCTGTTAAAGGTTTCTCCTCTTTACTCCTGGTTTCATCTCTTAAAACACCTAAACCTGATTTTTTAACCATGCGCAGTGTCTTATGATCTTTGCTCAAATCATAATCACGACTCCCTAAAAAGGTAAAATGATCATTCAACAACCACGCCAAAAAGTCTTTAGATTCCGCAACATCTTCAGGATCATAAGGAGAGGAATTCTGTTCTAGTTCCTTTAAGCAGCTTTGCATTCTGGATCGCATTTCAGGCCAGTCGTTTACAACTAAACTAACCTGCGCTAAAACTTTTTCCAGCTTCTTAGCCAACTTATTAAGAATCTCAGTATTCGATTCTTTATCAATTTCCAAGTAAATTAAAGCTTCAGTTTGTTTATCGGCTATTGCATCATAGGGTAAAACCTCTATTACCTTCCCCTGTTTATCGCGCCGCAATTTTATATTGCCAAAATGAATATTGAAAAAAATATTAAATCCTTGTCGATTAATCTCCATTCGCGTGGAATCAACTAAGAAAGGTTTATCTTCAGCAACGATTTGAACAATGCTAGATTTGCTTTCCCAACCGTCTTTTTCAAGACTAGGATTATAAACATGAAACTTTGCTTGACTAGGCAAACGTTGGTAAATAAGACTCCAATGAGATACAAGTGCTGCTGCAAGATTTTCTATGGAACGACTTTCCAATGTTTCTAAATCTGTATGGGCATAATACTGCTGGGCAAAAGTAGTAAATAACTGAGATTGCTCTTTCGGCACTTTTGGCAATGCAAATCTTAAAATTTTTTCTATGATCGCTTTATAAACACGGTTAGTAAGGTTGTTCATATTGAACTAAAAAATTGAGTGATAACAGATTCCCCATACTAGTTGGCAAGCTATCCTAAATTCTACTACTCCTGTTTATATACTCTTCGCACTTGAATTTTTGTCTGTGTTGCCGCTCTACTCGCAATCCTCATGGTTATGGTATATACCAGATTGCTGTAGGGACGCGGTACTTGCCAAAAGTTCAATTACTGTGAATATAACCAATAGACACATTATGAGGGGTCAAGTAAACTAGCACATTGTAATACGCTCCCTGCAAAAAACCAATGAAAACAATCTAATTTTTATGTCAGCTTCTAATAGTGATTCAGCAGAAATCAGCAAATTTACACTTATGTCTGAGCAATGGTGGGCTGCTGAGGGTATATGCAAACCCTTGCATCTCATCAACCCGCTGCGCTTAGAGTTTATGATGGCAGTACAAGCACTACAAGGTCAAAAAATAATCGATATCGGTTGTGGCGGAGGAATATTAACTGAAGGAATGGCAAAAATAGGAGCACAAGTCACGGGTATCGATAAAAGTGATGCCCTTATAGAGGTTGCTAAAAAGCATGCTGCCGAAAACCAACTCTCGATCAAATATTCTCTTACCGATGCAGAATCATTCGCTAAAAAACATAGTCAGTCCTTTGATATCGTATGCTGCATGGAATTATTAGAACATGTTCCTAACCCCAGCTCGCTCATACAAGCTTGTAGTGATTTAGCTAAACCAGGCGCTCATATTTTTTTTTCTACTATTAACCGTAATCCACGTGCTTATTTATTAGCTATAATCGGCGCTGAATATTTCCTAAAAATTTTACCTCGTGGAACACATGATTATAAAAAATTTATCCGTCCCTCTGAATTAGCTACTGCAGCCCGACAAGCTAATTTGGTACTGCAAAAGTTTCAAGGTATCTCCTATAATCCTCTAATCAAATATTATGCATTAGGAAAAGATATCCGCGTCAATTATCTTGCTGCTTTTAAAAAACACTCTTAAGCCATGCCATTTTCAACATTAAAGCATGCAAAAAATACTCACCGCAATTGAACTTTTGGCAAGGCGCTGCGTAGTGAAAGAACCTTCGTTAATTATAATATCCATGGGGATTGCGAATTGAGCGGCAACACAGACAAAAATTCAAGTGCGAAGAGTATAATAAATGGGATACTTTTTGACCTCGACGGAACCTTATTAGATACTGCTGCTGATTTAGCTGCCGCTCTCAATCAAGTCTTAATCTCACAACAAGTAAAACCTTTACCTGTTACTGACATTCGGCCGGCTATATCTTCAGGAGTGGCGGGCTTATTAAGTCTAGGGCTTCAGATCGATGTAACAGCTCCTATTTTCCCTAGCCTGCGCAAACAATTTCTTGACTACTACGCCCAGCATATTTGTGTCCATACTCATTTATTTCCAGGCGTGGAAACTTTAATTAATGATTTGCAAGAAAAAAAATGGCCTTGGGGTATTGTCACAAATAAATCTGCTCTGTTAACTGAGCATTTAATAAAGAAATTTCCACTACTTAATAAGGCTAAATGTATTATCGCCGGAGATACACTTAAGTATAGCAAACCTCATCCTCAGCCCTTATTGCATGCCTGCGCCTGCATAAACTGTCTTCCGAAAAACTGTATCTATGTGGGTGATGCCCAGTGTGATATTGAAGCTGCTAACGCAGCAGGGATGTATAGCCTAATTGCTCTTTATGGCTTTATCGGAGATAAAGAGGATGTTAATAAATGGAATGCGTCGGCTAAGGTTTCCTCGCCGCTCGATATTATTGAATACTTAGGGCAATTTCATTCCTGGCCGCAATAAGTTTTTATCACTTTCATCATCAACTTGATTGGATACGCTGTTGTTTGGTAGTGCTAAAGGAGATATCTTGCTTAACCGTTTAACCCGCTTAGATGATAGCGCATCGTTTTCTGAAGAAGCCCTCTTTTTTGCTTTTGCTGTGCCTAATATAGAAAAAAAAGATCTAATAATAGAGACGCGCTGCTCACTTTCATGTTCTTCGTTTTCGTTTGAAAAAGATTGGTTTTTTGCTTCTTTTTCCTCATTTATTAATAAAAGCAATTCCTTATTTTCTTCATTTTTTTTGTCTAGTAATACTTGCAAATGTTCGCGAAAAGCATCTTTAGGAAAAGATCGAACACGTTCTAGCATACACTTATAAATTTCGGATGATTCTACACTGAAAGCTTCTGGCAATTCGCTCATTAAAGCAAAAATAGCCGTTTCCAAAAACCATGTTATGCGTTGTATATTAATGATAGATAAGATTGCCATTTTTTTTAATTTTTTTAATTCAGTAAAATGATCATTCAAATCTTCTTCTGTTTCATTCTCTAATTGTTGCAAGTCTTTTTCTAATTTAAACAGTAATTCAATAAATCGTTCATTTGAAATAAAGGTTTCCTCAGAACTACTTACTTCTTCAAAGATATTTAAATCATTTACCATAAGTCTTTTTTAAAAATTTAATAATGCGGCAATAAAGACTTTTTAATTTTATCATTAAAATTTTAAAAAAATATAGAAAATAAATATCAATGATAAAAAACAAACAGAAAATTTTTTGCTATACTTGAATGTCCCTATTAAGTCGAGGATGGAAATGACTGCTAACTTGCTAGAACCTACTTTACGCGTTAAAACTAGACCTAATGATGCCAATAAAGCCGGCGATATTTTTGGTGGTTGGTTGATGTCACAGATCGACATTGCTGGAGCTATTGCGGCTGCGCAGCGCGCGAAGGGACCGGTTGTTACTGTTGCTGTCAAGGAATTAAAATTCTTACAACCTTTGTTTATTTATGATATTGCCAGTTTTTACACAAAGATTATTACGGTAGGCAAAACTTCAGTCACTATTGAGGTGGAAGTGTATGCAGAACGTTACCAAGACGGTGTCAATGCATCTACTCAAATTAAAGTTTCAGAAGCGAGTCTGGTGTATGTAGCCGTATCAAAACCTGGAGAAAAACGTTTAATTCCAGACGATGAATAATTAGTCCGACTAATCAACACTATCTGTGGCTATTTCTGCATTTGGCAATGTTATATTTAATTCTAATATTGAACAATTTCCTGCTCTTTCTAAATCAACTTTTACTTGCTGCGGATCGATACCGACATAGTATTTAGCAATGACCCCAATCAACTCTTGTTGTAATTTAGGTAAAAAGTCAGAATTATTCTCAGTCCTACGTTCATGAGATACAATAATTTGCAAGCGCTCTTTAGCAAGTGTCGCGGTATTAGGTTTTTTTCTAAAAATATAATTTAATAAGCTCACGTTGCTACCTCCTCACGACCAAAGAGTCGACGTAACAAACCTTTCTTTTCTAGTTTAATAAACTTAAAAGGTATTTCTTCGCCTAATAAACGAGAAACAGCATCCGCATAAGCTTGATGCGCATCGCTTTCTCCATTCATCGTAACTGGAACACCTGCATTAGAAGCACGTAATACAGCTTGTGATTCTGGAATAACACTCAATAAAGGAATAGATAATATATCCAAGACATCATCCACGCTAAGCATATCGCCTCTTTCTACACGCGTTAATGAATATCGTGTCAAGAGTAAATGTTGCTTCACTGGTTCCAGACCCAACTCAGCACGCCTCGATTTACTATCTAGAATCCCTAGCATTCTATCTGAATCTCTGACAGAAGAAACTTCTGGGTTACTCACCACAATAGCCGTGTCAGCAAAATACATGGCTAAGGTTGCACCGCGTTCTATCCCTGCTGGTGAATCACAAAGAATATAATCAAAATCTTTTTTGAGTTCCTCTAAAATTTTTTCCACACCTTCTTTGGTCAAGGCATCTTTATCACGCGTTTGTGAGGCAGGTAAAATATAGAGATTATCGAGTCTTTTATCTTTAATTAAAGCTTGTTTAATATTCGCTTCACCGCGAATTACATTCACAAAATCAAAAACAACGCGTCTCTCGCAGCCCATAATCAAATCGAGATTACGCAAACCAATATCAAAATCAATAACGACCGTTTTAAAACCACGGGAAGCAAGGCCTGCCGCTATTGCAGCACTGCTTGTCGTTTTACCGACACCACCTTTTCCAGATGTAATAACAATAATTTCAGCCAAGAGTTGCTCCTATTATCAATTTAAAGAATGCTGTAGCGATTATTTCAGCTAAGATTATTTTTTAGATTCGGTTATTGGCATTGCCTAGTAAGTGCTCACCCTATATATTGATGAACGCACCATTAAAACACCTATATAGGCTAATATTACTGGATTTCCTTAAGAAGTGGAAGTTTTCTTACACAAAAGATTAAAGTTAATGTTTCGTGTAAGAAAAGTACCTGGCAACTTAATATCGCTCATTACTATATTCACAGCAATTGGATTTTGGGAGTGGACCGTGTTCTGAAACAACCGGAGTATATATAAACATACATCTGGATTGCGAGTTGAACGGCCATACAGAAAAATTCAAGAGCGAAGGGTATATTCATTATTTTTATCTTTTTCAGTCCAATGCTAAATACCGACCAACTACAAGCTGCGTATATTTTGCACACTCGTCCTTATCGAGACACTAGTTTATTAATAGACGCATTTACCGCTTCACAAGGTAGAGTAAACCTTATTGCAAAAGGTGCACGTGGAGTACGTGGGAAAAAATCACGCTTCAGCGGATCACTACAAGCTTTTGTACCCTTGCTACTTTCTTGGCGTGGCAAAACTGATCTCATGAATTTACTCAATGCAGAACCTAACCCTATTCCTCTTCCTCACTTAACAGGGAAACTTTTAGTGTGCGGTCTTTATCTCAATGAACTATTAATCCGCCTACTTTATCGTTACGATCCCTATCCGCAATTATTTCAAGCTTATCACACCGCATTGCGCAGCTTATCTGACAATCCAGCTATTGCTTTACGTGTATTTGAAAAAAAATTATTAGCTGAATTGGGTTACGCCTTTCTAGATAAGGATAGTCTAAGTAATCAAGCTCTTTTACCCCATCAATCTTATCAATTTATTCCTAGCCAGGGTTTGGTTGTTTGTTTAAATAAATCACTACCTAAGCAAGCCATTTTTTCTGGCACATCTCTTTTAGCGATACACCATGAATCATGGGACCTACCTATACATTTATTAGATGCAAAACGTTTATTTCGTCTCGCTCTAAACTATCTCCTCGAAGGAAAAGCTATTCGTAGCCGTGAGTTATTAGTACTATCATAAAACTATTAGATAACTCACTAAAGATATTTATTAAGTTAAGTATTAATAAGAGTAAGCTGATTTTAAGGGAACAAATAAATTGGCCTGTAAGTTGGCATCTACTAATATCGGTTTTTAATAAATTAAGCGCCTATTCAAAACACTTGCTTAACATTATACTACAATAATTTACCCCCATTCATGGAGTTCATTATGAAGCTTCACATCCATTGTTTATTATCTATCTTAGGCCTCTCGCTTTTAACAGGTTGTGCATCTTCTATATCGCCTGACGTTTACACTACGAGTGGCGCCGGGCAAGTCCAACGTGTCGTTAGGGGTGTTGTGACAAGCAGTCGCATTGTTAAGGTAACTGGAAATGGTGAACTTGGTGTGGGCGGCATAGCGGGTGGTGCTTTAGGCGCTATCGCAGGCTCTGAAATAGGTGGAGGCAGAGGTAGTTTAGCCAGTGGAATTGGCGGCGCCCTATTAGGTGGCCTTGCAGGTAATCAAATTCAAAAAGGTCTTTCAACACAAACAGGTGTTGAATATGTCGTTAAACTCAGAAATAATTCTTTAATTGCTGTCGTACAAGCACCAATGCCAACTTTTAATCGTGGCCAACACGTACTCGTGCAATATGGCGCAGGTGGCCGTCCACGCATCATTGCCGATCCGGACTACTATAACGATGCACGTTAATAATTTAATTTTTTAATAGGGCCGCTTAGATAATAATAAAATTTAATTTCTTTCCTTTTTCAGGTAAAAATAAAATGACTAGCAAACTTAGTAAGCGAAATCTATTTTCAACCCTTCTATTAGGATTCTCATCGGGCTTACCGCTTGCATTAACCTCGAGCACACTCCAAGCTTGGTTCACAGTAACGGGTGCAAGTTTGCTGGCTATTGGCAGTTTAGGTTTAATCGGTCAACCTTACATTTATAAATTTCTTTGGGCCCCTTTGCTCGATCGTTGGATACCCCCTTTATTGGGACGACGACGAGGTTGGATCATCGTTATCCAATTAGCTCTGATAGTAGCCATTTCTATCATGGCTTTAGCTAATCCTCAAACCAGTGCTACGTTATTAATCACAGTTGCTTTTCTAGTTGCTTTTCTTTCCGCCTCACAGGATATCGCTATAGATGCCTATCGGACAGATATTCTTAAACCTAACGAGCGAGGATTAGGAACCACACTTTATAGTTGGGGATATCGGGCCGCTATGCTGGTTTCTGGTGCTGTAGCACTTGCTTTAGCTGAATATATTGGTTGGCATAGTACCTATCTGCTGATGGCAGGTTTAATAGCTATTGGTCTTTTTGGCGCTTGGTTTGGTGAAGAACCCAAAGATGAAGAAGAAAAACACCCTCCTACCACCCTACGTGCTGCAGTTATTGAGCCTTTCAGAGATTTCTTAAGTCGAAAGTCTGCCTGGTTAATTTTATTATTTATTTTGCTCTATAAATTCGGTGATGCACTTAGTGTTTCATTAACAACCCCTTTTCTAATTCGTGGCTTAGGCTTTTCTTTAAGCACCGTTGCTTTTGTTAATAAGGGTATCGGTTTTGTTGCTACCCTGTTAGGGCTTCTAGTAGGTGGTATCTTAATGGCGCGTATTAGTTTATTTCGCGCTTTATTATATTTTGGTATGTTACAAGCTTTGGCCATTTTAACTTTCCTGCAACTGGCTATAGTAGGACATAATTATCATTGGCTAATTTTTTCCGTTTCTATTGATAGCTTTTGTAATGCCATGGGTAGCGTCGCCTTCGTTGCCTTGTTTATGAGCTTATGCAATCATCGCTATACCGCCACTCAATTTGCTCTATTTACGGCATTTTCTAGTGTCGGACGTGTTTTTGTAGGCCCTATAGCCGGTCTTATTGTTACTTATTACAGTTGGCCTGTGTTTTTTGTATTATCTCTTGCAGCTTCCCTGCCTGGATTAGGCTTATTATGGTATTTGCGTAACAATTTAACTAATAATACCCCTATTACTGTTGTCGAAAAAACTGCTTGCAGCGATTAATTAATCTAGAACCATAATCGCTTCTATTTCTACCTTAACCCCCATGGGTAAACTTATCCCGCCAATAGTACTTCTGGTGGGATAAGGTGGTTTAAAATAATCTGCCATGACTTTGTTAATAGTAGAAAAATCAGCTAAATCTTGTAAAACAATAGTCAATTTGACATCTGTTTTAAGTCTCCGCAAACGGCTTTAGCGACAGCTGTTAAATCCTCAAGTATTTGTTTCACTTGATTTTCAATATTTCCTTCGCCTCGCTTAGGATATAAATGAATTTGACCTGAAAATACACACTCTTTCCAACTTCAATGGCTTGAATAAGTGACCCTACTGATACAGGGGCGTATTGGATCTGGGTAGCTATTTTATTTGTCATTAAGTATCTCCAAAAATAAGTTAAAATCCTGTAAATTTTAATATCTCTGACTTGAATTTTCTTAGCATACTCCCCATATACAGTGATGTTGGTGTGGTAAAGTTAACTTATTGTACTCTTTATCAAACATCATTATGATTAGCCCCTGCTGCTGAGGGGTTAATTGATTAATATCCTCATTTTGACAGTAATTCTTAAGGAGAAATCTGCATGAGTGTAGCATTAGAAAAACCTTTAGTTGAACACTTGGTCCCTATGAACGATCGCATTCTTGTCAAACGCGATGATGAAGAAGAAAAATCCATAGGTGGTATTGTTATTCCAGACACGGCAAAAGAAAAACCAGCGAGAGGGACAGTAGTCGCTGTAGGCAATGGGAAACGTTTGAAATCAGGTCAAATTCAAGCTTTAACCATTAAAGTAGGCGATAAAATATATTTTGGGAAATATAGTGGGACTGAAATCAAACTTAGTGGGAAGGAATATCTCATTATGCGTGAAGATGATGTCCTGGCATTAATCAAAGATTAATCACAATTTTTAACCCTTATTTTTATTCAGAGGAATTAATAAAATGGCTGCAAAAGTTTTACAATTTGGTGTAGATGCACGTGCTTCTATCCTACGAGGCGTTGACATACTGGCAGAAGCCGTCAAAGTAACTTTAGGTCCTAAAGGTCGAAATGTTATCTTAGACAAAAGTTTCGGCGCTCCCACCATTACCAAAGATGGTGTTTCTGTTGCAAAAGAAATTGAACTCAAAGATAAATTTGAGAATATGGGTGCACAGATGGTCAAAGAAGTGGCTTCCCATACTTCAGACGAAGCTGGCGATGGCACAACCACCGCTACCGTATTAGCTCAATCTATTTTACGTGAAGGAATGAAAGCCGTTGCTGCTGGTATGAATCCTATGGATCTTAAACGAGGTATCGATACCGCAGTGATTGCCGCTATAAAGACATTACAAGCTATCTCGAAACCTTGTAATGACAATCATTCAATTACGCAAGTAGGTACTGTTTCGGCGAATGATGATAAAGCGATTGGCGAAATTATCGCTAAAGCAATGGGAAAGGTCGGAAATAAAGGTGTTATCACTGTAGAAGATGGTTCTGGACTGCAAAACGAACTCGATACAGTAGAAGGTATGCAATTTGACCGTGGTTATCTCTCACCTTACTTCATCAACAACCAACAAAGCATGGCTTGCGAATTAGACAACCCTTATATTCTACTAGTGGATAAGAAAATCTCTAATATTCGAGAAATTCTATCTGTGCTTGAAGAGGTTGCTAAATCAGGCCGCTCTTTATTCATTATTGCAGAAGATTTAGAAGGCGAAGCACTAGCTACCTTAGTCGTTAATACGATGCGCGGTGTTGTCAAAGTTTGTGCAGTAAAGGCACCTGGTTTTGGTGACCGCCGTAAAGAAATGCTAACTGACATCGCTATTTTAACCAAAGCTAATGTTATGGACGAACAATGTGGCTTGATGCTTGAAAAAGCCTGTTTAAAAGATTTAGGCTCTGCTAAGCGTGTTGTTGTGACTAAAGACAATACCACTATCATCGACGGCCAAGGTGAGAAAAGCATGATCCAATCTCGAATAGGTGAAATTGACGCTCAAATTAACATGAGCAAGTCTGACTATGACAAAGAAAAATTACAGGAACGCTCAGCTAAGCTATCCGGTGGTGTTGCTGTCATTAAAGTCGGGGCTGCTACTGAAATGGAAATGAAGGAAAAGAAAGCACGTGTAGAAGATGCACTGCATGCAACACGCGCTGCAGTTCAAGAAGGCGTGGTTCCTGGAGGTGGTGTCGCTTTAATCCGTGCTTTAAGTGCTTTAGAAAATATTAAAAGCATTAATAGCGATCAAGCACACGGTATTCGTATTGTTGCTGAAGCAATGCGCTCACCTTTACGTCAAATTGTGGCTAATGCCGGCGGACTTCCTGACGTGGTTATTGATAACGTGCTGCGCAGTGAAGAAAGCAACTACGGCTACAATGCAGCAACAGGTGAATATGGTGACATGATTAAAATGGGTATTTTGGATCCGACTAAAGTAACCCGAACTGCATTACAAAATGCGGCTTCCATTGCCGGTCTCATGATTACCACAGAATGCATGGTTGCTGAAATTCCTAAAAAAGATGAAGGTGCTGGTGCGCCTGCTGATATGGGTGGTATGGGCGGCATGGGTGGTATGGGCGGCATGATGTAACCCCCTCCCTGTTTTGTTTAATAAAAAAACCCCGCGTAAGTGGGGTTTTTCTTTTTCAATGAATTAACTGCTACACTTAGAGGATGTCTTCAATTGTGCTAGGCTGAGACAAAAAAGTACTGTTTTTTGAGTATTGTAAAACGGAGCATACACACGGTATGTGCGTAACAGAACGCAGAAAAACAGCACTTTTTTGGCCAGCATTGTGCAATTAAAGACACCCTCTCAATGAAATGAGTAAAATGATCTCCTAAACGAGGAATTATTTTTATGTTTAGTCGTATTTTATTATTTTTAGGCACTAATATTTTAGTTATTGCTACTATTTCTATTGTTACCAATCTATTAGGGCTACATAGTTATCTCAGCTCTCACGGAATTAATTATCTATCATTAGCTATTTTTTGTGCTTTATGGGGTACAGCAGGAGCCTTTATTTCACTCCTCATCTCAAAGTTCGTTGCCAAAAAAAGCATGGATTTAAAAATTATTGATCCCAATGCTGCCGCTGGCGAAGAAAAAAATATTCTTGAAGTTATCCATAATTTAGCACGCAAAGCTGATTTGAAAGTTTTACCTGAAGTAGGAATTTATAATTCACCTGAACTGAATGCTTTTGCAACAGGACCGACTAAAAATAATTCTTTAGTGGCTGTTTCGAGTGGTTTACTCCAAAAAATGAACCCCGATGAAATTGAAGGTGTACTCGGACATGAAATCACGCATATCACTAATGGTGATATGGTTACAATGACACTTATTTTAGGCGTAATTAATGCTTTTGCACTTTTTTTATCACGCATCGTTGCTTACGTAATCTCGGTAGGAGCTGCTGGTCGTGATAATAACGAAGGGGTAGGAAGCGGCCCTGGGCCGATGTTTTTTATGCTATCTATGGTATTCGATATTCTATTTACGTTCTTAGGAAGTATTTTAGTGGCCGCTTTTTCTAGACATCGCGAATACCGAGCAGATAAAGGCGGCGCTTTGTTAGCAGGTCGGGATAAAATGATAGAAGCATTAAAAGCTCTACAAAAGGCAATGGAACCCGAAGATACACGCGCCCCTTCTTTATCAACTTTAAAAATATCACACAAAAGTGGTGGTTTTCGGGCTTTATTTTCAAGTCATCCACCCTTAGAATTACGCATCGAACGTTTACAACGAGAAAAATAATTTACTTTTTTTACAAAAACAATAGACCTCTTGCATAACCCAGTGATGGGCTTGAGTTCGAGGCAAACGATAGTCGAGGACCGGAGTTTACATGAGTAAATGAGAACCGTAGGCTAACGTTTAACGATGAAATCAAGTCTAGCACGCAGGTTATGCAAGTGGTCTCTACAAATCCCCTTGTTCCTTTGCGTATTGCATCAAACCACCGCGGAAAGGAGCAAACCCTACGCCAAATATAATTCCCGCATCAATTAAATCACTATCTGCAACCACTTTTTCTTCCAAACACTTTTTAGCCTCAGCAATCATTGGCTGAATTAAACTGTCCACTAAATTTGCGGGTGCTTTATAATCTTCGGGAATTTTTTCTGTAACAGGTTTGTCTTTTTTATAACGATAAAAACCTTTCCCTGTTTTTCGACCTAGATCCTTGTTAGCAACCATTTTTTCTAAACCTTCAGGAACAACACTACCTAAGGATTGGCTTAGAATTTTCGCCACCGCTAAGCAAATATCCAAACCCACGGTATCGGCTAATTCTAAAGGGCCCATTGGCATACCAAAATCTACCGCTGCTTTATCTATGACTGACGCAGGAATTCCAGTTTGCAACAATAATACCGATTGCATTAAATAGGGCATTAATAAACGATTAACTAAAAAGCCGGGTGAGCTTTTAACAGGTAAGGGCAAGCGATTAATTTGATGAACAAATGCCATGCCCTTTTCTACATTATCTGGAGTATTGATAGCTGAATGCACTACTTCTACCAAAGGCATTTTAGCTACAGGATTAAAAAAATGTAAACCAATCAAACGTTCAGGATGTTGTAACCCTTGTTGGATATCTTCTAAAACAATACTCGAAGTATTAGTTGCCAATAACGCATCTGATTTAATTTGTCTCTCTAACTGTCGAAATAAATCTTGTTTTATTATTAAGTCTTCAAATATTGCTTCGATAATTATATCTGCACGACGTATACCATAACCCGCTAGATCAGGAACCAATCTATCCATCGCGGCTTGAATTTCGCGTGGTGATTTTAATCGTTTTTGGAATAACGTGTAAGCTCTTGCCATAGCCGGAGCAAGATATTTCGCTTCTCTATCCTGTAAGCTTACATACAATCCTTGTAAAGCACACCAGGCTGCAATATCCCCACCCATTGTCCCTGCGCCTATGACATGGACATGATTGAAACCTATGGCTTCTTTTTTTCCTAATTTCTTTAAGCGTTCTTTTAAAAAAAAGACTCTTATTAAATGGTTCGCTGTGGGTGTCAGTGCTAACTCACTTAAAGACACTGCCTCCTGTAAAAATGCTTGTTTACTAATACCATACTGTTGCCAGAGATGAAGCGCGGCATAAGGCGCAGGATAATGTTTAGGATTAACTTTAACACTTAAACGACGTTGCAAAATTTTGCTAATTATATTCCTCATCCATTTATAATTAGTTATTTTTTTCCAATTCAATGAAAAAAACCAATTCTTTTTCTTGTTTTTTGCTGAAGCGAAATATAAAGCCGCTCGTTCGGCTTGTCGTGACGGAACAAGTTGGTCGATTAAACCTAGTTTATCTGCCGTATACGAAGAAATAGTTTTCCCAGTTAAAATTAATTCTAATCCAGTAGGCCCTCCCAATAAGCGTGGCAAACGTACCGTCCCTCCCCAACCCGGATGAATTCCGAGTAACACTTCTGGTAAGCCTAAGCGTGTTTTATTATCATCAATAGCGATGCGATAATCACACGCTAAAACAAGTTCTAAGCCGCCGCCTAAACACAAACCATTAATCAAAGCGACTGTCGTGATATGAAGTGCCGCTAGGTCATCAAAAACTTTTTGCCCTAGTCGAATAAACTCAAAAATTTCTTCTTTATTTTTTAGCTTGCTAATTGTCTGAATATCCGCACCTACAATAAAACCGTTTGTTTTATCAGAAGTAATTATCAAGCCTCGCACTGATTCATCATCAGCAATTTCTTTGATGATCGAACTCAGTTCCGTTAATACATTTTTATCTAAATTATTACTTGAGCTATTTTTTTTATCCAAATACAGCCAAAGAATATGCTTTTTTTGCTGCAATCGCCAATTTAAATAGCCTACTTTCATTAAAATGCTCCAGCTTAAATTTTATCGATATTTTCTAGTAACAACGCCCCACCTTGTCCACCCCCGATGCAAAGTGTTGCTATACCAAAATGTGCTTTTTTTCGTTTTAAAATATGGGCTAAATGTAAAATGAGTCGTGCTCCACTTGCCCCCACAGGGTGACCCATAGCAACGGCTCCGCCATCTATATTAAGTTTTGATTGATCTATCTTGCCTAAGGCTTCAGTTAGACCCACTTGATTTTTACAATAATTAATATCTTGCCAAGCCGCTAAACATGCCAAAACCTGACCCGCAAATGCTTCATTAATTTCCCAAAAATCGATATTTTTAATAGTAAGTCCTTGTTTTTTTAAAAGCTTCGCCACTGCATGGACGGGTCCCAAACCCATTTCACTCGGATCTACACCTGCCCACGCTACATCGACTAGGCGCGCTAAAATCGGTAACTGGTATTTCTTTACGGCTTCTTCGCTAGCCAAAATTAAAAAAGCGGCACCATCGGTAACTTGAGAACTATTTCCTGCCGTTACCAATCCAAAAGGTTTGTCAAAAAAAGCGTGGAGTAAGGCTAACTTTTCTAAACTCGTATCACGGCGCAAACCATTATCAAAAGAGTAATAAAGATTTTGTTTATCATAAATTGGATTGATTTCATCCTTAAAAATTCCGGCATCTTGTGCTGCTGCTAAGCGTCGATGACTTTGCAAAGCAAACTCATCCATTTCTTCACGAGTAATACCAAAACGATGTGCAATCACTTCGGCTGTTTGACCCATTGCTAAACCCACGATAGGATCAGTTAACCCCTGTAACAAAGCAATCACTGGATTTAAATATTTTAATCTAAATTGACTCAGTAACTTTAAACGAGATAAAAAATTTTTGGCTAAATTCCACTCAGCAAACCAGGTGGTCATTTCTCGACTAAGCAGTAGAGGAGCTTGACTCATCGCTTCTGTCCCGCCTGCTAATACTAAATTATATCTACCACAAGCAATATCTAAAGCCGCACTATCTAAAGCTTGCATACCTGAAGCGCAATTACGTTGCACTGTATAAGCAGGTACAGCTTTACCACAGCCCAATCGTAATGCAATCACCCGACTAATATTAGCCTCATCAGGACTTGGCATAACACACCCGGTAACCACTTCATCCAGTTGCTCAGGAGTAAATGCTTGACGTGCCAATAAATAACGTCCTGCTTGTACAGCTAAATCAGCAGCAGAAAAATTTCCAGGGCCGCCACGTACTTTCAACCAGGGTGTACGCATGCCATCTACAATATAAACTGATCGTGCAAAATCTAATCGATCGAGTACTTGCATAAACATTTTCCTAAAACATTTTCTGATTTAGACATGAATTAAATTTAGTTTATTTTAATATACCTATTGTACTTCAATATGTGAACTAGCATCTTGAAGTCCCCTTCATCTCGTGATGGGCGGTTTACAAGAGAAGCATCGCTATTCTCCTTATGGTTGAACACAAGCTTAGGGAGTAGCGTCATGTGATTGGGATATACCCAGTATAAAGGGTACAAACAGCTAAAAAGCTATTAAAAAGCATCAACTTGCATAGCCTCTTGCTGAAATTTTTTAGCCATTAAAAATTGTTCCACTTCTGCACGAGTAATAATTTTTTGTGTTAAAGCATTTTCTAGCTGTTGATTAATATCTAACTTTAAATTAAATCCACTTTTTTTTAATTTTTCACGAATAGTTTGCGTTTTAATAAATTCATTAAAAGCAATTTCCATACGCCCGGTTGGATCTTCTGTTTTTTTTCCTAGATAACATTCTTGGGTGATGCGATCACGAAATTTACAATCTTGTGTCATCACAGAAACTAATTGCATATCTTGTTTATCAGTTGCTAATTGATAAGACCGTCCTAAAGGAAAAATAATAAACTTTATTAGCTTAGCTAAAAAAAGTTTAGGAAAATTATTAAAAAATCTTTCAAAAGAATTTTGGGCATGATAAAGGCAATAATCTAATCCCCAACGCGCATAAGTATCATCTTCTTTAGATAGTGGATATTCTTGAACGTAACGAATGACGCTAGATGCTATATAAAGATAACTTAAAACATCACCTAAGCGCGCTGATAAGCGTTCTTTACGTTTTAAGTCCCCCCCTAAAATTATTAAAGTAAAATCTGTAACTAAGGCTAAAGCCGCTGATAAACGTGAAATTTGTCGATAATAGTAGCTGAATCTTTTTAAAGGTGTCTTTACAAAAAAGTAACCTAACCCGAAAGCAAATAAAAATGTTTTTAATAAATTTTTTATACTATAAGAAAAATGATGAATTAATAATTTATCTAAACTTCGAATATCTTTATTCTGGATTGCTTGCAGTTCATCTCTTAAATAAGGATGACAACGCACGGCTCCTTGACCAAATAAAATTAGATTTCTGGTTAAAATATTTGCACCCTCCACCGTAATTGATATCGGGATGGCAATATAGCCTTGCGCCAAATAATTACGCGGGCCTAATTGGATAGCTCTCCCTCCATGGATATCCATTGCATCATTAATAATAGTGCGTGCAAATTCCGTCATGTGATATTTTGCTATTGAAGAGGCTAATGCCGGCTTTAACGAAGTGTCAACGGCTGTCGCGGTAAATAAACGCGTCGCTTCTATTAAATAGGTTAATCCCGCTATTCTCCCTAAAGCAGCCACTACACCCTCAAAACGAGCAATCGATATATGAAATTGTTCTCTTAGTACACTATAAGCACCTGTCATGCGGTAAGCTAATTGGGCTTGTGCAGCACTAACAGCAGGTAATGAAATACCACGACCTATTGCTAAACATTCCATCAACATACGCCAACCTTGGCCCAACATTTTCTTGCCGCCAATAACAAAATCAATGGGAATAAAAACATCTTTGCCGACTATAGGACCATTCATAAAAGCTAAACCCATAGGCGAATGCCGTTTACCTATTTCTATACCCGCTAATAAGGAAGGAACTAAAGCAACCGTAATACCGATTTCTTTTTTTCCTCCTAGCAATTGCTCCGGATCTGTTAGTTTAAAAGCAACACCCATAACCGTAGCAATTGGGGCTAAAGTAATATAACGTTTGTTAAAATTGAGTTTTATTCCTAGCATTTCTTTCCCTTGAAAGATTCCTTTGCAGACTATTCCTGTATCTTTAAGTGACGCAGCATCACTACCCGCATCCACTGAAGTTAATGCAAAACAAGGGATTTCTTCTCCTCTAGCTAGCCTAGGCAAATAATAATTTTTTTGCTCTTCCGTTCCATAATGAAGTAATAACTCAGCAGGTCCAAGAGAATTTGGAACGAGTGTATTAACAGCCGCGCTAACCGAACGGGTCGCTATTTTTAGTACAATGGAAGAATGAGCTAAAGCGGAAAAACCTAATCCTCCATATTTTTTGGGAATGACCAAACCAAAAAATTTTTGTTTTTTTAAAAAATCCCAAACAGTAAAGGGTAAATCATGTTCAGTTACAATGTTAAAGTCATCGAGCATGCTACAAAGTATTTCGACTGGATCATTGATAAAAATTTGTTCCTCACTAGTTAGACTTGATAAAGAAATATCGTGCAAGAACTTCCAATCTGGCTGGCCTCGAAATAAATATTTTTCCCACCACATATCACCGGCTTCTAAAACAATTTTTTCTGTTTCGCTAATAGGAGGAAGTATTGTGTTTAAATAAACTAAAACTGGTTTTATTAGAAAAGCTTGTCGCAAAAAAGGTAACCCGAGCACCACTATCAAAGCAAAAATAAAAACACTTACACTCATCATTACCCACATATTAGTTACTCCTCTAATTTAGGTAATAAAATTGCCTGCTAATTAAAAACTACCTGTTTAATTCCTGCCATGAAATACGTCCTATTTTTGCTATTGTAAGCCCTCCATGCGGACAATGGATTTTTGTTTGTACTGCGTATGTTGTTTTAAGACGAAGCACACTCTTAGTCGTTTGCTGTACTTGCACAATCACATCATAAACATAAGCTAGGTTTTGATTAATACAATACAACGTTGTATGTCGTCTAAGCTCTGAGCTAATTTGAAAACCTGCATAATTGAAGTGCTCGTGCACGGCAAGGAATGGTGTTGAAAAATTTGCTAGCCGATGTTCAGTTAATTTTAATCCCGCCTCCGCTACCTGGAACTGCTGTGAAGCAATAAGCAGATTTTGACTCATACGTAATTCTAAATAAGAATTATTTAATATAGATAATGTCATTAAAGACATAATAAAAAGAAAAAATAATACCATTACTAATATAAATCCGTGTTGCTTACTATCTTTATTGACATTGAATAATAAAATTTAATATCCCTAATTAATTTTCTTGATTAATGAAATTAAACTAAGCTTAAGCATCATTTTCTCGTTCACGTAGACCTATCACCTGTTTCCATTCACGTTGTAACTGTTTAATGTCTGTTAATAATAGTCTAATTTCTACACTACGAGCATCTGCCCAATGTTTTACCTCATTTGCATTGGTATAATACAAAGTTCCATCACTATTTTTTATCCCTAATCGTATCGACATACTTTTTATCCCTTCAATTAATTCGATGGCTTTGTAAAAAGATTGGCTTAAATTACGCCGATATAAGGCATAAATGCTCTGTCCAGTCTCATTTATGCGTCCTGTATCGGCAATGTAGTAAATAATTTTATTAAAAAAACCAATTTCACTATCAACCGCATAGCTATAGGTCAGATGAATATTATTCCAATGAATAAGTTCTGCATGTTGACAATCACTAATGAGTAAAATGTCTTTAGGTCGAAAAACCCTCTTGCCTACCAAAGCAATATGGCTAGCCTGGGCATTCTTTACCAAAAAAGTATTGGGATCAAGAAATTGAATTAAAATAGCATCACTATCTTTTTGATATCGTGCCGGGTTAGGTAAGCTTAACTTTGTTGTAGTATATCCTTTATGCCAAACCACTAGGCTAGTATTGCGTGTTAAATGGCTATTTAAAGGGAAATCATCAATTAAACGTACACAACCAATAAAACCTGCCATACGAATATCATGACTCAGTAAGTAGAATGCGATTCGTGCTTTGGTTGAGATAGTATTCAAACTTTGAGTCAACTGATAAATATTTTTGCTATGCGTAAAAATATTTATCATCCCGATACAAAGAAATAGAGATAAACTTAGTGCAATCATTAATTCAAGCAAGCTGTATCCTTGCTGTATTTTTTTCATGCCTCGAATAATAAATTAAGAGACGATGGAGATTTAGTAAAGGCAACGCACCATTGAATTTTACTTTGATAGTCAGTTAAATTAAGTTTTAGGATTTGGCCTATTCCTTTTGGAAACCTTTCTTGGACCTCTTTTTTCCATAAGGTTAATACTTGTTGTAAACAAAGTGATCGGGACTTACACAATGTAAAATTCTCTGCCAATTCTACATTTTTTAAATCAGCCAAATTGAGTAAGTAAGCCTGTTCACTGACATGCAAGGCCATCAACTGAGCTTGAGCAAAACCTAATAGACTAATACTTAATATTGCCGCAGCAACCATAACTTCAATTAAGCTGAATCCTTGCTGATAATTTAATAGCGCCGCGCTTTTCATTTGTAGTTTAACTTAGCTATTTCCTTTTTTATTTATTATATTAACAATATAATAATTATGCAATAAAACATCCAAAAGGGCTTTCTTTTATTTTTCGTTAATAGTACACTCCTGCGACTAATAATCTTTCCTAAAAAGGGGAAATAATGTATGAGTAAAAAAATAATTGGTGTGCTTATTAGTGTTGCTTTATTGTCCGCTTGCGCAGGCAAAACTCTAACTCCTATTCCACAACCTCAATGTTGCAATGACACAAAACAAAAACCAAAGGATAATAAAACTAAAACTACCCATCATATTCCTAAAGAATTTATAAGGTAAGTTGATTTAGGCATAGCAGTCGTTTTTAATGGTCCATTGGTTTAATAAACTTAAAAAAATGTGCTGGGCGCCTAACACTTGTATTAAGTTTTCCATCTCACCCTACCCTTAACAGTTTTTTGGATAGGGCCGAGAATAACTTTATAAGAATATTTTATTTCTGGTTATTTTTACAACGATTTAATAAAAACTGAACTATTAAAGATACCGGTCGACCCGTTGCTGTTTTTTCCAGACCACTTTTCCAAGCTGTTCCAGCAATATCTAAATGCGCCCATGGTATTTTTTTAGTAAACCGAGATAAAAAACAAGCTGCGGTAATACTTTTGCCACCGCCTACACCTACATTAGAAATATCTGCTATGTTGCTATCGACCTGTTGCTGATAATCATCCCATAAAGGTAACGACCATACTCTATCTTGACTTTGTTGACCCGCTTTTTCGATTTCCAAAGCGAGTTGCGTATTATTACTCATCATACCTGTCGCTACTGCACCTAATGCAACAATAATAGCACCCGTCAACGTAGCCATATCAATAACTACATCAGGATCAAAACGTTCGCTATAAGTTAAAGCATCTGCCAAAATTAGACGGCCTTCTGCATCTGTATTAATAACCTCTACGCTGAGTCCCGATAATGTTTTTATGACATCACCAGGCTTCACTGCGTTACCACTCGGTAAATTTTCAGTTAAAGGCATTATACCCACGACATGAATAGGTAATTTGAGTTGGGCAATGGTTTTTAATATCCCCATTACACTAGCGGCACCTGCCATATCATATTTCATTTCTTCCATACCAGCGGCCGGCTTTAAACAAATTCCACCCGAATCAAAAGTTACACCTTTACCGACTAACACAACAGGTTTTTGTTCTACTGCTCCAAGGTATTCTAATGTAATAAACTTGGCAGGCTCTTCGGAACCTTGCGCCACAGCTAATAAACCACCCATACCTTCTTTTTTTATCGCAGCTGCATCTAATATGTTAATCTTGAGGTCAGCTTCAAGAGCTAGTTTTTTAGCTTGTTCAGCCATAATACGGGGAGTACATAAATTAGCGGGCAGATTAGCAAGATCTTTAGTTAATTTTACTCCTTCGGTAATTGCTGTGGTCTGTTTTATTATTTCTGAAACTTTCACAAGCTCTTCGGAATTTGGGAGATTAAAGATAAATCTCTTCGGTGGCGATATTTTCTTTTTCTTATCTGTTTTTAATTCGTCAAAGCAATAAAAACAATCTTCAAAAAGCTCGATACTCTGACGTATCTGACTATCAATAGCACACGCTTTAACAGAAAGATCCGTTAAAAAACTTGTTATTTCATCAAGTTGCATAGTTTTAAGTGCGCAGGCGATACGGCCGATAATTTTACGAAAATCCATTAAAGTTAAAACGGATTCTTCTCCACAATAAACAAGAAGTACTCGTGGCGCAGAAATTCCAGGAACATTATAAAGCACAATGCTTTTTCCACATTCTTCTATTAGATCACCTTTATTTAAAATTTTTTGGATATATCCTTGGCTATGTTTATCTAATAACTGGGCTGATTGGGAAAGTCGCTTCCCCTGAAAAGAACTGACGATTAAACAATCACTTGTTTGCTTAGTAGGATCAATTGAATTGCTAGAATATTGCATAGCCACCTCAAATTATTTTATTAAGTTACCGCTCAGACTTGAAAATGCAAAACATTGAAATACACGCGAGCGGTATATCCTATCACATGACGGGTGAAAACAAAGCTTCTGCCTGTCATTCAGGAAAAAAATCGTGATTCCCTTGAAAAACTTCCATTCAGGAGTTGAAGTCACTTCAAGTTCCAAGCAAGCACTTGAAATGCAATGAACATAGGTCAGTTTACCTAAATATATTTATTTGCTAGATTCAATACGCTCTTTATGAAATAATTTAAATTCTTCTATTTTTAACCTACATAATGATTCTTTTCCGTTATCTAACTCGAGAGGTCCTTACTAGTCTTTCTCTCATTACTAGTCTTTTATTCCTTATTTTGATGAGTAACGAATTTGTTCATTATCTGAATCAAGTAGCCGGCGGAAAATTTGCAGCGAATATTTTATGGGAACTGATAATCCTTGAATCTCCCCGTTTTTTAGCAATACTTCTTCCTTTTAGCTTATTTCTTGCCATACTTTTCACCTATGGGCGTCTTTATGCCGATTATGAGATGACGGTACTTAATGCTTGTGGCTTTAGTTTAGGTCGATTAACGTATTTAAGTTTACCCTTTATTTTCCTCCTAACTTTTATGGTTGCAGGCTTAAACCTATGGTTAAACCCATTTTTATTAAGTTATCGGAATAAACTGCTGAATCAAACCGGAACAGCCGTAGAATTACAAACCGTGCAACCTGGAAGTTTTCAACAAACTAATGGTGGACACCGTATTGTTTATGTGGAAAATATTTCTGCTGATCACAAATCAGTAAAAAATATCTTCTTGGCACAAGCAAACCTACAAGAATTACCATCAGAGGTAACTTCTTGGACTATTCTTAGTGCTAATAGCGGTTACCAAATGATCAACTCTGTCACAAAAGAGCCTTTTTTCGTCGCGATAAATGGAAAACGCTATCAAGGAATACCAGGTGAAACAGAATATTATATTACCCAGTTTCTAAAATATGGGATACATATCGATTTAGATACTACTATAGGCAATAAACAGCAAGATGCCCTGTCAAGTATTGCTTTATGGAATGCTAGTCATGCTAATAAAGCCAGCTATTTTTCTGAACTACAATGGCGACTTTCCGCCCCTATTTCGATTTTACTTCTGGCTTTGTTAGCCATACCTCTTAGCCGGGTTAACCCAAGACAAGGGAAATATCTACACATACTACCCGCCATAATCATTTATATTATGTACCTCAATTTACTATTAGTAGGGCGTAATTGGATAGAAAATGGAAATATATCTTACCGCTGGGGTATTTGGTGGATACATGGTCTGCTCATTCTTACCATAGCCTTTGCCTGGTGTTATGCGCTGGGATGGAATAGAGTCAAATATCACTTATTCCGTTTATTTAAGCTAAGACAATGAAAATCATCGATCGCTATTTAGGTAGAACGATTATCAGTACAACACTTTCTGTACTTAGCATATTGTTAGTCCTGTTTTCGATCATTAAATTAATTGCTGAAACACGTGATATTGGATATGGTCACTATACCCTCGCAAGTGCTTTTTATTATGTATTATTGACTCTACCATCCCAATTTTATAGCTTTTTCCCAATAGCTATCTTGCTAGGCAGTATTCTTGGTTTAAGTGTCTTAGCAAAGCATAGCGAATTAATGATATTACATTCTAATGGTGTTTCTCTTTATCAAATGGCTTGGAGTTTACTTAAAGCTACTTTGCTGATGGTTTTCCTAACTGTCTTGATTGGAGAAGGCTTAGCGCCGCACGCCGCTCGTTTAGCAGAAAATCATAAGTCCTTTCTCACCACAAAGGGGCAAACGTTAATGACACAGCAGGGAGCTGTTTGGATTCGAGATGGACGTAATTATATTTATATTCAGTCCATTTTGAATCCTACTCATTTAAATAAAGTAAGTCGTTACCGATTTGATGACAATAATAATCTACTCGAAGCAAGCTTTGCCAAACAGGTTAATTATGAAGAAAATGTGTGGAATGCCTATGATATTGCAAGCAGCATCATTAATTTAAAAAGAATTCAAGCCAAGCATATTACGCATGAAATTTGGCCATTTTCTTTTAGCCCTAAACTCTTAAATATTTCTATTATTAAACCAGAAGAAATGTCTTTAAGACAGCTTAATGATTATATTCGTTATCGTCGAAAAAACCTTTTAAACATCAGTCAGTATTCTTTGGCTTTTTGGCAACGTATACTACAGCCTGCCGCCATATGGGTTATGCTTTGTTTGGCTATTCCTTTTACTTTTAAACATTTAAGAACGCTTGCTACTAGTTTGAGAACTATTGCGGGAGTTGTAGTAGGATTTGGTTTTTATCTTTTAAATGATTTTTTTGGTCCATTTGCCATTGTCTATCAATGGCCGCCTTTTTTAGCAGCACTACTTCCTATACTCATTTTTATGTTCATCGCTATTATATTAATGCGTTGGGCACGATAGCTCGAGGTTACTATGTCAACAACATTCCGCATTGCTATAGCACAATTAAATTTTTTAGTAGGTGATATTAAAGGAAATACACAAATAATTTTAGATAGTATACAAAAAGCTAAGCAAGATTCAGTTGATCTGTTAGTTTTTCCTGAACTTGCTTTAAGTGGTTATCCTCCCGAAGATCTACTTTTACGTGAAGATTTTAAAAAAATAATCCATCATGCTTTAAAAATTATTCAAAAAAAATCTGATGATATCGCTATTTTATTAGGTCATCCCGACTATAGTTCTAAAGGGGTTTTTAATGCCGCTAGCTTGATAAAAAATAAAAAAATTGTTTGTACCTATCATAAACAATATTTACCCAATTATGGTGTCTTTGATGAACGACGTTATTTTAACCCTGGAAATTCAGATGGTTTGTTCAAAATAAAAGGTCTAAATATTGGTATTTTAATTTGTGAAGATCTTTGGTTCAGCCAACCCTCATCTGCACTTAAACAAAAAGGCGCACAATTATTAGTATGTATCAATGCCTCTCCTTTTGATTATACAAAAGCTCAACAACGTTTAAAAATGATAACCAACCGCATTAAAGAAACAAACTTACCTATACTTTATGTCCATGGTGTGGGTGGACAAGACGATTTAGTATTTGACGGCGGTTCCCAAGCGTTTGATGCGAAAGGTCATCTCATAGCCGAAGCAGGTTTTTTTAAAGAAACTTTATGGTTAGTCGACCTTAAAATTAATTCATTGGTTCAATTTATACCGCAAACTCTTTTATCTAAACCTTTAATTATTGAAGCCATTTATAAAGCCTTAGTACTAGCGGTACGTGATTATGCCAATAAAAACCATTTTCCAGGCGTTTTAATTGGTCTTTCTGGCGGTATTGATTCTGCATTAGTATTAGCTATTGCAGTGGATGCTTTAGGAAAAGATCGTGTACATGCTGTCTTTTTACCTGCTCGTTACACTTCAAAACTTAGCCAAGAAATTGTGCAAACACTCGTTAAAAAATTTGCTGTGCCCTTTAATATTTTTTCCATCGAACCGAGTTTTTCAGCTTTTTTAACCACACTAAATTTAGATCCGAAACATCCTCCTACAGGGCTTGTTACTGAAAATATCCAAGCGCGTTGTCGAGCTATCTTACTCATGGCTTTATCAAATCAGCATGGAAATCTTTTATTAAATTGTACTAACAAAAGTGAGTTGGCTATAGGTTATGGTACTTTATATGGTGATATGGCCAGTGGATTTTCAGTGCTCAAGGATGTGTCTAAAACTCGCGTTTATCAATTGGTTACTTATCGCAACAGTGATGGTATTTTCCCTGATGTGTTATTGACACGTCCACCCACTGCAGAGCTCGCCGAAAATCAAAAAGATGAAGACACTCTACCGCCTTATGCTCAACTCGATCCCATTTTAGAACTCTATGTAGAACAAGATAAAAGTGTAGATGACATAGTCAAAGCAGGATTCACTAGTAAAATAGTGCAGCAAGTCATCAATTTAGTTAACAAGAACGAGTATAAACGCCGACAATTAGCACTGGGTCCGCGTATCACATCGCGAGCTTTTGGACGAGAACGGCGTTATCCAATTACTTCAGGATTTAAATCTAATTGAAGTTGGCGTTATATTCAAAACCTAAATATTTACATAATCTGCATCAGGATAATTTAATCGAAATACCGCCAAACTCTGATTCCCTAATTCTTCTAAACCTAAAATTCGATATGATTTAATCATAATAATCAAGGCTTTTTTGACTTCTGGTGCTCCTTGATAACGTTGGATAATCTCATTGGCCCGATTTGCTGCAGCCACATAGGCTTTTCTACGGAAATAATAATCGGCAATGTGTAATTCATAACTTGCAAATAAATTACGCAAGTAAATCATACGTTGACGAGCATCTGGAACGTATTGACTGTTGGGATAGCGACGAATCAATTCGGCAAACTCTTGATATCCTAAATGCATAGTACCCGGATCTCGCAAAGAAAGATCAATAGGCACATAACGTAAATACCAACCTCTATCTTGATCCATATCCGCCATTGCCTGCATATAGTACGCATAATCAATATGTTCACTATTGGGATACAAATGGATAAAACGTTCCGCTGCGGATTTCGCCGAGGGCGCATCGCCATCTTTATAGTATGCATATATCAATTCTAGTTGAGCTTTTTCAGCATAACGATTAAAAGGATATAATACTTCTAATGCTTCATAAGATTTAATGGCTTGACTAAAATTCCGATCGAGTAACGATTCTTTTGCATTTTGATAAATTTGATTGACGGTTTGTCCTTTAAAAGCGATAAATGGATCATTAGAATGGCTGGCGCATGCCGTCAGCATAGACAATATAAAACTTAAAAA
This sequence comes from Candidatus Aquirickettsiella sp., assembly GCA_049283295.1. Taxonomy (GTDB): domain Bacteria; phylum Pseudomonadota; class Gammaproteobacteria; order Diplorickettsiales; family Diplorickettsiaceae; genus Aquirickettsiella. The sequence continues at coordinate 84,523 of JBAPVR010000044.1, forward strand.
AACAAATCTAAATATATTCACAATACTTTCAATAAAGCTATGCTTTATTCCCTTTTTTAAAATGAAGGAAGGAATAAGCGAAACAACTGTCTATTCTTTTATCCGACATTCAAATATCCGAGATTCAAAAAGTCAAATTAATTTATTATTATGAATTTGACTAACAAATTTATTTAATCTTTTTTACGAAAAATCTCATTCAACTTAAATTTTTCTGCCAAAATAGGGATTCCACACCAACCTATGATTGCTTCAATAATGAGAATAATCCCCACTAAAAATGCAAATAGTTTGCCTAGACCCAATAACACACCAATCAGTAATACGATACCAATCACTAAACGTGAAAGGCGTTCGTTGGATTCAAGATTGCTTGCTACATTGAACATAGATAGTATCCTCTATTAAGTCATAATAAAAAGGCATCGCTCTCGTCAGCATTATAGCGATATTCTATGAAAAACACAGCTCATGTAATAAATTGCCAAGCAATTGTCCCAGAACATTTAGGAGAAAAGCGTCTCGACCAAATTTTGAGTCAGTTATTTCCTGCCTATTCCCGTACCCGTTTACAACAATGGATCCGTAGTCAACAAGTCTGGGTTGATAATGAACCTAAGCGACCACGGGATAAAATAAAAGCAGGGGCTAAAATTACTATTTTAGCTAGCTTAAACGAAGAAGTCAGTTGGGAAGCAGAGGAGCTTCCGTTGAATGTTATCTATGAGGATGAAGCTTTATTAATAGTTAACAAGCCTGCGGGATTGGTCGTCCATCCTGCTACAGGAAATACTCACAAAACACTCGTTAATGCTCTTCTACATTATTTACCTGAACTCAAAAAACTTCCCAGAGCAGGAATCATCCATCGCTTAGACAAAGACACTTCTGGTCTATTAATCATTCCTAAAATTTTAAAAGCCTATACTGAACTAGTCAGACAACTACAAGCACGAACTATGAAACGCGAATATATAGCTGTTATTCAAGGTCAATTAATCGCTGGAGGTACTATCAATGCGCCTATTGGCCGTCATCCAAGACTAAGAAAAAAAATGGCTGTCACTGAATTATTGACTGGGAAACAAGCGGTATCTCATTATCGGGTCATGGAACGTTTTAATCATCACACACTTATTAAAGTAAAATTAGAAACCGGTCGTACCCATCAAATTCGTGTACATATGGCACATATTAACCATCCTTTAGTTGGCGACAAAACCTATAGAAGTCATTTTCATTTACCAAAAAAAGCTAGTGCATTGCTGATAAATTGTTTGCGTCAATTTCCTCGCCAAGCCCTACATGCGCAATGTTTAGGGATTATACATCCTATAACCTTACTACCGATGGAATGGCAGAGCCCTTTACCTGAAGACATGATGCAATTAATTAACTGTCTTCGAGAAGATAAACACAATGCTTGATTTAATCATTCCTGATTGGCCGGCTCCGCATTGGATCAAAGCGTATACTACCACTCGAGTAGGTGGATTTAGTCGTGCCCCCTATAATAGTTTAAATAGCGCCATGCATGTAGGGGATAACTTGGAAGATGTTTCTAAGAACCGCCAATTATTACAAAATAACTTACACTTAACAAAACCCATCATCTGGTTAAAACAAGTACATGGGAACATTGTTATTTCAGCGGATCATCCCATCAATAATTTTGCAGCTGATGCTATTTACTCAAAAAAAGAACAAACGGTATGTGCCGTACAAACGGCCGATTGCTTACCTTTATTGGTATGCAGTTCCAATAGTTATTGTGTCGCAGCCATACATGCCGGTTGGAAAGGTTTAAGTAATGATATTATTGAAAATACTATCAAGGCATTAGCCTTGCCCACCAGAGATATATTAGTTTGGTTAGGCCCCGCTATCGGTCCCCAAGCCTTTACAGTAGGAGAACAGGTTTTTCAAGCTTTCCTGGACAAAGATAAAGCTAATGAAATAGCTTTTCAACCTATAGGGAATAAACAATGGCTGGCAAATCTATATGCATTGGCCCAACGGCGTTTACGTAAACTTGGAATAACCTCCATCTATGGTGGTAACTACTGTACCTTTTCCGACAGCACGCGATTTTTCTCTTTTCGTAGAGACCAAATAACGGGGCGGATGCTAAGCTTAATTTGGCTAGATCTACCTTAAATATCTCAAAGCTTTTTAATTTTTCCTCTCCTAAAATAATAGTGTTTCTTGAACTACCGCACTGTCTCTCCATTACCCCATATAAAAACAATAATAATTGTTACAAGAGTCAACCCTCTCTGGGGTTCCTGGGTATTATTTGGCACCAGAAACTTAAGCGCTAATGCTGTAGACCTAGAAATAGATTATCTATTTTAATTCTTATTCTTCGGGAAAAAATTATTTCGTAGGTACGGGCGATTTAGATTTAGGACCTTCTGGCTTCTCTGTTACCGTTATTTTTAATGAAGCTTGTGGGAAAAGACTTGATTGGCTTGAATTTTTTGCTGGATTAAAAGACTTTCCATTAGTATCCGTAGTTTGTCTTGGTTCTTCCATGTTTTTCCAATATAAAGCTTTCCTCGCCAAACCTAAACTTGAACTTTTTACACAAGAATTTGCGCACCCTGTAACTTTTCGAATCATTTCCATTTAATAGCCTTCTAAAAAAATTAATTCAATAAAAATTACCCTAAGTAATTATAACAACTATTTATTTTTTTTCAAAAAAATAATTTTAATAGCAAATATTTTAAATATTTTAAATATTTTTAGATAAAACAGCACAGCCTGGAAAAATCTTAACGGTTTTAATCATATTATCTTTAATCAAAATAACTTCCATGGTTTTGTTTTCAAATAAAAATACCGTGCCTACTTCTGGGATAACTTCAAGATATTCAATAATTAATCCGCTTAAGGTCTTAGGTCCTCTTAAAGGTAGATTTAAATTTAATTGACGATTTAAATCTCGTAATGCAATGCCCCCATCTACTAAATAGCTGGCATCTGCTTGTAATATAACCGCACGACGCATTAATGCCGTATCAGTAGTAAATTCACCGACAATTTCTTCTAATATGTCTTCTAAGGTAATAAGTCCCTGAATTTCACCATATTCATTAACCACTAAACCAATTCGATGCTTTTCACGACGAAAATTTAACAACTGGCTATTTAATGCCGTTGCTTCAGGTATAAAATGAACCTCTTCTGCTTCTTCGATTAATACTTCTTTACTGAGTTGTTGTTCGCTTAAACTATTTAAAACTTTTCGAAAATGTAAAATGCCTATTATCTCATCAATAGAATCTCGATAAATGGGTAAGCGTGTATATTCACTCTTAATTAATTGCTTTAGAGTAAGCTCCCAGGGCTGATTTATATCAATACCAATAATTTCCTGTCTAGGAACCATGATATCTTCTACGGTTACTTTACCTAGCTCTAATACCTTGAGTAACATATTTTTATAATCATTAGGCATATGTCCGCAACCCTCGCGTAATAAACTTACTAATTCTTCTCGGGATAATTGTTCAACCGTCAATTTTGGAATTTTTATTCCAAATAAACGTAAGGTAGAATTCGCCATTATATTTGTGAGCCAAACTAACGGATATAAAATATGTAACAAAATAATTAATGGCCAAACAGCAAATAGTGCAATCGGTTGAGGATATAAGGTTGCTAAAGTTTTTGGAGCTACTTCACAAAAAATTAATACTACAAAAGTAAGCGCTAAGGTTGCCAAAAAAACGCCGGACGCCGAAAAATAATGTAATGCAAGCAACGTAACTACAGCGGAAGCAAGGATGTCAGCAAAAGTTCCGCATAAAAGGATAACCCCGAGTAAACGATCGGGTTTTTTTAATAGGTCCTGTACACGCTTAGCAAGAAGGTTATGATGCCTCACTAAATGACGTAATCGATATCTATTTACCGATAACATAGCCGCTTCTGCTAGTGAAAAAAAGACGGCCGCTAGTAATAAAAAAACTAATAAACCAACAAGAAATGCAAATGAATAATGCATCGTTAATATTTCATCCTTTAAAGAATAGGCATGAAAAAAATCGCTCCTAAATAAACTATTCCAATTAAACTCGCGCCAATTAACGTCCAGCTAATCGCAATTTTTCCTCGCCACCCAAAAAAGCTTCTCCCGATTAATAGCATTAAAAGCACCCCCCAAGCTAATAGTGATAAAAATATTTTTTGCCACAAACGCTGCTCAAAAAAAGGATGGAATAGAATCAAACTCGTTATCAAAACTAATGTCAGTATAACGATCGCAATAGAAATTAGGGTAAACAGATACGTTTCCATCACTTCCAAAGGGGGGAAATATTGAATAAATCCAATAGCTTGTTTATGCTTAAGCATCCATTCTTGGCTGGCTAATAACAATGATTGGAGTGCCGCACTGACTAAAACAATCAGTGCGAGAGTCGAAAGAAAAATATGAATGAAATCAGCATAGGGCACCATAATGAGACTCGCTTACTCCTCAGCTAAGCTGATATACTCTTGGCACTTGAATTTTTGCCTGTGTTGCCGCTCAACTCGCAATCCTCATGTATACTAATATACTTTGGTTGCTTCGTTTTCGAGGCACCTTGGCAAAACCCAATTGCTGTGAGTATACAATAACAGAATTTTTCGGGTCATTCATCATGCCCCTTTTTATAAACTCGGGCTTTTCTATTCAAAACAAAAATTTTAGATAGAGTCCCATTAAAAATTATGATAAATCCAGGATCGCTGTAAAATCATGTTTGACAATTTAACTGCTCGTTTAAAACAATCTTTTAAAAATATTCGTGGCCAAGGTCGCTTAAGTGAACATAATATTAAGGAAAGTCTACGCGAAGTAAAAAAAGCCTTAATTGAAGCCGATGTAGCCTATCCTGTTGTCAAAACAATTATCGAACAAGTACGTCAGGGAGCTATTGGAGAAAAAATCACAGAAAGTTTAGCGCCTGGTCAAGCTTTCATAAAAATTGTAAGTGAGACCTTAACCTCTATAATGGGGGAGGATTTATCCGAATTAAATCTTTCCACACAAGCACCGGCCGTAATTATGATGGTCGGCTTGCAAGGTTCAGGAAAAACAACCACTGTTGCAAAATTAGCCTATTGGCTAAAAGAACAAAAAAATAAATCAGTTTTAGTAACCAGTACCGACATTCATCGTCCCGCCGCTATTTTACAACTTGAAAACTTGGCGGAAAGTATCAACGTTTTATTTCATCCCAGTAGCGCCTCGCAAACTCCTACTTATATTGTTCAAACAGCAATCCAAGCAGCTCGAAATAAAGGAATAGACATTCTTATTGTCGATACAGCGGGTCGTTTACATATTGATTCCGCCATGATGGATGAAGTACGTACTATTCATGCTGTTAGTAACCCCATAGAAACCCTATTCGTACTGGATAGTATGATGGGCCAAGACGCCGTAAATACAGCTAAAGGCTTTGGTGAAACTATTCCCCTCACTGGAATTATCCTGAGTAAAATGGATGGCGATGCGCGCGGTGGTGCTGCTTTATCAGTAAAATTTACTTTAGGTAAACCAATTAAATTTATTGGCTCCGGTGAAAAAATCACAGCACTTGAACCTTTTCACCCCGATAGAATTGCTTCGCGCATACTCGGCATGGGTGATGTACTTTCGCTAGTTGAAGAAGTACAACGCCATACTGATCAGAAAGCGATACATAAACTCAATCAAAAACTGCAAAAAGGTAAAAAATTTGATTTAGAAGATTTTTTAAATCAGCTCATACAAATGGATAATATGGGAGGAATGGAGCAACTCTTGGGCAAGCTTCCTGATAGCAACAATGCCGCCTTATTGGCTAGTGCTAAAAATACACTAAATAAAAAATTAACCTCCCAAATGCAAGCCATTATCTATTCTATGACTAAAAAGGAACGACTTTTTCCTGACATCATTCAAGGATCCAGAAAGCGACGTATTGCCTCGGGTTCAGGAACCCAAATTCAAGATGTTAATCGGCTTTTAAAACAGTTCAATCAAATGCAAAAAATGATGAAGCGTTTTTCTAAACCTGGCTCCATGAACAAACTTTTACAAGGGTTACATAACCATTACCCACGATAAAGTCTAGAAATCCGAAGGAAAGCCCTTCCCAAATTAATAAAATTTGCGTAGAATCCGAGCAGGTTTCAACCTGGCAAGCTTATGTTATACATTACCCTATTAACGCAAGCTCGTTAATTGATTGTTTAAATATAGACACCGTAGTACAAATAAAGAGGATGAATTATTCCATGGTTATCATTCGTTTAGCACGAGGAGGTCGCACAGAACGCCCCTTCTACCACATTGTTGTAACAGACAGCCGGAAACCACGTGATGGGCGCTATATTGAGCGTTTAGGATTTTATAACCCGGTTGCCGCGGGTAAAGAAGTAGAATTAAAGATTGTAGAAGATAGGATTAACTATTGGTTATCCCAAGGCGCTCAACTTTCAGAGCAAGTCCGAAGTCTCCTGAAAAAAGCTAAAAAAGAAACTAATAGTCCTAAAAAAACTGACGACCAGGCGGTAGCTGCTTAAAATATAGATATCGCTTTTCTTAAATTAACTAAAGACCACCTCTCTGTATTAGATGCTTAATAAATTGCTGTAATCAAATTAAGAGGTAAAGATGACAAGAAAAAAGGTCTTGGTAGGGACTATAGGAAGACCTTACGGTGTCAAAGGATGGGCTAAAATTAATTCCTATACAGAACCTGTCTGGAATATCCTCGATTATCAACCCTGGTATTTAGAAGCACCGAGTAAACCTTCATCTTCACCTATTCTAATTGAAATAATAGATAGCCGTATCCATGGCCAACAGATCTTGGCCTTATTTGCAAGCTGTACAACCCCTGAATCAGCAGGTCTTTATACAAACTATAAAATCTATGTTGCACGAGAGAAGCTCTTTCCCTTAGCAGAGCGAGAGTATTACTGGATAGACTTAGAAGGCTTAAAAGTCTTTACCTGTGGGAACACTTATCTCGGCGTAATCCAAGCTATCTTCGCCACAGGCGCTAACGATGTATTGGTGATCATCACTGATAAAAAAAGGCATTTAGTTCCCTTTTTATTAGATCAAACCATTAAATCTATCGATTTAGAGAGTAAAACAATGATTGTCGATTGGGATGCTGAATTCTGATGGATATCCAAATTATTAGCCTATTTCCTGAAATGTTTACTCCATTGAATTTGAGTATACCTGGGCGTGCACAAAAAAAAGGACTGATAAAAATATCTTATTTAAACCCTCGAGACTTTAGCGAAAATAAACACACCGTAGATGACCGCCCCTATGGAGGCGGGCCAGGAATGGTGATGAAGTATGAGCCATTATTCGCCGCAATAAAAATGGCTAAATTACACCAAAAGACGTTACATCAAGCTCCTTTAGTGAGTTATCTATCCCCTCAAGGAAAAAAATTTGATCAAAAAGCTGCCCGAGAATTAAGCCAACGCCAAGGACTTATCTTGATTGCAGGTCGTTATGAAGGCATTGATCAACGCCTTATTGATAGTGAAGTCGACGAAGAATGGTCTGTTGGAGATTTTATTTTGAGTGGCGGAGAGTTAGCGGCTATGTGTCTTATTGATTCTATAGCCCGCCTACAATCAGGGGCCTTAGGTCATCTGGAATCTGCTTCGCAAGATTCCTTTAGCTCAGCCCTATTAGATTACCCACATTATACACGTCCTGCAAACGTAGATGGGCAAAATGTTCCAAATGTTTTGCTAGAAGGAGACCATACTGCCATTGCCCGTTGGCGTTTAAAACAAGCTTTGGGACGAACCTGGCAATACAGACCCGATCTATTAAAAAAGCATATACTTAGCAAGCAAGAGCAGGTATTATTAGCCGAATTCATCTGTGAAAATAGCGAATAAAATTTGGAGTTAGCGATGAGCAATCTCATACAAACTATTGAAAAAGAACAAATGCAATCAAAAAAGGACATTCCTGACTTTCGTACCGGAGATACTGTCGCGGTCAAAATTAAAGTCAAAGAAGGTACACGTGAACGATTACAATCCTTTGAGGGAGTCGTTATCGCTCGTCGTAATCGTGGATTCAACTCTGCCTTTACGGTAAGAAAGATTTCACATGGTGAGGGAGTAGAACGAGTTTTTCCCCTTTATAGTCCTTTAACAGCGAGCATAGAAATTAAAAGGCGTGGCGATGTTCGTAAAGCAAAACTATATCATTTACGTAGTCTTCGCGGGAAAGCGGCGCGTATTAAAGAAAAATTAGTAACAACCCTGCAAACTTCTATTTCAATAAAAGAAGACGTTAGTAATAACAATCCATTAGAATAGGCAATCTATGCCAACAATAGCTTTAATGTTGTTGGCAAATTAAACGTTTTAGACTCACTATCACTATAAAGACTCACAACAGTTGGGCATTTTAGTAAGCTTGAGAAAATAAGGCAACCTGAGTGAGTATTACAACCATGAAGCTTACAAGACAGAAGCGCCCACAAAAATCCAAATGTTAAGAATATATATAACCTAATGTTTCACAAGGCTATTATTCAAACCCCCATTGGAAAGCTAGGAATATTCACTACCGATCATCTACTTACCAGACTAGATTTCTTAACTGATGATAGCGCATTAATTGCTCCTAACGAAGAAATTTTAGACTACATCGTGAGTCAACTTAATCAATACTTCCAATATCCAAGCTTTCAATTTAATATTTCCTACCAGCTACAAGGAACCCCTTTTCAAAAAAAGGTTTGGCAAACATTGAGTAATTTACCCATACAAAAAACAGTCAGTTATGGAATGCTCGCCAAAAAATTAAAAACAGGTGCGCGCGCTATTGGTAATGCTTGTCGAGCAAATCCTCTTCCTATATTGATTCCCTGTCATCGTGTTGTCGCTCAAGGACATTTTGGTGGTTATAAGGGAAAAGAAATATCTATAAAAAAATGGTTATTGCAACATGAATTTTATTCTCCTACATTTTAAGATAATCTGAATGCTAAAAAATACTTTTTATTTAATTAAAATATAACTCACTTTATTTATTAATTTATTCACTCAATTCCGCTGTTAGCGCCTGTAAGTTTTTACTCAAAAGTGTGTAAGTTAAAACTGAAGCCATCAAATGCTCATTGTAATAAATTCTAACTTTGTTACTCTATGTAATGTGTGTTGCTAATGATCTAGTCAAGGATTTAATTTTCAGTAAGAGTCTTAAAAAAGATTATTTATTTGAAAATTAATTAGCAAGTCCTTATGTTTATTTGGAATAGATAAGGATGTCTGCACTACATGGATGTAGTGTCAGCAAGGATGCTACAAGGACGTTACTAACACAGATATACCCCCTTGGGCCGTTTTGCGGCCCTTTTTAAATTTATACTTTTTCGCCTTGAGTTTTTTTATCTGTTTTGTCGTCTTGCCAAAAATCCAATTAATGTGAGTACATTTATTCATTAAAATTGAATATTAGAAATCTTATATCTTTCAATATTTTGTTAATCTTGCCAAAAATGATGATTTTTTTCATAGTAAGTTTCAGTTTTTATTTTATTTGTAAATGCATTTAATTTTAACGTAATAGTTCCTTCTGTAGCCGTATCATAAATTTTAGAACCTAAACGTTGATAACGATTTAATACGATTTTATTTGGAAGTTTATAGCGGTTATGAAAACCTGTAGAAAATAAAGCATAGACGGGCTTTACATGATTTAAAAAATCAATGCTCGAAGAGGTTTTACTACCATGATGCGGTACTACTAATATCGTACTTAATAAATCGTTTTGTTTTTCATGAACCAGATAATTTTCGGCTGCTTTTTCTATATCACCTACTAATAAAATACTGTGTAAATGATTACTAATTTTTAGCACGCATGAACTATTATTACCTAAATAATTATGATTCATGGGTGGATATAAAATCTCGAAACTAATTCCATCCCATTGCCAATTAATTTTTTCTTGACATAAATTTACGATTTTTGGTAGAAATTTTTTTGGAATACTACTCAGCACCTTATCTACCTTGATTTGTTTTAAAATAATCATCGCTCCACCACTATGATCATTATCACCATGACTTACCACCATCAAATTCACTTTTTGAACATCAACTGTTTGTAAAAAGGGAAGTATGACTAACTTCCCTGCATCAAAGGAGGGGCTTAGGCGGGGCCCTGTATCATAAATAAGGACATGGTGTTGAGTACGCACTATACTTGCTAAACCTTGCCCCACATCTAGAAGATGAATCCAAATATCACCATATTCTGGTCCCTGACTTTTATTAAAAAATAAAGGAAGAATCCATATGAAACCTAAGCAGCGAGTTGGCATTCCTTTAGGTGCCAAAAGTAATAGCAGTCCCACTAAACTTGAAATTAATATCCAACCATTTGATAAATATGCATAATATTGGGCTAAAGGTATTTTTGAAAAAAAACTAAGTACTTTCCAAAGCAACTCAAGTAACTGTTCTACAAAAATTAAGATAGGGTTACCAAAAACTGGGCTTACTAAGCTAAGTAAACTCCCCAATAAACTAAGCGGTAAAATTAAAAAACCAATAGAGGGGATGGCTATTAAATTGGCAATAAAACTAATCCAAGAAATTTGATTGAAAAACAGTAAAGATAAAGGGAGTAATCCTAAGCTTACAGTCAATTGTATTCGACACCAAGCTCGCCAACTTTTTAACGGCTTCATGCGACTTGAAACAGCATAAAAAATTAATAGCACTGCGGTAAAGGATAACCAAAAACTCGCGGCTAAAACCGTAAAAGGCTCTAGAATTAAAATAATCAATAATGCTAAATAAAAGGAATGCCCGCTAGTAAGATGACGCACCTGTATTACCGCTAAACAAAATACAGATAACATTAATAAAGCACGTTGAGTCGGAATAGCAAACCCTGCTAAAGCACTATAGAAAATGGCTGAAAATAGCGTTAACGCACTGGCAATTCTCGGTGCTGGAATATATAAAGTAACATAAGGTATACGACAGCAAATAAAACGCACGATCCAATAAATAATTCCTGTAATAAAAGCGAGATGTAAACCTGAAATAGCAAATAAATGATTAGTTCCGGTCCCGCGCATGACTCGCCATTCATCGTCTGTAATTTCACAGCGTATTCCTGTAGTTAATGCGCTAATAAGACCTAATAAAGGATAATTCTGCAAAACATTTTTTACATTCGCATTAATTTTTTGACGTAAATTATCAATGAAATAATACTTAGTTGCTCGTTGAACTAAATGTAAAGGAAATTTTTGTAAGAGATACCCCGTGGCTACAATATTTTGTTGAAATAACTCGGCTTGGTAATCAAAACTACCAGGATTCCAAAAAGCGCGTGGTCGACGCAAACGTAATGCAAATTGCCAAATATCTCCTTTTTTAAAATCAATTAATACATTCGAATTTTTATAAAAATATCCTTTAATCCGCACGGGTATGGGATAACGTATTGGTATGGAAGTCTCAATGTTTTGGATAAGAAAATCAAAACGCACAGCACCGGATAGCATTTCTGGAATAGTTATTATACGTCCCTTAGCGATCAGTGTCTTACCTTCTAATATTTTTGGGAATTGTTGTGCAAGTCGTTGATGGGCAATTAGCAACGACCAAGAAAAACCCAAACAACAAGCAACAAAAAATAAAATCCAGCTCGAAGAAAAAGAACGCTTAACTAAAGCTAGAATAATACTTATAGAAATCAGAAAATAAGCTAGTTTTACCGATGGTAAATGAGAAAAATGTGTGATCCCTACCACACCAATTAAAAACCCTAACGTCCAGCGGGCCATATTTTTTATTCATAAGATAACTTATCTTATTGTATATTTTCTTCGAGTAAATTTAAAAACCCGTTAAGGTAATATTAAATAATATTAACGATTATTTTTTTCTCTAAGAATTCACTTGTATCCCTAATAATAAGAATTTAAAATTAGCATATAAATCTGAATTATCAATACAAGGAGTAGTGTTATGGAAAAATCTACAAATCTTGAAAAAAGAATTTTAGATAATTCTAGCTCTGAAAATACAACTCAAAAACTATCTACAGAAACTTCAGTTAAGTCTTTTAAAAAATCAACGCCTACTCAAGGAAACTTTTTTTTCGGTATATTTCAAAAACTAAGCTGTTCATACCAAAGACTGCAGGACGATGAAGGTGAACGCATATTAATATCTAAATCTACACCTAAATAATATCGAACTCCTTATAATTAAGTTAAAATTTCTTTTTATTATGATCTTTTTTAGTATCAAGCAATCTTCAAAGGTAAGGCTAAGATCATAACAAAACTTGCGACTAATCCTGCTGCAGGAATAGTCAATAGCCATGCCCACATAATTCGTCGTATCGTTGGCCAATGGGTATTTAGCCAACCATTTGTTGAGCCGACGCCAAGAATCGCACCTGTTACGGTATGTGTAGTAGAAACAGGAATACCTAAATCAGTAGCTGCAAATAACGTGAGTGCAGCACCTGTCGCTGCACATCCTCCAGTTAAAGGTGTTAATTGGGTTATCTTATTTCCCAGAGTATGTACAATACGCCAACCCCCTATAAGTGTCCCCAATCCCATTACAAAGTTACAAGAAACAATTACCCAAAATGGAACATAAAAATGTCCATTTAAAAGACCTGTAGAAAATAATAATACGGCGATAATACCCATTGTTTTTTGAGCATCATTACCACCATGGCCTAAGCTTAATAAAGCTCCTGAAACAAATTGAGCGCGTTTAGCCCAACATCGAGTCTTTTCAGAATTGATATCTTTTAAAAAAATATGAGTGCACTTTATCAACAACCAACTTATTGATAACCCCAATAAAGGTGACAGAATAATTGCTATCAATACAGGTAGCAATCCATGCCAATTTAAAACATGCCACCCTCCTGCCACTAAAGCTGCACCGACTAGTCCTCCTATCAATCCATGAGATGAACTTGAAGGTAAACCAAAATACCACGTTAAAAGATTCCAAATAATAGCACCCATTAAAGCTGCAAAAAGTACATATGGGGTAATGATATGAGGTTCTATAAGTCCTGAGCCTATAGTTGTTGCAACACTGAGATGAAAAAATAAGAACGCAATAAAGTTAAAAAATGCTGCCCATAATACCGCTGTTAAAGGTTTTAAAACCTTTGTTGCAACCATAATGGCTATAGAGTTAGCTGCATCATGAAAACCATTAATAAAATCGAAAATAAATGCTAAGACAATAACGAAATAAATAAATACTAAAGTGCTCGTCATAAAGCATTCTTTCCATCACCTAAACTTGTTGTTAAGTATACACGACGTTGGCAGAGTTCGCACTCTGACGTCCTTAAGCCAATTTTATAAAAAATGAATTTAATTAAGTTATGTTTCATATGGGAATCTATAATTGCAAAAACTTATTGTATTTACTTCAGTTATTTTTAATTCCTAATTCTATAGCATTCTTAAAATTCCATTTCCTATTTCCTATCAGTAGTCCCTTTAAGGTAGAATCATATATTACAATGTCGTTATAGCCAAAAATACTTATGCTATCGCTCATCGAACTAGTTCAACAACTTATTTCTCGTCCTTCAGTTTCCCCGGAAGACAAGGGTTGTCAAACTATTTTATGTCAGCACTTAAATCGCCTCGGTTTTGCGATTGAACACTTACCATTTGCAGATGTCAATAATTTTTGGGCTAGACGTGGAAAAGGGTCACCTTTATTTGCTTTTGTTGGACATACGGATGTCGTTCCTACTGGCCCACTGGGCAAATGGAATAGCCCTCCTTTTGTACCTACCATTCACAATGGCCAACTCTATGGTAGGGGCAGCGCGGATATGAAAGGAAGCCTGGCTGCAATGTTAGTGGCTTGTGGAAAATTTGTTAATCAGTATCCTAATCATGGTGGTTCAATAGCTTGGTTAATTACCAGTGATGAAGAAGGTCCTAGTATCAATGGCACCGCAAAAGTAGCTGAAGTACTTAAAAATAGAAACGAAAAAATAGATTATTGCTTAGTGGGCGAACCTACTAGTGAAGAAAAATTAGGCGATACTTTAAAAGTAGGACGGCGTGGTTCTTTATCCGCCCATTTAGTCATCAGAGGTAAACAAGGTCACATTGCTTACCCACAATTAGCCGAAAACCCTATCCATCGATTTAACCCAAGTCTTACTGAATTATTGGAGACTAATTGGGATGAGGAAATAACATATCCTGATTTTCAACCTACCAGTTTACAATTTTCAAATTTCCAGGGTGGTACGGGTGCCGGTAATGTTATTCCAGATAGCATAGAAATTAAATTTAATTTTCGTTATTCCCCTGCAACTACTGCCAAAAAATTAGAAGACACCGTAGAAACCATTTTAAAAAAACATCATTTAAAATATCAAATCACTTGGCAACATGGCGGATTACCTTTTTTAAGTTCTTCAGGTCAGTTACGTCTAGTTTGTCTAGACATTATAAAAAAACTTACTGGGATTTCACCTACAGTTTCGACGAGTGGTGGTACCTCTGACGCACGCTTTATTGCACCTTTAGGAGCAGAAATTGTTGAGTTTGGTCCTTGCAATCATACTATTCATCAAATTAATGAAAATGTTTCAATTGATGATCTTCATACATTAGCTTTAATCTATGAAGAAATTTTGAAAAGTTTATGTAAGATTTAATAGTTTTTAAATATTAGAATACCAGAGACTAGCTATTTTTTAATTCGACGGCCTTTTCCAAAATAGACAAAAAAAAAGCAACCCTTAGGCTGCTTTGTGGTTAATCATTATTCGTGATTATGAAAGAAACTGTGACTTTGATAACCATGATGGATCAGGATAGTAAGCAAATACTAGCGTCCCGTTTTTAATCGAATGGATTAAAGAATCAGCAACTGCTGGACTGACTGCAAAACAACCCCAGCTTCGTCCTAAGCGACCATGCTGCTGCGCAAATTGCGACGTTGCATAATCCGCCCTATGGACTACGATATCACGAGTTTCCGCTTTATCGTTAAATCCTTTTTCTAAACCTTTTAACCTTAATGAATAACCGTGTTTACCCTGGTAAGTTGATTCTGTTAAAAATACCCCTAAACTTGACTCTAAACTTCCTGGTCTATCAGAAAAGGAAGTTGCATAATTGCCACCGCTGTTTTGTCCATGGGCGACGTAATCATTAAAAAGCACAGAGTGGTTGTTAAGGTCTAATACCCACAATCTTCGCGCTGTTGATGGCTTAGTATAATCAATAATTGTTAAAATATGCTGATTATCGAACCCTTCCTGTCTCGCTTTATTATAAGCCTCTAAACCTAACTGCAATGCTTTAGGATTAAGACCTGGAGCTTGTTCACTGAATTGCTTTAACTCAGCTTGAATGTTTGCGTCCTGTGTTACTGGACTAGCATTAACGGTCATCATAAAAAGACCACTCGCTAGTAGTAATAAACTTGTAATTTTCTTTAATATCACTATATATACCCCCCTTCGCTTATTTAGCAGAAGAAGACCACTATAGCATATTTCGTACAATTTTTGAACGAATTTATCCCATTTGATTGGTTAAAAGGCTTACATTTAGTATTTTTATATGTAAGCCTTTAATGTACAAAATAACAGCATGGCTCAAGGCTAAAATGAAAATTCTGCTTTTTACAAAAAAAAAACATCGCACATTAAGCTAAAATATTATAACTTTCACTTGTTGCGCCTTTGTTAGAAAAACGTTCTAACTCAAAACTATGAAACTTCTCAAAATATAAAATTAAAAGCAAAAATCTAGTCTTTAGAATAATTCTTTTTAAAAATTAACCCCTCTCGTTCACTATTCCTACAAATACCCTTTTAAAATATTGGTTTTTAATAGCTCAAATTAAGGGGCTTATTAATAAAGCTTTTAAGTAAACTTAGCTTTTATTTTTAAGCTTTTTTTGCTGTTATAATCACAAGCTAAGTATAGAAATTATATTCTAAATTACTTCATTTTTCGCGGTCTACCACGCTTACCCCTGGTACCTGTTTTAGCTATATTGAGCTGGGATGGTCTTCCTCGACCCTTTACCGTTAACATTTTTTTCATTCTTTTTTTATTCCCTTTTGCTTTTGCAACAGCCAAAGCTTTGAAATTAGCTTCCATTTTTTTATGTTCAATTTTAACAACTTTTTCTAATGCCTTTTGATAAGCTTCTTGTTCCGCTATTTTCAATTTTTCTTTGAAGTTGGCTTTAAGCATAGCAATCTTGGCACGCAAAGCTTTTTGTCTCATGTGAGCATTTAGAGCAGCTTTGTTACGTTGCATTTTTTTAGCCGCGCTTAAAGGCGGTCTACCTCGTTTAGTTTTTGTTTGCGATTTAGCGTTCGTCATAGAAATTCCTTAGAGTTAATATAATATCAATCAATCAATGAATATACCCTCTTAAAATTAAGGTGATATTAAATAATATTTTCTTTAATTAAGAAGTATAAACCTAAATAGACATTTTATTATATCTATAAATTATAGATAATTCAGCAATATTTTATCAAAAATAGAAAAATCAGCATTTTTTAATTGCGAAATTAATAATTTAATAAGCAATATAAATATAGCTAATTATTATCGGTATTTTATTATCTTTTTTCAATAGGTATATAATTTCTTTGCGTATTTCCAACATATAATTGCCTAGGTCTGGCAATACGTAGTTGAGGATCAGCCATCATTTCTTCCCACTGTGAAATCCAACCTACTGTGCGAGCTAATGCAAAAATTACCGTAAACATATTGGTAGGGATACCTAAAGCACTTAAGGTAATACCCGAATAAAAATCTACATTTGGATATAATTTTCTTTCGATGAAATAAGCGTCTTCTAGAGCAATTTTTTCTAATGCTAGTGCGAGTTTAAATAGAGGTACTTCTTTTTGGCCCGTTTCTTCCAGCACATCGTGACATGTTTTTTTCATCACTGATGCGCGGGGATCGTAGTTTTTATAGACCCTATGTCCAAAACCCATCAACCGAAAAGGATCATTAGGATCTTTTGCCTTCTCGATATAGTGATTAATACGTGAAACATCTCCTATTTCAAGCAACATATTTAAACAAGCTTCATTAGCGCCACCATGAGCCGGTCCCCATAAAGCGGCTATTCCAGCAGAAATACAGGCATAAGGATTAGCGCCCGTTGAACCGGCGAGTCTCACGGTAGAAGTAGATGCATTTTGTTCATGATCAGCATGCAAAATAAAAATTTTATCTAATGCCCGCGCTAACACCGGATTAGGTGGATTTTCTTCAGTAGGAACTCCAAACATCATATGCATAAAATTTTCTGAATAATTCAAATGATTGAGAGGATACATAAAAGGTAATCCTGTCGCATACTTATAGGACATAGCCGCAAGTGTTGGCATTTTAGCAATTAATCTTAAGGCCGCTAATTTACGATGTTCAATATTATGAATATCCAACAAATCATGATAAAAAGCGGATAAGGCGCCAACAACGCCTAACATAATAGCCATAGGATGGGCATCTCTGCGGAATCCATGAAAAAAATGACGTAATTGTTCATGCACCATGGTGTGTCGATTAATTTCCTCATTAAAACCTTGCTTTTGAATTGGATCGGGCAACTCACCATGAAGCAATAGATAAGCAACTTCTATAAAATCTGATTTTTCTGCAAGTTCATCAATTGAATAGCCACGATAAAGTAAGATACCCTTATCGCCATCGATAAAAGTTATTTTAGAAGAACAAGACGCAGTAGAAAGAAATCCTGGATCGTAGGTAAATCGATTAACTTTTGCTAATTGAGTTACATCAATAACATCGGGTCCTAATGTTGCTTTGCGAACCGGCAAATTAATAGGCGCGTCATTAACGGTTAAAATTGCCGTGGAAGAAGACAAATCTTTAGTGGTTACTTCCGCATGCGTCATAATAGCCTCTGAATTTATAAATTTAATTTTGTACGCCAACTAAACTAGCAACTACCTAAAAAGCGGGGTGATATACCCACAGCAATTGGGTTTTTGGCAAGTGCCGCGTCCATGCAGCAATCGGGTATATACAATACCAGGAGGATTGCGAGTTAAGCAGCAACGTAGACAAAAATTCAAGCACGAAGAGTATATATAACAAAGATAAAATACTGATGTCAATTTCGGCTTCTTAATAAGATTTAATCAAATAATTAGAATGCCGCGCTAGATTTATGCTAGATTAACGATATTGTGCAAACTATTCAATACTTAACTGTAACAATCGATCATTCAGGTCAGAGACTCGACAATTTTTTAATGTCGCGGTTGAAAGGTCTACCTAAAAGTCGCCTTTACCGAATCATAAGAAAAGGCGAATTACGTATCAATAAAAAAAGAGTAAAACCAGATCATCGTTTACAAGAAGGTGATATCATTCGGATCCCCCCCTTACGACTTGCTCCCCCTATAAAGAATATTCTAAATAAAAAACTAGCTATTTTACTTGAAGAAGCGATTATTTTTGAAGATAAACATTTTTTAGCTCTTAACAAACCAAGTGGCATTGCTGTCCATGGAGGAAGTGGTATAAATTTGGGGATCATAGAAGCTTTACGTCTGCTACGACCTCAAGCAAAATTTTTAGAATTAGTGCATCGTTTGGATCGCGACACTTCCGGCTGTTTATTAGTTGCTAAAAAAAGTAGTGTTTTAAAGGAGCTACATGAGTTATTGCGTTCAAATAAGATTAAAAAGACTTATATTGCTCTAGTTGCAGGACATTGGCCTAAATCACTATTAAATATAGATGCCCCTCTTCACAAAAATCAATTGCAATCAGGAGAACGTATTGTATGTGTTCAGAATGATGGTAAAAGTTCCTTAACTAAATTTTCCGCACAACAGTATTTTGCTGAGTTTACTTTAGTCACAGCGATACCTATCACTGGCCGTACCCATCAAATTCGCGTTCATGCCCAATTTGCCAAGCATTCTATTATCGGAGATGAAAAATATGGCGATAAGGAAGCCAATAAAAAAATGCGTCAATTAGGGTGTAAACGACTTTTCTTACATGCTAGCCAACTTGAATTTACTTTATCCTCTCTAGGGAAAATTATAACGTTAAATGCTAAATTACCCGAAGACTTAAGTCAGCTTTTAAAGTGTTTAATCTCCTTACCAGATAATTAGTTTACTTTATTTTTGCATATTTTCCTTTAGTGCGGCAAAAATATGTCTACGAACTTCTTCAACATCAGCATGGCCATTAATTGAAATATAACAAGGTGCACCCGGAGGATAACCGCGCTGCTGCCATTCCTTATAATAGGAAAGTAATGGTTTGGTTTGTTGATGATAAATGCGTAAACGTTCGCGGACTGTTGCTTCAGTATCATCTTTACGTTGAATAAGCGCTTCCCCCGTCACATCGTCTTTATTCGGAATTTTTGGTGGATCATATAATGTATGATAAATACGCCCGGAAGCAGGGTGAATTCGCCGCCCACTCAGGCGTTTTACGATTTCATCATCTTCAAGCTTAATCTCGATAACAAAATCAATAAAAATAGCTTTAGTCCGTATCGCTTCCGCTTGAGGTAAAGTACGTGGGAACCCATCAAATAAAAAACCATTCATACAATCTGGTTGTTGGAGACGTGCTTCGACCAATTCGATAATGACCTTATCCGAAATTAATTGACCTGAGTCCATCAAAACCTTAGCCTGGAGACCAACAGGGGCACCCTGGCTAACGGCCGAACGTAGCATATCTCCCGTAGAAATTTGAGGAATCTGGTAGTAAGTCGTTAAAAATTTTGCTTGAGTACCCTTTCCTGCCCCAGGTGCTCCTAATAAAATAATTCTCATGCTCTATTATTATCTCAAGTAAGTGTCTAAACTCCATCCACAAAAAGCTGAATCCAGACTAGCCAGAAGTCTAAAAATATGTTTTGATCATTCTAGTTATATCCTTAGACTATCTGAAGCCCATATGGTTCCCGCTGATTATTTCAGTCCATAATAAAGGTCTTAAACCTGCATTGTTTATTATGTAAGATTATCATGTCAAAATCAGTTCAATTTAAAAAGTTTCGAAAGAAGTCTACTATAAAAAGAGACAAAACACGTAGGTTCTTTTCAGAAAGAAGCCCGGTCTACTACCCCTTGGTAAGAACATGTCAGAAAACTTGATTTTTTGCGTTACCATAATCGAAAAGTCTAGTAGATAGGAATAAGAATTATGCAGGATAAATAGCATCTGATAACTGATAGCACATAATTAGGTTATATCTATAGTGTTTTATCCTATTCTAATTTCTAACTGTGATAATTCTATGAATACTTTTGTTTTTGACATTGAAACTGTTCCTGATGTAAAGAATGGCCGAATTCTTTATAACTTAGATTCTAAAAAAAGTGATCGGGAAGTCGCTGAAATAATGCAAGCTAAACGCCAAGAAAAAACTGGTAACTCTGGTTTTCTTCCTCATCATTTTCAACGTATCGTAGCTATTTCTGTCGCGTTACGTACTAAAAATCAATTTAAAATCGGATCATTGGGAAATATCAATTCAGATGAATCTGCCCTTATTGAAGCATTTTTCAAATGTATTGAAAAATATTTACCTATCTTGATCTCCTGGAATGGTAGTGGCTTCGATCTGCCTGTTTTGCATTACCGAGCATTATTATACGGAATTACTAGCCCTAGTTATTGGAATATAGGGAATGAGGATGCAAGTTTCAGATGGAATAACTACTTGAGCCGTTATCATTATCGGCATATGGATTTAATGGACATTTTAGCCGCTTACCAAAGCCGCGCAAATGCTCCACTGACAGAAATCGCTATCATGTTAGGTTTTCCTGGAAAACTTGGGATGGATGGTAGCCAAGTTTGGGATTACTTTTTAAACGAGAAATTAGCAGCCATTCGAAATTATTGCGAAACAGACGTATTAAATACCTACTTAATTTATCTTCGTTTTGAATTGATAAGAGGAAACTTCTCTTTGGAAACTTATCAAAAAGAATGTGCTTATGTACGTGAAACAGTTGCCCAAGAAAACAAACCTCATTTTAAACAATTTATAGAAGCATGGAAAATTTAAAAACTTTACATTCTGATAGTACGCCTGTTGTTATTACAGGTATTTCTCATGAAGGACGAGGGATTGCTCATATTAATGGCAAAATTACCTTCATCGATGATGCTTTACCTGGAGAAACTGTTCTAATCGCTTATAAGAAAAAACGACGCTCTTATGATGAGGCAAAATCTATTCAGATATTGGATACTTCAACAGACAGAATCCAACCAGGATGTCTGCATTATGATAGTTGTGGCGGATGCAGTTTACAGCACCTAAGTAACCAAGCTCAGCTTCAGCACAAAGAAAAGACATTTGTTGAACAACTGGCCCATTTTGCTGAAATTAAGCCTAAGTCATTATTACCTCCACTTACAGGCGCCAGCTGGGGTTATCGCCGCCGCGCGCGCCTAGGTGTAAAATACGTAGCTAAAAAGCAAGCGGTATTAGTCGGTTTCCGAGAAAAAAATGGACGTTATCTTGCGCAATTACAAACTTGTAAAACATTGGACCCTAGAATTGGCCAACTTTTAGTACCCTTGCAGCAACTTATTCATAAACTAAATGCTTTTCAAACTATCCCACAAATTGAAGCCGCGCTCGGTGATGAAATGCTAGGCTTAGTTTTTCGACATCTCGCCCCTTTAGACAACTCGGATCAAATGCAACTCACAAGCTTTGCCAAACAACATCAAATACAACTTTATCTACAGCCTGGCAATGAAAGCACTACTCACTGTATTTGGCCAAAAAACCCTAAATTGCTAAGTTATCATTTGGAAAATAAGGGGTATAAATCTTTAGAGCTCTTATTCGAGCCTAAGCATTTTATCCAGATCAACGCAGATATCAATCAGGCGATGATTCAGCAAACTATGGAGTTGCTCTCCCCTAATTTCAGCGATCGGATATTGGATTTATTCTGTGGATTAGGTAATTTTAGTTTACCTCTCGCCACACGATGCCAACTCGTCGTAGGTGTAGAGGGATGTATAGACCTCGTAGAGCGGGCGAAGGCCAATGCTAGGCACAATGCTATTAACAATATACAATTTTATACGGCTGACTTAACAGGCTCTATACTAAAAGAAGCTTGGACTCAACAAACTTTCAACAAAATTCTATTGGATCCACCTCGCTCTGGAGCTTTGGAGATCATTCAGCAAATTGCAGATTGGAATGTTGAGCGTATTGTATATGTATCCTGTAATCCTGCTAGTGTTGCTAGAGATGCGAGAGAATTAGCAAAGCAGGGTTACACCTTACAACAAGCCGGAATCATGGACATGTTTCCGCAAACTCATCATAGCGAAGCAATTTGTTTATTTACTAAATAGGTTGTATGAATAGACTAAACGGCGCATTTCTCAAAACTTTTTGGTTTTTGATAGTAATATTTTCCAGTACGCTTCTATTAATGAGCCCAATACAAAGTTTTGCTTATTATGACGAAAACGGCAAAGAAGTATACCTTACATCCATTCAGCAAAATCTGAATAACATACTAAGTCACTTTAAAGGCTTTAACACCGGCGTTTCCATTCAGTCCTTATCAACTGGAAAACTATTATACCAATATAATGCCAACCGTGGTTTTGTCCCTGCTAGCACTTTAAAATTATTTACCGGAATTGCCGCTTTAGATTATTTGGGGCCCCATTTCCAATTTAAAACTCGTTTTTTAACCAACTCCGGAGCATTGATTCATAAAGGTGTTTTAACTGGAAATCTATATATTAAATTTAGTGGCGACCCTTATTTAACTCTAGATGATCTCAAAGACATGTTAGAGACATTAAATGAACAACATATAAATAGAGTTCAGGGAAACGTCGTTATTGATGATACCGTTATCGATCGAAGTACCTGGCCTCCAGGACGTGTTATTGATGATAGAATTTTCTGCTATGCGGCTCCTGTAACGGCTACCATCATCAATCGCAATTGTTTTAGTCTTAGTATTAAACCTAATCAACATTTGTTACACCCTACCGTCACAAAAAGTAATAGCAATTTAGGTATAGTTATCGACAATCAAGCAGTTACCAAACGTTTAAGAAGACACGGAAGTTATTCTTTAGACTTAAAGCCGAATGCTGCCAGCAAAAATCACTATACTTTAAGAGGATATCTTTCTCCGAAGATGGGCCCTTTATCATTCGCCGTTGCTTTGCAAAATCCAAATTTGGCTACCTATGATATTGTGGCTGGATTATTAAGGAAATACTCTATCCGCTATGCAAATTTAGTCTATGGGAAGACTCCCCCACTTGCAAAAACATTAGCCGAAAATAGTTCTCCTGAACTTGCTTTTTTAATAAAAAATATGTTAAAAAAATCGGATAATCTTATCGCAGATAGTTTATTAAAAAAACTGGGGGAAAAGTATTTTTCAGTGCAAGGTAGTTGGAAAACTGGTAGAAATGCTGTCCAAGCTATTCTTGCCAATAAAACAGATATCAATTTCAAACAATTAGTGATGGTCGATGGGTCTGGCCTATCTCGTAATAATATAGTTACTCCTAATGCCTTTGTTAAATTATTAAATTTCGCTTATACACAATTACCAGAGAGTGATTTATTTTTTGAATCTTTACCTAAATCAGGAATCGATGGAACATTAAAACATCGTCTAGGAGGTTCTTCATTAGGTAGAATACACGCTAAAACAGGAAGCATGCATGGAATAAGTAGCTTAGCTGGTTATGTTCGGACTGCTAATAATCAAGTCCTAGCTTTTTCTATTTTAATCAATGACCCTGTTTCTGGCAAAAATAATCAAGGAGGGTATCGTTTATTAGAAAATCGAATTTGTGAGTTTTTAGCTAAAAGTTATGTATAAAATAAATATTCAGCACAAAACCAAATTTATTAGTTAGTTGATTTTTCTAATTTTTTTAGAGTTACAAACTAAAAATAAGGATAATTAAAAATGGTTAAAATAAAAAATTCGCTCTACTTAAATAATGATGGCAGTATTAATTTAGAGACCTGGCTACACCATGCTGCCATGCAACGAAGTCAAGAAGATTTCAAATTGATTCGACAGGCTTCTATTTTAAGCCAAATTGTGGGAGAAGCAAAAACAACTCCTACGCATGTTTCTTGTTTACAGCAAGGCCTCACGATGGCCGAAATTCTGTTAGATTTACATCTTGATAAAGAAACAATTGCTGCTTCCTTGATTTATAGTTGTGTAAACTATGCTGAACTCTGTTTAGAAACGGTTTATGAACATTTAGGTCCTAATGTGGCAAAAATTATAGAGGGCGCTAAACAAATGAACGCCATTCGTATTGCCAGTACAGCCACTAATCTACATCAAACTCAGTTAGAAAATATTCGAAAAATGCTACTTGCGATGGTAGAAGATATGCGAGTTGTTCTCATTAAACTTGCAGAACGTACTGCTACCATGCGCACCCTAGATATGATGGAACGAAAAGCCAGTCAAGCCTATGCGCGCGAAACGCTTGATATTTACGCTCCTTTAGCAAACCGACTTGGCGTAGGCCAATTGCAATGGGAACTAGAAGATCTATCTTTACATTATCTAGAACCGAAAATATATACACAAATCGCACAGCTTCTACAAGAACGACTGATCGATCGTGAATCCTATGTACAAATAATTCTAACTCAATTACGAAAAATTTTAGACAATGCTCAACTGCATAATTTTGAAGTATATGGACGTGTAAAACATATCCATAGTATTTATAGAAAGATGCAACAAAAAAAATTAAAATTTGAAGAGCTGTATGATCTAAATGCCATCCGCATTTTGGTCAATACTATTAAAGATTGCTACAGTGTTTTAAGTATCATTCATAGCTTATGGTCTCCTGTATCAGGACAATTTGATGATTATATTGCCACACCAAAATCCAATGGTTATCGTTCTATTCATACGGCGGTTTTAGGTCCTGGTCAAAAAATACTTGAAATTCAAATTCGCACGCATCAAATGCACCAAGAATCTGAGCATGGTTTAGCGGCACATTGGCAATATAAAGAAACAGCTCAACGTCAAAAAGAAAGTTATCAGACTAAAATTGCTTGGCTGCGCCAAGTATTAGAATGGCAAAAAGAATTAGTGAAACGTGGCAAAGCTATTGTGCCAGGTCTCACTACTGTTTTGGATGACCGCGTGTATGTTTTCACACCCAATGGAGATATTCTTGATCTACCTAAAGGTTCCACACCTTTAGATTTTGCCTACCATATTCATAGTGAAGTGGGGCATCGTTGTCGCGGAGCAAAAATCAATGGCACTATTGTTCCATTAACCTACCAACTAAAAATTGGTGAACAAATCGAAATCCTTACAGCAAAACAAGGAAGTCCAAGTCTGGACTGGCTAAATCCCAATCTAGGATACTTATACACAGCTCGTGCTAAAGCCAAAGCCCATCATTGGTTTAAAACTCAAGATTATGAAAAGCATTTACTCCATGGCGAAGATTTATTTAATAAAGAAATTCAACGGCTAGGATTAACCACACTCGATCCAGAAAAACTTGCACACAAACTTCATTTTAAAACTAAGAAAGAAATGATTGCCGGATTAGGAAGTGGTGATTTGCGGCTTGCCCAATTATTAAATGCGATACAATCGCAAGAAAAACAGTTAGCCTCTAGCTTGGTTCAACCTGAAATTTTGTTAGGTAAGCCTCGTACCAGCTTACCAGAAGGTGTTAGCATAGCAGGCGTTACCGACTTGTTAACCCAAACCGCCGGCTGTTGTAAACCTGTTCCAGGTGATGCTATCCGAGGATTCATCACCCAAAGTCGAGGTATTGTTTTACATCGTGATGATTGTATGCATTTACTCAATCTAGAGCCAGAAAAACAAAATCGCTTAGTAGATGCCGATTGGGGACATGTTAGTCAAGTGTATCCGGTCGACATCTGCGTAGAAGCGTATAATCGATCGGGTTTACTGCGTGATATATCTACACTTATTGCTAATGAAAAATTAAATTTGGTCGCATTAACATTAGCCAGTGATAAGCCCGATCCTAAAACCTATATTAAACTAACTATTGAAATACCCAGCTTACTCTCACTTGGCAAAGTCTTAGATCGCATTAAGCAAGTACCAAATGTAAGTGATGTCAGAAGGCAAATCATTAGTTAGAAGGCATCTTCAATAGCACGATGCTGGCCAAGAAGCATTGTTTTTCTGTGTATCGTTACTCACATACTACGTGTATGCTCCGTTACGATACTCATGAAACAATGCTTTTTACCCCAGCCTAGCACCATTGGAAACACCCTCTTAAATTTATTCATCTAACTGGATTTACGGTATATGTCTAAAGAAACAATCTATAGCATCTCTGAACTCAATCAGATGGTTCAAGATCTATTGGAAGATGCATTTTTATCTATTTGGGTGGAAGGTGAAATTTCCAATTTCGCAAGCCCTAGCTCTGGACATTGGTATTTTTCTTTAAAAGATAAAAATGCTCAAGTGCGCTGTGCACTTTTCAATGGGCGGCAACGTTATAAAGACACTCAACCAAAAAATGGTATGCAGATATTAGCTCGCGTCAAAATTTCCTTATATCCGCTGCGTGGAGAGTTTCAATTAATCATTGAACACTTTGAATCGGCAGGTGAAGGAGCTTTACGTAAAGCGTTTGAAAAATTAAAAAATCAACTTGCAACAGAAGGTTTATTTGATCCACAGCATAAAAAAACTTTACCTAAGTTTCCTGATACTATAGGTGTTATTAGTTCAGAAACGGGTGCCGCGCTGCGTGATATCTGTATTGTTCTTAAGGAACGTTTTCCTGCCATTAATATCATTGTGTATCCCTCTTTAGTTCAAGGAAAAAATGCCTCTGCACAAATTGTTCAGCAAATAAAAACAGCCAATCAACGAATGGAATGTGACGTTTTAATTTTGGCGCGAGGAGGGGGATCACTAGAAGATTTATGGCCTTTTAATGAAGAAAACGTGGCCAGAGCAATTTTTAAAAGTAAATTACCCCTTATTAGCGCTATCGGACATGAAACAGATTTTACTATTGCTGATTTTGTTGCTGATAAACGTGCGGCCACACCCACTATGGCCGCACAATTAGCGAGTCCTGATGGTAATGAATACCAACAGCAATTAGAGAAAACCTATCAGCGCCTTATTAAAAGCATCCTATATATATTAAAAAGCTATCAACAAAACCTAGCCAATCTAACTAAACGTTTACGTCATCCTCGACAACGATTACAAGATGAATTTCAACATTGTGATGAATTAACTCAACGCCTAAACTTAAGTATAAAAACACAATTACAAATGCATCAGCAAAAGCTCTTAGGTTTATCTCGCACCCTTCAAGCCGTAAGTCCTTTAGCTAGCTTAGCGCGAGGGTATGCCATTGTTAGTGATGCAACAAGC
This sequence comes from Candidatus Aquirickettsiella sp., assembly GCA_049283295.1. Classification (GTDB taxonomy): domain Bacteria; phylum Pseudomonadota; class Gammaproteobacteria; order Diplorickettsiales; family Diplorickettsiaceae; genus Aquirickettsiella. The sequence continues at coordinate 112,037 of JBAPVR010000044.1, forward strand.
AAAAAAATTCTACGTAATAGTAAGGGAATAAAATCGGGACAGCAAATCATTACCAAACTCGCTAAAGGTGAATTACTTTGTGAAGTCAAAGCAAAGCTCTAATACTATTATCATGTAAAAATCATCATACTCACAGCAATTGGATTTTTGACAAGGCGCCGCAAGAATGAAGCAACCGGAGTGTATTAAAGGATACATGAGGATTGCGAATTGAGCGGCAACGCAGAAAAAAATTCAAGTGCGAAGAGTATAAGTTATTTTTCTTCGAGCCTGTAAATAAAATTGTGTAAGTGCTTATTATTAACTAAGCTAGCGACAAAAACGCTAGAGCTAATTGAGAAATAAGCAATGAAACAAGAACAAGAAATAAACCTAGACCCAAAATTAATAA
>JBAPVR010000045.1:0-23921 GCA_049283295.1 Candidatus Aquirickettsiella sp.
TAACGGGATTCATGCCCGCGTCTCCCTCAATGACTTTACGGCGCGATGCGTTTCCTGCTTCGCCCGTCAACGCGCGCCTATCGCGGGCTCCTCGACTTCGAACTTCGTTCTCTCCTTGTCTCGTCGTAGGTCTACCCATGGAAATCCAAGATGCTTTACTTCAATTTATGGATGTAGCGGCATTGATAATTGTTACTGAGAAATGTCGTCAAATTGCCCAATGTCTCGCTGAAGAAGGCCTTGCTCCAGAAAAAATTCAACGTATTACTGGTTGTTCTGTCGAAGAAACCGTCACTGCGATTACTTACCATTAATCAAAACTTTCTAAAAGCCCCCATTAAAACTCGTGTTTATAAACACCCGTTTCAGTTAATTATAGACAAAAATGAAGCAAGCAATATTAATATACATAAAAATTGCCCGCTGAGTGGTAACACAGCTAAAAATACAAGTGCGCAGTGTAGATTTATAAAATAAAACTTGACATAATGCCCGTCAATTTAAAATGCTTTTTTAAAGTCAAAATGGAGTCTTCAATTTATAATAAGGAATGCAAAATGGTGTTACTCCCTACCAAGAAACAAAACATCAATCAAATAATTTTTCAGCTTTATTGTCATTATGGAAATCCGGCACGCACATCCCAAAATTTTTTCCAAAAAGGATTAATTCGATTAGGCTCGAAATCATTCGACAGGGCTATGGCAATAGGCAGAATTCGTGATAAAGGAATTCTTAATTTAGAAAATTTCTCGCTCATCCTAAAGCACCCTGCCCCGTTTGAAATAGCCACTGGTTTAATTCAATTACATGAAGCAAAGCTTTTAAATGCTGAAAATAAAAAAACCTTAGAACGACACATCTGTCCTACAGGTATTGTTTTAGTGTTACGTTTACTTCAAAGTGTTAGATTATTAACTGAAAAGAATAGAGCCGCTATCCAGGAAAAAAAGGATCCACATCGGGTGGCCAGTGTGCTGTTCAAACTTTATTATGCTGATATTTTTACACAGAAGAATTACGACAGCGTTTTAAGACATCCTCACTTAGTCACTGTCGACAGTTTGCTGCAGGGATTTAATAGACATAATATTTTGACGCAAACGATGTTTGAGCAACTAATAGGCTCACATCAAGAAAAAGACTGTCTCTCCAATGATCTAAACGAATTAGGAAAATTAACTATTCTATCCAAACAAACTTCAAACTTACCTAGGTATCATTGCAGTGTGTATGCGAGCTTGTTCCAGCCGCATACACATAAACGGGATCAATCCCATACCCAAGCAGTGGAAATTTACAGTCCAATTTACAAAAATTAAGCTTTTTTTAAGTACTATTTAGTTGTTCAGTGTATGAGCTTCATAAGTATTTTTGTTTTTTGGCATGTGCCGCAAAGAGGATGGCAAGTTTGGCGGCAAGCGCTACCCAATTCACGTGCGGAAAGTCTATTAAAATTTTCTACTGACTTCTGAAAAAACATGAATATCAAATTTCTTTAATTCTGCTAAATAACTTTCCAATGAAATTAGCTGCATGCCGGACATCGCTCCGGTTTCAACGATTTCTTCTTGTAATATTCTTTTTGCTAAGAGAATTGCCGGGATCGTTGGTATATAGGGACCATCACCATTTTTGGCAACCATAAACCATTTAATATTCTTCTGATTTCCTTTATGATCGGTACCGGACATAAGCATATGCATACCGCCAGCATCGGTACCAAAGGAATCAAAATAATGGCTAAGTTTTAACAACGATTTCGCTTTTTTTTCTAATTTAATAGGCAACTTTAATCGAATTAACCAAGATAAAAACCACAAACCCAGATGCGCTATATTACTTTCGATTCCAGCAGAAAATCGAATTGATTTAATAGCAAAGTAGGCGGGTAATAAATCAAGATCCGGAACATCACAATTTGCCATCCAACGTTTTCCCAATAGCGGATATTCTTGCCGATAGATATCTTGCCAACCATACACGCTCTTAGATACACCGCGAAAATCTTCTAAACGATGCCCTACATAACTGAGAATGGATTTTAAGGAAGCCAAGCCTCTTTCGGTTTTTTGGCCGAGGGTAATCCCATATACTAAAGAATCTATCGTTTTAAATTCATCTTTATAATAATTTAAAACGGCTGATGATAAACAAGGTAAGGTGCTTGCGCCGGTAATGGCAATACAATTTTTCTTTATCGCTTCTTCTTCCAACATTGAAAAATCATTTACATATTCTCGTGCATCGGCTAAATCGATATAATTGACACCTAAGAGTATACAATTAATGGCTGTAGTAAAATCAGCGGTTTGGAAAGGTCCGGAAGCATTGATGACCAAGGGTGGTCTAAGCCGTAATAATTCTTGTGATAATCTCTTTTTAAAATCAAAACAAAGAATATCAATGCAGGTTTCTACTGCGACCTTAGAAAGTTGTTTTTTCAAAGCTAATAATGGCTCTTCATGACGACCACTAATAATAATGGCTATATTTTTTGCTACTAACCCCCTGGCGATTTTCCTACCAAAATTTCCAGTGGCACCTAAGATTAAAACTTTACTATCTTCATCAGGTCTCATGCGTTGTCATCCCTCTTCTATATAAGCTGAAATACTAATTAAAACTTTTTTATTGATATTCTTCTCACTTAAATTTTTGTCTGAGTTGCCGCTCAATTCATAATCCTCATGTAGTGTGTATACACTTCAGTTAGTTCATTTCAGTTACGTCTGCCAAAAACTGAATGCTGTGAGTCTATATTTTTGGAAACTCATCCAGCGTTATTTACAACTATTAAGAATAATCTTCAGCGAAATTTTCTAAATAGATATAAGAAGTAAATTACGTATTTTCTAATTTTTGATTATTTTTGGATCCTTTTCTTTTAGCGTAGATTATATTTTTTTCCTTCAATCTATATTTTTCGTTGTGCATTGTTTAAATTTAAAAAATTTCGACATCAAAATGATATTTAACTACATCATAGAGATCCTGTATATCACTCACATTTTTAAAAAAAGATTGGAAAGTCTTATCGCCATGAAAAAAATTAAAAAATCTTCGTAATTTCTTCAATTTTTATCTCTTTTTGTTACTCTTATTTAAAGGCTGAAATTGTAACATAATTTTTTTATAATTTTGCTTATTAATAATATTAATCTTTCATTTAAAAATTCCTGTCGCAATCAATAATTTAATAAAATTAAGCCGCCTAAAAAGATCGGTAATCAGTTCTAAAAACACTAACGGGAAGCAAATAGATTTAAGCCCATGTTTCTGAAATAGGCTAGTGGAATCCAGCATGGAATCGGTAAACGCAAGTAAAACGCTTCTAAACCCGCTCGTTGATTCAAGATTTTCCAAAATGTTTTTCAAAAAAGTTTTTGTAGTAGTCATTATTATTTTTAATAATTATTAAATTAAACTTACATCTTTTCGTTCAACTGAATTGAAATAAATTATAACATAATTATCATTTTTGATAATATTTATCTAAAAAAGCTAAATCTTAAACAAGCGATCACCGAATAATTATATTACGCATTACGAATAGGTCGCATGAATTTTAAGAATGGTAATAGGCGCAGGTCGGACCGATCGTTCATCAAACAAAATAAAAACCGCACCGACAAGGTTCACGGTAAAATTATTTCGAATTAAGACTGTTCAGTAACTTTTTACCAATACCTAGTAATTTATGCCGCATTAGGAAAAGTTGCCAACGCGAACCCCCTAATTGACGCCATAATACCGCCGAGCGAACTCCGGCTAATAAAGCGGCCCGAATCTTGCTGACAGTTTCCGCATGCGATAAATATTGGCCTTGTCCGACGACATGCAAACGAAAAGGCAATGTGCCTAATGTGCTAACGTAGATATCCGCTAAACTGTTAATAATAAGCTGCGGTGACGAGGCAAAATAATTAGCTTGTGAAATTGCATGTTTAATGCGTCGACTTAAATTTGTTTTGGTTGCGGGAGAACGGATTAGTTTACGTTCGAGATGCAATAAACCAATTAAGTAACGTGTTAATTCGCGATCCTGTTTAATTTTAGTATAAGTCAACAGATTAGTGAGTTCTTGCAAACCTAAGCGCAAGCCATTAATGGTGCCACCATAGACTTGTTCCACTGTTCTGACGTCAATGGTGTAAATACTTTGGATACTGGTATCAAACGCAAGCTTTTCAGTTTTCCCCGTTCTAGCCAGATCGCGAACTAAAGCTGCCGATTGGAAAACGCCCGCTAGCGCTAAACTACGTTCGACATTTTGTTTTTCGTTGTTTTGCATGACACGTTAAAAATAGTTTGAAATAAAGGTATACTTTTAGCGTGAGTTTTGCAAAGCGCTATAACAACCACAACCATGAGGATTATGAGTTGTGCGACATACCAACAAAAATTCAAGACCAAAAGTATCTTAACGTAATTTCAAGGTTGCTAAACCAAATAACACCAAGATAAAGGTAATAATCCAAAATCTTACAATAATTCTCGGCTCTGGCCAACCTTTTAACTCAAAGTGGTGGTGTATAGGCGCCATACGAAAAATTCGTCTTCCCGTTAACTTAAAAGAAGCTACTTGCAATATCACTGAAATGGTTTCTAAAACAAAAACACCTCCCATGATGAGTAACACAAATTCCTCTCTTACGACTACGGCAATGCAACCTAATGCTGCGCCCAATCCTAAAGCACCCACATCACCCATAAATACTTGCGCAGGATAGGTGTTAAACCATAAAAAACCTAAACCTGCCCCGACAATAGCGCCACAAATTACCACCATTTCACCGGCGCCGGGAACAAATGGAATGGCTAAATATTTGGCATACGTAATATTTCCAGTGAGATAAGCAAAAATACCTAAACCACTTCCCACTAATACCGTCGGCATAATGGCTAATCCATCGAGTCCGTCCGTTAGATTCACCGCATTACTGCTACCTACAATGACGAAATAAACCCAGGGAATATAAAATAGTCCTAATGGGATTAATAAATTTTTAAAAAAGGGAACCACTAATTGGGTTTCGATGGGTAACTCTGCATTCATATAAAGCAATACACCCATGGTTAAGCCTAATAGCGATTGCCATAAATATTTCCAACGCGGAATGAGTCCGCGACTATTTTTTAGCATCAACTTTAGGTAATCATCAGCAAAACCTATCAAACCAAATCCGACTATGCCTAATAACACTATCCAAATCAAATGATTATTCAGATTAGCCCACAATAAAGTCGTCATAACAATGGCAATTAAAATTAGAGCACCGCCCATTGTCGGGGTACCTGCTTTAGTTAAATGCGCTTGTGGTCCATTCGTACGTATTGATTGGCCGATTTGTCGATGACTTAAAGTACGTATCATCTTGGGCGCTAATAAAAGTGAAATAAGAAAGGCCGTTAAACTAGCTAAAATAGCTCTTAATGTTAAATATTGAAAGACATGAAAAGTACGATAATAATTTGATAAAAAGACCGTTAGCCATAACAACATGTGCTTTGTTTTCTCCGATTAAAATTAATAACCTACTCTTCGCGCTTGAATTTTTGTCTGTATGTCGCTCAACTCGCAATCCACCTGTATCTTAATACACTCCGGTTGCTCCATTTTCGCGGCACCTTGCCAAAAACCCAACTGCTGTGAGTTGAGTATAGTTTGGGGTGTTATGATTCACACATCAGTACCCATTAAAGCGGTAGCCACTTTTTCCATTTCTGCACTGCGCGAACCTTTAATTAAAACGGTTACATCCTTCTGTAAGCGCGGTTTCAACGCTAAAATTAATGCTTGCTGATGGGTATAATGTTTTCCGCTTGCACCAAATGCTTGGCTTGTTTCTTTACTTAAATCACCACAAGTATAGAGATCGTCAATATTGAATTGTTTGGCTAATACTCCAATTTGACGATGGTAGTCCACCGCATTTTGACCTAATTCTCCCATGTCACCCATAACAAAAATTCGTAAGCCTGAATAATGGGCCAATAATTGTAAGGCCACAGCCACTGAACTTGGGTTGGCATTATAACTATCATCTATCAATGTCGCACCTATTTTGGTTTTGCGCACTATCATTCTTCCTGGTACTGGCTGAGTTTTTTCTAAGCCTGATTTGATATGGGATAATTCAATACCCACTTGACTGACTGCTGCCGCTGCCGCTAATGCATTCATAACATTATGTTGTCCGGGTAAATTTAAGCTAATCATCATTTCTTTTCCGCAAATTGCATGTAACAAAAACGTGGCTTTCCCGTCGGGATCTATCCGTATATTAGTCGCAAAAAAATCACTTGCTTCGGTTAAACCAAAACTCACCTTACGAAAATTAGCGCTGGCATGTTGTAAAATGTCAGTAAACCTATCCTCACTATTAATAATAGCAACGCCCTGCTTGACTAAACCAGAAAAAATCTCTGACTTAGCTTGAGCAACACCGAGCATGGATCCAAATCCTTGTAAATGTGCCGGTCCAATATTGGTGACCAACCCAACATTTGGTTGTGTAATATGCGTTAAATAAGCAATTTCTCCGCTATGATTAGCGCCCATTTCAATGACCGCATAACGGTGCTGGTCATTTAAATTCAATAATGTCAAAGGTAAGCCAATATCATTATTGAAATTTTTAAAATTAGTTAACACCGGCCCCACTTCAGCCAATATAGACCGGATCATTTCTTTGGTTGTGGTTTTTCCAGAACTACCGGTTAAGGCAATGATAGGAATAGAAAATCGACTCCGATGCTGTTTGGCTAATTTGCCTAAGGCTTTTCGTGCATCCGATACTTGAATTAAAGGCAAATCAGTCTCTATAACACGTTCAACGACAGCGGCAGCAGCGCCACGTTGTTTAGCAAGTTCAATAAAATCATGCCCATCAAACTTTTCACCACGAATAGCAATAAAAAGTTCATGCGCTTGAATACTGCGCGAATCAAGACTCAGACCAGAGTAATGCACATTTGGACCGAATAACTTTCCATTGAGTAGGCTAGCAAGTGCCGATAATTTCACTAAATTGATCCTAAAAAAATAGATGACTAGCGCATGCAACTCACACAATTCATTCTTTAAAAAATGTAGTTTAGTATCATATCAGTATTTAAGTAGGAAATATAAAATTTCTATCTTATTAAATATTTTTATGGAAGCTACAATTTCTAGAAAATAAAATCGCACATTATATCTCATTAAAAACTGTACTAAAGATGAGGTTAGGGTATCAGCGTCATTTGACACGATACTGCTCACAAACCGTAGTATGTTCGGCGTATCGTTACTCACCTACCCACCCGTAGGTTCCGTTGTGATTCATCTTTCGAAGTTATGGGTGTAGTAAACGTTGCACTGCAATGGCATCATCAAAAGAGTGCTTGATACCTTTAATCAATTGATACGCTTCGTGTCCTTTTCCTGCCACTAAAATGACATCAGCCGGCTGGGCGCTTGCCAAAGCATACGTAATCGCGCGTTGTCTATCGGGTTCACAGTGTATCGGTTTTTTACCCGAGAAACCTTGTTGAATATCTTGCAAAATTTGTAACGGATCTTCATAGCGTGGGTTATCACTCGTTATTATGATGCGATCCGCTTCCTTATCGGCAATATGAGCCATTAACGGCCGTTTTCCTTTATCTCGATCGCCACCACAACCAAATAAACAATATAGTTCGCCTGCACAATGCGGACGTAAAGCGCGCAACACTTGCTGTAAGGCATCTGGCGTGTGCGCATAATCCACGACAACTAAAGCTTTGCCCGGGGCATGAAAAGTTTGCATACGCCCTTTTATGCCTTTTAATGTCGAGATCACTTGCGAAATTTCTGCTAAAGAAAAATGTAAACTTTTTAATAACGTCAATACTAATAACAAATTACTTAAATTAAACTGTCCCAATAAAAATCGATTTTCGATAAACACTTCTCCCCACGGAGTATCGATTTCCGCCTGTAAACCCGGTTGCTTAAAATCGAATTTTTTAACGGTAATATGTGGAATATGCGATAACGCAGATTGAGGTTTATATAAGGAATAAGCATACACCGGCAATTGTTCCGCCAGTTCAGTTAACCAATATTGTGCATAAGGATCATCGGCATTTAATATCGCCTGCTGCACACCCGGTAAATCAAAAAAAGAACGTTTAGCCTGCGCGTAAGCAGGCATCGTTCCATGGTAATCGAGGTGATCACGTGTCAAATTGGTAAATGCAGCAACAGAAAATTCTGTACCATTGAGACGTTGTTGGGCTAATCGATGTGAAGACACTTCCATCACCACAGCTTGGGCTTGTTTATCCCGGAAATCTGCCAATAATTGCTGTAACTCAATAGCATCCGGTGTCGTTAATTGACTCGGTTTTAAATCGCCATAAAAACCATTGCCTAGGGTACCGATGACACCACATGATTTTTGTAACTGTTGTAAACTATCGGCTAAAAAATGCGTACAGGAAGTCTTGCCATTCGTACCGGTAATACCTATTACAGGCAAATAACGACTCGGATAATCATAAAATCGTGCCGCAATAGGTCCTAATTGCGTCGTTAAATGACGGAGAGGCAATATAGGAATAGATGCTGCACTCAGCTCAACAGCACTTCTTTCTGCATCATATAAAATGGCCACTGCGCCTTTGGCGATCGCTTCCTGTATAAAGTGACGCCCATCGTTACCCAATCCAGGATAGGCAAAGAATAGATCCCCTGGCTTTACTTGACGACTATCCTGGCAAAGCCGTTTAATGACGGGATCTGTCATCACCGGAAACTCAATATTTCCTAATAATTGACTTAAACGCATAAAAAATACGACGGATAGTGTTGTGGGTTTACAGAGACCACACGCCACTGAAGCTGTGTAGCACCGATGTTCGTAAGTGGCAAAATAATGATACTATACTCACAATGATGGTGACTGTCTGTTGGCTTTAGTTTAGGATCCCAGTCTTGCTTCGCCACTAAAAAACCTCTATTATAAATAGTAATGATTCTCATTTAAAATATTTATGCTGGGTACTACTATCCCACTGACTCAATTGCGACCCGGACAATCCGCTATAGTACAGGGTTTCAGTCCTGATATAGCCCCCGAGTGTCGCAAACTGTTACAACATTTAGGCATTACTCGACAAACCACCATTACACTAATTCGACGCGCCCCATTAGGCGACCCCTTACAATTACAACTATTAGGCAGCCAATTTAGTTTGCGTTCCAGTGAAGCCTGTCATATTTACGTAGAATATTCAAACTAAACTAAAAACTCATGCAAAAAAACAAGATCATTGCAATAGCAGGTAACCCAAATTGTGGCAAAACCGTTATTTTTAACGCACTTACCGGCAGTCGGCAAAAAGTCGGTAACTGGGCGGGTGTTACTGTTGAACAAAAAATTGGTTATTTTAATGTCGGTGCCGACACTTATGAAATCGTTGATCTTCCGGGTACTTATTCCTTAAGCGTTGTTGCAAATAATTGTGCCATAGATGAATGCATCGCCTGTAGTTATTTGGTTAGTAATCGTCCTGACGTTGTCATTAACGTAGTCGATGCCAGTAATCTCGAACGTCAACTGTATTTGACCGCTCAACTGCTAGAAATGCAGATACCCGTTATTATCGCGCTTAATATGATGGATATTGCTAAACGACGTGGTACGCATATCAATATCCAGCAACTAAGCCAATCGTTAAAGTGTCCCATCATTCCTTTAACGGCTATTCGCGGCATCGGAATTGCAGAATTATGCCAAGCTTTGAAAACAACCGTCCCAACCCACTCTGCTCTCCCCTATTCTTTTGAACCCTTATTACAAATCACGTTGCAAACACTCTCCGAAAAATTATCTACAAAAATCGTTCCCCGTAGCTGGTTAGCGTGTCGATTATTAGAAGACGATGCCCTTGCTCGCAGCTATGTCACAACCGAAGAACTGCTGTTTGCACAATCACTGATTGAAATACTCAAAACGCAATTAGGTGAAGAAGTTGATTTGCTAATAGCCGATGCTCGTTATGCTTGGATACAATCGATACTCAAGCATAGCTTAATTAAGCACACTCCGAGAAAAAATTTCACCTCATACATTGATCGTATTATTTTGAATCGTTGGTTAGGTATTCCTATTTTTCTTTTAGTGATGTACACACTCTTTTTATTTGCCATTAATGTCGGCGGTGCTTTTCAAGATTTTTTTGATATCGGTAGCACCGCATTGTTCATACACGGTACTATCCATGTATTGACACAATTACACTTACCGGTTTGGCTCATTGCCTTATTTGCCAATGGTCTGGGGAAGGGTATTAATACCACCCTTAGTTTTATCCCTGTCATCGGTGCCATGTTTTTATTTTTATCGTTATTAGAAGACTCGGGTTATATGGCGCGCGCTGCGTTTGTAGTCGATAAATTAATGGGGGCCATTGGTCTACCCGGAAAAGCATTTGTTCCGTTAATTGTTGGGTTTGGTTGTAATGTTCCTACAGTAATGGCTACACGCACCTTAGCCTCACCGCGCGATCGTATATTAACCGTAATGATGGCTCCTTTCATGTCCTGCGGTGCACGCTTAACCGTTTATACTTTATTTGTCACTGCTTTTTTTCCACAAGGCGGCGCACTGATTATTTTCGCGCTATACGGCATAGGCATACTGACTGCGATTTTCACCGGTTTATTATTGCGGTCAACAACCTTAAAAGCTGAAACTACGCCTATGATCTTAGAGTTACCCACTTATCATTGGCCACACTGGCGTACTATTTTTCAAAGTACTTGGCAACGCTTGAAATTGTTTTTATTTAAAGCAGGCCGTTTCATTATTCCAATTTGTATGCTGATAGGTTTTTTCAATACAATTAGTATCCATGGCAAACTCATCAGCGGTGAAGCCAATCAACATTCGTTATTATCCAGTATTGGAAAAACCATCACCCCGGTATTTGCACCCATGGGTGTACAACGTGATAATTGGCCCGCCACTGTCGGTTTAGCAACGGGATTATTAGCCAAAGAAGTGGTAGTCGGCACATTGAATACCTTATATTCCCAAGTAGGTCAGCTGGCGGAACAAACCGATTCATCCACAATAAATGATGAATTAAGAACAGCCGTATTATCTATCCCTAAAAATCTACATGATTTAGGCAAAACCTTAATCAATCCCATGGCACTTAAAGCTGAAACACCTGACGTGACGCAAGGTGTTTATGGCGTGATGTCGCATTATTTTGCCGGTAAACTGGGCGCTTTTTCTTATTTATTGTTTATTTTATTGTATTTCCCTTGTATTTCGACCATGGCCGTGATGCAACGTGAAATCGGTAGCGGCTGGGCATATTTTTCTATGGCATGGAGTACCGGAATGGCCTATGCCGTCGCTACTTTATTTTATCAAACGGTCACGTTTAGCCAACACCCCTTAACGACTATTATTTGTTATCTGATCGTTGCTATCGCACTTTTTGCCACGTGTATTTTCTTACGTTTTAAAACTAGCCCTTTAACCGAATTACCTCTCTCTATTTCGTCTAGCCGAGGAGCGTGTCATGATTAGTTTATTAGTTTTAAAAAAATTTATTGCTGAAAAAAAATCAGTGAATCTATCGCTTATACTGCAAACCTTTAGTGCTAAGCAAGAAGAAATCTTAGCCATCTTAGAACTCTTAATCCATAAAGGTTGTGTAAAAAAATGTGTCAAAATACCGAATTGTGCAACACGCTGTCTTAAGTGTACACCCGATTCATTCGCTTTATATCAATGGGTAGAACAACCCTGTTTAACACCGAGTGCTTCCTAACTCAGGCCCTTTGGAACCATTTCTAACACTATCTGTTTTAGAGTCGTTAACGGGTTACCTATCTGTTGTAAGACCTCACTTAATTTTTGTCGCCAACGCCTAGCCCCTGCTACGCCATGAAATAAACCAAATAAAGGTTGTATTAAATGCGTCAAGTTTTCACCTGACTTCAAAGCTTTTTCTAGATAGGACAAATAAGATAAGACTATCGCCATGCGACAAGGAATTATCAAGGTATCCTGTGGGCTAAGACGTTGATCCAACTCGGCAAATAAATACGGATTATACCAAGCAGCACGGCCCAACATGACACCATCAACATACTGTAAATGTTTCTGGGCTGCGTTTAAACAATCTATCCCGCCATTTAGAACAATCGTTAAATGCGGAAAATCTCGTTTAATGTGATAGACCCAATTATAATTTAATGCGGGAATTTCGCGATTTTCCTTGGGACTTAATCCTTGTAACCACGCTTTTCGGGCATGAATAATAAAGGTTTGGCACCCTGCCAGACTTACTTGTTGAATGAATGCGGCTAGATAATCATAACTTTCATACTCATCGACGCCAATTCGGGTTTTAACGGTAATAGGTAATTGAACGGCTGCACCCATCTCGGCAACGCAATCGGCAACACGCATCGGATCTTTAAGTAATACGGCACCGAAACAACCTGATTGCACCCTATCACTCGGACAACCGACATTCAGATTAATCTCCGAATAACCATAGGGCTCAACTATTTTAGCCGCCCGGGCGAGATCCGAAGCGTTGCCCCCGCCCAATTGTATCGCCAAAGCTTTTTCAGAGGCATCAAAACCTAATAAACGTTCTCGCTGAGGCGTATTTAAAATAGCGCCAGTGGTCAACATTTCCGTATAAAGCTGGGCTTTTTTACAAATTAACCGGAAAAAATAGCGGTAATGACGGGTAGTCCAACCCATCATGGGCGCTACCATAAACGAACTTATCGACTGTTTCTGCGGGTTTAGCATGATTTATTTCTGATAAAGGGCTTCCATGCGGGGTTTTTACTGGTATGATAGCGTCACTCGCTTTGTTATACAAAGCCTGTTTACAATAATAATAATAATATTGGAGTTCTCATTATGAAATTGAAACAAGCTCTTGTCATTGGTTTTACCAGTACGGTTTTAGCGCTCCCGGCTATCGCAGCTAAATCAGCTTCTGATCTTAATAGCAGCTTACCGGCTAATGCGGACCAGCCAGCAGCAGTCGTAATGCCTGCAATGCCTGCTAAGCATCATCCTAGAAAAGATCACAAAAAAGTTTCTATGGAAATGAAAACAGATGCTAAACAAGCAAAAGACTCTGCTAAACTGGATGAACTAAATGCGCTTAACTCCGAAGCAGCAGGAAAAGCTCAACCAGAAAAAAACTCAATTAAGTCTTAATGTACACAACTTAATTTTGTTACATATAAAGGCCGATCTTATCGGCCTTTTTTTATACGCTTCGCACTTGAATTTTTGTCTGTGTTGCCGCTGATTCACAATCCTCATGTAGACTAAATACATTACGCTTGCTTCACAACACGAGCGTCCAATTCCAAAAAATTCCATTGCTGTGAGTATATTAATAATTTATATACATTCTAAATCTTCAATGATTAATTGTAAGGTTTTTCGGCCTTGATAATAATTAATGCCTAAACGATAGCGTGCATTGATACATTCGGCACGGTGATTAGGCCAATGACTTAAATTGATATTAAATGCAATGGCATCAATTTGCTTCTTACTCGAATCTTGACTCGCTAAGGTCATCTTCAAATGTTTATCACCCACCAAACGTTGCGCAAGTAAACGAAAACAACCTTCAAACAAGGGTTCAGGAAAATCTTGACCCCAGGGACCTGCCTCATAACGTAATAGTTCGACCAGTTCTAAACCCAGCTCTTGCTGCGTTAATTCGCCATCGGTGTAGCAAATCGCTTGCAAAATATCAGGTCGCAATTGTTGTTCACATTCCTGTTCAAAAATTTTAGCAAACGCAACAAAAGATTCTTTTTGCAAACTCAATCCTGCTGCCATGGCATGCCCGCCAAATTTATTAATCAAATGCGGATGACGCCTTGCAATGGCTTCTAATAGATCACGGATATGAAAACCGGTGATAGAACGTGCTGATCCTTTTAATTCATTGGTTTGATGACCCTCAGCAAAAATGATCGTCGGCCTATGTAAACGCTCGGTTAATCGCGAAGCCAATAAACCAATGACACCTTGGTGCCAACGACTGTCGTATAAACAAATCCCTTTCTCTAAAGGTTTTTTTTCAATTATTTTTTCTAAAATAATAAAAGCTTCTTGCTTCATGGTATTTTCTATCAAACGGCGCTCTTCATTCAATTGACTGAGCTGCACCGCAAACTCGTGCGCACGATTACGATCAGTTTCTAACAAACAAGCTATCCCTAACGACATATCGGCTAGGCGACCGGCGGCATTTAAACGAGGTGCAATACTAAACGATAAATCACTCGCAACCAGATATTCTACCTCGCGTTTCGCCAATTTAAGTAGCGCATAAATCCCTGGTCGAGCTTTACCCGCTTTAATCCATTGCAAACCTTGTGTCACTAATAGACGATTATTTCGATCCAAGCTCACTAAATCCGCTATCGTTCCTAATGCCACCAAATCCAGAAACGGCAGCATATTCGGCACAGCTATGTTAATTTTTTCAAACCAAGCTTGACTACGTAAATAGCGTCTAAGTGCCAACATGACATAAAAAATAACACCTACGCCAGCTAAGTTTTTACTCGGAAAGGAATCACCGTTTTGTTGCGGATTAACCACGGCATCCGCCCTAGGTAAGCTGGCCGCTTGTAGGTGATGATCAGTAATCACCACTTTTAATCCCGCCGCTTTTGCAGCAATAACACCCTCATGACTAGAAATACCATTATCAACCGTTACGATGACATCCGGTTTTTTGCTGCGTAACGCCAGCTCAACTATCTCAGGTGTTAAGCCATAACCATACTCAAAACGATTCGGCACTAAAAAATCCACCTGCTGTGCACCAAAACAACGTAACGCATCAACCGCCAAGGCGCTACTGGTTGCACCATCACTATCAAAATCACCGACAACCAGTAAACGCTGTTGCTGCATCACCGCCTCGCCCAAGCATTGTGCTGCCGCCTCAATACCCATTAACGATTCATAATGCAGTAAATTTTGCAAACGATAATCCAACTCCGCTGCGTGTTGAATACCTCGCGCCGCATATACCCGCTGTAAAACGGGATGTAAGTAATTTAAATTATCAACTAAATTGAATTCGCGCCGTAGGATGGTTTTATGCATGATTTAATATACGTTTCGCACTTAAATTTTTGTCGGTGTCGGGACTCAATTCCTAATCTCCTGCACGGCACGTGCCAAACATCCAATTGCTATGAGTATGTCACTAAGTCCCTGCAACTTGTTTGCGTAACAAGCATGCGTACGCATGCTTGTGTAAGTTATTCATTTTTTTCCATTGTAGTGCTTGCTTGCATCATTTTCATTACATTCTCAAGCGAATCATAACGACAATCAGAACGTAAACGATCGATATAAAGCTCTGCATTTAAATGACCAATTTCATGTTGTATCAATCTGGCCAAAAATCCACGCGCTACAGCGCTAATTTTTTTAGCATCGGGTGTATACGCTGTATAATAAATTTCATTATAACGATAAACTTCGCCCATTTTATCCGGAACTGAAAAACAAGCTTCCCAATCTTTACTTTCGCCAGCCGTTTCCACGGGCGTATACGATGGATTAATCAAAACCGTAGGCAGTATGACATCATAAACGTCCTTACGTCTTGCTTGGGCGGTTCCGGGTACTTGAATAATAATAATTCGCAATGCATGACCCACTTGCGGCGCCGCCAAGCCTGCCGGATTGCCTAAGGCGCTCTTTAGATCACGAAAAAAAGCCTGTAAATCCTGAATAAATTGTTGTGTTTTGCTATCGAGTGGAAATGTAACCGTTTTAGCGGGTGTTCTTAATACACGATGTTCTGGACTATCGAGTGTAACCAATTGCAGTGGCTGATGCAGCCGTTTTGATTTATTATTAACGTTATTTGGCATTTCAGCGCTCGCATTGCTAGAAAGTAGGAAATAACTCATGCTTATGCATGACAATGAGTATAAGTATTTTTGCCATAGTGTATAATTTAACGTATCTATTTTTAACTTGATAGTCTGTTATGGAATTAAACCTAGATAGTGGCGCAGGTCGTTATCAAATTCGTGCTTATGCCAAAGATTTTATTCAAATTAATGAACAAAAAATTCGACATAGCCTTATTGTTATGCCGAATTTACTAATTGATGCTTGGGGACCGCAGCGCATTGCGGATTTAACGACTGAATATTTACAAGTAATTGTCGATCTACGTCCTAGCCTTGTATTACTCGGTAGTGGCGAAAACTTAACTTTTCCCAATCCAGAACTATTAAACCTATTTTATCAGCAAAAAATTGGCATCGAAGTCATGAATAACGGTGCTGCCTGTCGTACTTACGCAGTATTAATGTCCGAAGGACGCAACGTCGCCGCTGCTTTGTTGCTCGCTTAACAAAGCTTGTAAGTTATTTTTCTTTATACAACTAAAAACTCTGCAAACAGGCCCCTGCTGATTTTATTCCTAAGCTTATCCTATGGAGTTCGTGTAAATCGACCTTTAGTAGTCAAATCAGCTTCATTTCCTTGAGCGACTATTTCTTCCTCATTTCGCTCTCTAAAGAGTTGATATTGATGAGTCTTAGAATTATTCTCCATCTCACCATTGAGCCCCTCATTTTCTTCTATTATTGGACAATTAGCATCCGGCCCATCATTCATTGACAAAAATAGGCTACGCAGTTTTTCGCCTACTTCAGGGATAGCTAAACTCAGCACCGCTGCAAAACCTAAATAAGGAGATGACATCACAAAAGCCAATACTATCAACCCAATAAATACTATCCCCGCTACTATTTTTAATTTATTAACAAACTCATTTTTCTTTTGTTCAATTAACCAATTATCACTAAGAAATGGTAAGTTAGACATTTTTTCTTGATCTTTTTCGCTCATAATCTTTACTTCTTATTATTAATAGAAAAATATATTTATGTTCAAACACAAATAATACAGAGACTCTCTTAAGGAAATCTTAAGCTTTAAAAACTTTATTTTTTATAGTCCAGAACAAAATTATGAGAAATAAAACTTGCCAATCTATCAAAAAAATATAATTCAACCGACAAGAACTAGAAAATAATACGGCCCGTTAGCGCTTATTCAAATTTATTAAAATAGAAAAAACGATGTTCAGAAATAATAAATTTAATTCCAGCAGTTTAGTCCCTTATTGAACTTGAACCGCTGGATGAATATAGGGAGTTTTATCTGACTTAATAGAATTAACTATGGAGATGATTGGCAGTAGGTTATACCATTACTATTATCATTATTTTCTGATTGTACTACGCACTTTTTAAAAAAAGAACCGTAATCTAAATTATTATTCTTACCCTGCTCTAATTCGTCTCTATGCAAATTCTGCTTAGCCACTACGTCTTTTTCGGGATTATTACTTTCTGTCGAAGTTTTTAACTTATCCAATACATTATCTGGAAAAGATAAAGAATGTATTGCCGCTAGAATCCACTGGGAAATTGGATGATCTACAAAAAGAGCGGCTATAGGTGCTATTATAAGACCCACAGCTAAAAAAGCCGCTGCGGTTAGAACAGCAAACCCAGCTACCATAGTTGACACAGACAAAACAGCCACAACCAATGGCAGAAAAATGCCCACTAGAATACCTATAGCAACTATAGATACGATTATCTCTAAAAAATGAGAGTTAATGAATTCTCTTACACGCCTAATCTCATCAGTCTGACTTTTTATAAACTCCCTATGAATTTCCGCAAAATTTTTGTCGTTAACCGTTATATTTTTATTTTCTTCTATCACAACTGTCGCCTCTTATAATGGCAATAAATAATTTATTTTAACGATTCAACCGAAAATGTAATACTATAGAAATTAACTTAAAAAAAACTTAAGTCTGTAAAAATTTCTGCAAAAATTTACTAGTGAGAAAAAACAGTTAGAAAATAAGCACCTATTTTAGATAGGTTCTGGTAGATCATTCGTTAATTGTTCTTTATCCGCTGGAAGCGCTGGGTCGCGACCGTACACATCATCCCAAAAGTGTAAGACATCATTTTTATCTACCCAGGCGGTAATATACGTCAGATGAATGGGAATCGGGCTTTTTAAATTAATGATGGTGGTACGTCCTGATTCCAAAGCGGCTTCGATACGTGAAGCTGCTTGTTGCAGCGAAGGATCGAGTTCTTCTAAGGCTTCGAGAAATTCAAATGGATCCTCTAAACGTACACAACCGGAACTAAATAAGCGTCGTTCTGCATCAAATAGGGCTTTTGCGGGTGTGTCATGTAGATAGATTAAATGCGGATTAGCAAATTCAAATTTAATTTGGCCTAAGGAATTATAAGGTCCTGGATCCTGACGTAAAATATAACGTCCAGGATTTTTTTTCACCGCGAACCAATCCACTGCACGAGGATCTAATTCTTTATTCGGTTGATTCGCAGCAAATAGTCGAATATGGCTACGATACAAATAATTAACATCGCGCATCGCCTTAGGAATAACATCTCGACGCGCAATTCCAGGAGGCACCGTCCAATACGGATTTAAAACAATACGCGTCACTTTGGAATTAATTTCTGGTGTTGGCCGTGAGGATTTACCGACAATAACCCGCGCCGTCAAAATAGCATGATGATCGTTGACTAAACGTAATCGATGATCCGGGACATTAATCCAAATATAAGCAGGATTGGCTAACGCTATCAATCGTGACCAACGTTGCAAATTGAATTGAATTTGATGCACACGTTGTGCGGCTGAAATATTCAGCGCTTGCCTTGTCGTTGCGCCAACGACACCATCGTCGTTTAATCCATGGCGTTCTTGAAACAAAGCAACCGCTTCTTCAATGTGCTCATCAAAATCATTCGGATCAGCCACGTGCGTACAAACACTTTCAGCTAAATCTTCACTCGCACATAAACGTTGCCTTAACACCGCAACGGCGGGATCGTTCATCCCCATCGATAACACCGGATGAGTCTGTAAAAGCGGCCAAGGATGTTGCGCCGCCCGTTGATAAAACACTAACTTTTTTTCGAGGCGCAAATAAGCAGGAATAGTTAGCGACTGCGTATACGCCGGTACAGAACTAAGCATAGCTAAAGCACATAAACCGAGTAAGATACGCGTTCTAAACTGCTTAACTTTGTTTAGCAACACATTATTATCTTTTTGCATAATGACTCACCACATAATCCTCTACAATAGCTTGAAATTGTTGCACGATAGTATTACCACGCAACGTGGCAATTTTACGACCATCAGCAAATACCGGGGCAATCGGATGTTCACCCGTGCCAGGTAAACTAATACCGATATTGGCATGTTTGCTCTCGCCCGGCCCATTCACAATACATCCCATCACCGCCAGCGATAAATTCTCTACACCCCTGTATTGCTGCGACCAATAGGGCATACGTTCTTTAATATAGCCTTCTACTTGCTTGGCTAGTTCTTGAAAATAACTACTCGTCGTACGTCCACAGCCAGGACATGCGGATACTGACGGTATAAAAGCGCGTAAACCCAGCGCTTGTAAAATTTGCTGACAAACAACGACTTCACGGCTTCTATCACCACCGGGTTCAGGTGTTAATGAGGCGCGAATGGTATCGCCGATACCTTCTTGTAATAAAACGGCTAAAGCCGCCGTGCTAGCAACGATCCCCTTAGAGCCCATCCCTGCTTCGGTTAAACCTAAATGTATCGCGTAAGAGCAACGTGCGGCCAGATTGCGATGGATGGCAATCAAATCTTGTACGCGACTTACCTTACAGGATAAAACAATCCTATTCGCTGGCAGGCCAATTTGTTCAGCCCGCTCAGCACTCAACAATGCGGATAATACTAAGGTTTCTTGCAGCACTTCCGCAGCAGAACGTGGATGTGCCAATGCCGCGTTTTTATCCATCTGGCGTGAGCTCAGATCCTGATCCAAACTTCCCCAATTCACCCCTATCCGTACTGGCTTATTAAACTTCAGCGCGACCTCGATCATTTGTGTAAATTGGACATCGCGTTTTTCACCATAACCCACATTACCGGGATTAATCCGGTATTTGTCTAAGGCCTCGGCACAGGCTGGATAAGCTTGCAAAAGTCGATGGCCATTATAATGAAAATCTCCCACGATCGGCACTGAATACCCTGCCTCACGGACCTTGTCACAAATAACAGGGACTTGCTGTGCCGCTTGTTCGGTATTGACGGTAATTCGGACTAATTCTGAACCTGAGCGGGCTAATGCTATAATCTGCTGACTAGTGGCCGCTGCATCTTCAGTATCGCTATTGGTCATAGCCTGAACAATAACTGGCGCGCCTCCACCCAGCTGAACGGAGCCTACTTGAACGGGAGTACTGACGCGGCGCACAATAGGCGCTGGGGCTGGAATGAGTTCAGCGGCAGCCATAGAAAATTTTCCTTTATTTTTTATAAGTACGGATGAAAATAGGAATCTATTGCGGTATACTCTAGCACATTATGAAGTCAAGTGAACCTACTAAAACAAGTCTAAAGACAACGGAGATGGTCATGAATACTCACTTACAAACACTTTATCAAGCACTCCCTATCAACAGCACCGACGCCTATATTGCGCGGTTAAAACAAATTCCTGTATTAAGCGCTGAAGAAGAAACCGAGCTCGCTGAGCGCTATTATCTACACCAAGACCTAGTCGCCGCCAAAAAGCTTATTATTGCCAACCTACGCTTCGTCGTCCATATTGCACAGACCTACATGGGTTATGGTCTGGCACTCGCGGATCTCATTCAGGAAGGAAATATTGGTTTAATGAAAGCGGTTAAACGTTTTGACCCTAAAGTAGGTGTACGCCTGATCTCATTTGCTGTGCATTGGATCAAAGCCGAAATTCAAGAATTTATCTTACGTAATTGGCGCATTGTCAAAATAGCCACTACTAAAGCACAACGTAAATTATTTTTTAATTTACGCAAAATGAAAACCCATTTAGGTTGGTTTAACCAAAAAGAGATCGAAGCCGTCGCACGTGATCTGGGTGTCAAACCAGAAACGGTGCGCGAAATGGAATCGCGTTTGGCTTCTAACGATATGAGTTTAGATATCAGCAGTGATGAAAACAACGATTTCAAAACCACGAGCTATCCGCTAATTGATATACATTTCGAAGATAATCGATACGATCCAGCCCGTTTGCTCGAAGCCAGTGACAGCACCGAATCCAACCAAGATCATCTACATAAAGCACTGGCCAAATTAGACGAACGAGAGCAAACTATTATCCGGGATCGCTGGTTAACTGAACCTAAAATTACCTTGCAGGAATTAGCTAATCGCTATCAAGTGTCGGCAGAGCGCGTACGTCAACTTGAGCAAAAAGCCATTAAAGCGCTACGTAACGCTATTGAGCAACAAGCAGCATGAAATCTATAAAAAAAAAAATCAATCCAGATAGAAACTTTGTCAGTGCAATCGATCAATTTCTAGCCGCTTTTGATCAGCAACATCCTGAAAAATCCGCTTCACAGCAACAAGAAATAGAACAATACCAAGCGCTGATGAAAAAACGTGATCTAAAAACTGACATTCACTCTTGATATTTTATGTTTCTCGAAATTGAACTTAAACTCAGAATTGCACCCCAAGATGTTAATCTCTTATTCCAACATCCTTTATTACAACTTCCCAGCACCCAGATTATCTCCGTAGAACAACTCGTCAGTCGCTATTTTGATACCTGCGACCTGAGTTTATGGCAACAAGGATTATCGATGCGGATTCGCGAAGCCGGTGGTCGTAGCATCCAAACCTTAAAAACAGCGGGTGAACAAATAGGGGATCTACAACATCGGCATGAATGGGATCAACCGGTGACGCAAAACATACCCCGTATCGACCAGTTCACCGATCCCAATTTAATTGCTAAGTTAAAAACCATCCTAGGCAATAAGCCTTTATTAGAATTATTTCATACTGACTTTCAACGCAGCGCATGGAACTTACACACAGACCAGGGAACGCAAATCGAGTTAGTGTTAGACCAAGGTCTGGTTAAAACTGCCACTCGCCAAGCTGCTTTACATGAAATTGAACTGGAATTAAAACAAGGCGATAGCCAAGAGCTATATAAGATAGCCGAACGGCTCAAACAAACGATTCCACTCAGCGTAGAAACACGCAGCAAGGCAGAACGAGGCTATATACTCTATAATGACAATAAAATGTCATCTAATTATGTATAGTTAATTATGATCAATTACGGTAGTATCACTGCAACTTAACAAAAACCTTAAATTTATGCTAGAAAATACAGCCACACATAAAAGCCAGCCAGAAAAACTCATTCTGATAGAAGGCGTTACTGAAACTGGCGAAAAATTCAGACCCAGCGACTGGGCTGAGCGCATGTGCGGTTGTTTGGCCAGCTTTACTAATCGACGTATGGTTTACTCCCCTCAGCTTAGACCCATGATCGATCAAGAAAGTCGCACCAAATGTCTCGTGCTTGACCCTAAACTAAAAGAAACCAATCCCGATATTTTTGACTGTGTCATGAAATTTGCCGGTGAAAATCGTTTAAAAATCCACGAATCGTATATAGAGTCTGAAGACTAGAAGATCTTCATTGTACTATAGGCTGACGCCATAAAAAGCACACCTCTTAAATCCCACATCAAAACTATTATAAAACACTTCTGATATGGGATATTGAGTTTTTATCCAAATTATACTGTTAGCATGAGTGGGTTAGTCGATTCTCGAATAACTTCTTTTTCAGCTGTGGAATTTGTTCCAAAGAAATTTTTTCGTGTCATCGTCATATAAGTTGAATCTGCTAAATCTGATTCTTGTCTTGGATCTATATTTTCTTTGTCATCTTTTCCCATCAGCATATAAGGTGTATTAACACCTGGATTGTTCTTTTCCATTTCAATGGCCTTATCATCTCCTACTGACTGATTTATCCTTGCCGTGATCTCATAGTCGTTTTCTTTCACTTCAACAGGTTTATCATCTTTTTCTGCTTGATCTATTCTTTCTGATTCTGATTTTATGGGTGAGATATTCATATAAATTAGTTCCCCTACTGACTGATTCTCATAGTCGTTTTCTTTCACTTCAACAGGTTTATCATCTTTTTCTGCTTGATCTATTCTTTCTGATTCTGATTTTGTGGGTGAGATATTCATATAAATTGGTTCCCCTACTGACTGATTTATCCTTTCCATGATCTCATACATGATCTCATAGTTGTTTTCTGTTCTAATGTCATCACCACCTTCACCTTCTATAGTGGCATAATCTGGTTCTATATTTGCATAGTCTCCTTCTGAAGACGTAAATTTATCCCATAGTTTTTTTTCAAAAAGAGATGAAGAATAATGTAATGCCAAATTTTTTAAATAAATTCTATTATCTTCAGGTATTTCATGATTTTCGCATATTTCATTAAGACTTACACTTACCTTGTCTATGGTTTTAAAATAATCTAATTTCCCTGTGTCACCAATATTAGAATTCTTAATAAAATTGTTCATCGATAAAATCTGCCCATACAAATCGGAATCAGCATAAATTAAACACAAAATTTTACGTAATCCGGGTATTTTATTAATGGTATCTAAATATAATTCTTCCTCTTCTGTTGGATTTAAAATTCCAGGACGTGATGTTGCATCTGCACTCGTAGCGACAGATTTTACACTTACATCTATAACTGCATAGTCAGACTCCTTATTAAACGAATTAGCAATAGTAGGAGGCGTTAATTGAACGCCATTAATAACAGGCGAGTCGCTATGCTCACGAAAAATTTCAGCCGTCGTGTCCCCGAAATTTGTTCGCATTACGCGACTATCATTAGGCCGCGACCGTCCTGCGTCCGACGCGCACTCATCCCTAACGGGATTC
>JBAPVR010000046.1:0-1614 GCA_049283295.1 Candidatus Aquirickettsiella sp.
AACAAACCAATCGCTTTCCTTCTTGTAAACAGGGACATCATTTTCGACACTCCGTCTGATCTTCCGGCCCGCCCAGTTGCAAGGCGGCTCAATCGCGAATCTCGAAATCCACGTTCAAATTGCCAAGCGCCCAGATGGCATAGTCCTGAGGTGCCTAGCGGCGCGTTCATCAGGGAAGGGGATCGCAGGTAATGAAGCCAACGTCGGCGGCGTCACCTCGCGTTGCGGAGATAAATAATCGTCATCCGCACCCATAGTGAGCAACTGTACGGCAATCTCTTTGCGATCTTGTGCGCTGACGGGAGGCAAGAATTTGCTACTCCGTTAAGCTGTCACGCCGTAGCGGATGCGGACCCTGAGCCTTTGATCCTGAAAACAAGTGCGTAATAAACTTTACTGTACTCCCGTATCGATTTTAATCAATTCGAGCTGGCCAGCCTCGCATGATTTGTCTCCTCCAAAAATCGCGTCCGCCGAATCAATCCGTGCGAGAGTGGGGAAGCCAATCCGACGGTAGCATCGTGCCGACGCTAATTGATGGCGCACGGACACTTCAAGTTCATCTCAACTCGCCAGATCTTTAGGTAGGATAGCACCGCGACTGTCGGCAGATTTGCTTGTTGCGCGCTGGCCGTGCAGATCGGGACACAAGCACCGCAACGGGAAACCCTTCACGACCTCTGCTGCGCGATAGCGCGGATGACCGCCTCCAAGGCGATCCCTTCATTTAGTTGTTTCTCTTTCAACGCGCGATGATGGATGGCGAAGCAGCTCAGTTGGCGATCTAAGACGGGCGATCCCGAATTACCCTCTTCAGTGGGGCTTCGGTAGCGAACATACTGCTGTGAACATTCGGCAAGGCTGTTGTCGTACAGCGAAACTGCAAGTTCTTGGCCTTTAGGATGGCCGACTACGTACACGCGTTGCATTGAGGTGCCGCTAATTTTCGCCAGAGTAGGGCAGAGCTCGAGCTTGCCCGAGTCTGGCGGCGCAATGATTCGCAAGATCGAGATGTCCATCGCGATGCGGCGCGAGCTATAAACGAGTTCTCCCAGCCTTACTCGCGGGCGGCCGTTGAGCCGTGTAAATTCGATCTCCGCCTGCAATGGACGCAACTGAGCCTCATCCACAGGATCCAGGCTAATAACGTGGGAATTGGTCAAAAAGAACGGACCGTTTCCCCAACCCGAGCATAGATCCGCCCCCGACATAAGAAAGCCCGTTCCAGTGGGGTCGCCGGTTGCGGCATTGCTGATGCGGCCAATGGCCGTGCAGCATCGATAAAGAGTGTCGATCCATTGCAGCTTAACCGTCGCTTCGGTGCCGTAAACTGCCTCAAAACCCTCTCCAACCGGGACCTTGCCGAGTTGCATTGGATGAACCGAGCCGCCCTCTCGCTGAAGCACGGCGTACTCCAAGACCGGCAAGAGCTTATTTCCGATGTCGGTCCCCTCCAGACTCCAGACCTCCTTCAGTTGACGTAGCGTACTGGCGAGTTCGAACGCGTCGGCATCCGGATGCTGAATATATTTTTTCGCTGCGGCCAGAATGGCGCGCTCGTCCTGCTGCACGAGCGCAACCTCCATACTCGTCGCATAGTCCCAAAATCCGGTC
>JBAPVR010000047.1:0-153965 GCA_049283295.1 Candidatus Aquirickettsiella sp.
GAATCCCGTTAGGGATGAGTGCGCGTCGGACGCAGGACGGTCGCGGCCTAATGATAGTCGCGTAATGCGAACAAATTTCGGGGACACGACGGCTGAAATTTTTCGTGAGCATAGCGACTCGCCTGTCAATATACCGGTTTTTGGATATTACTATGTTTCATTTTACAGGCTATTTTTTCTTGGAAGTTAAGGGAGAAAATCACAGAGGATGGAGGGCTAAAATTTTTAGGAAGTATATATTTTATTTTAGCGCCTCCTTATAAATGAAAAAAATTTACGGAAAATAATAGTAAATACCAAAATGAATCTTCCTTATAAAGTAAGCGAATCTGATGGTTTTTATCTTTTGTTGCCTAATTGGAGTGAAAGCGCTACGAAAAGAGAAAAAATAAATTGGGACAATAGTCCCTATGCTTAATATTATGCATTTTAGAAAAATGCAGAGAGGGTAATTTTGATGATTATTTGACTTCAGTTAAAGATTGTTGCATGCGAATAAAAATGAACTGGGACTGATGATTGCTCGGGCTATATTATAGTTAAACTTACTAATAAAACAGCCAGGTATTGTGATTACAAGGATAATGGATTTATATGCGCAGGTTAAAAGTTTTATCTGATCTTTATATACCTTTCCTCATCGGAATTGCTGCCTTTATTATTGTAACAGGAGGTGGAATTCTATGGCCTAAGAATATAAACTGGCTTTTCCTACATGGAGATATGGAAGACGGCTTATTTGCGTGGCAATTTTTTAGACATACTCCCTTTTTTCAAAATCCTTTAGGCGCTAATTATCCCTATGGCATGGGAATGGGCGGATCGATTGTTTATGCAGAGCCGTTATTTATTTTTGCTTTACCCTTTAAAATACTATCCGATTTATTGCCAACACCTTTTCAATATACTGGATTATGGATTTTTTTTTGTTTCATTTTGCAAGCCATTTTTTCATGGAAATTGCTAGAAAAAATAACAAAAGAGGTTTACTTTAAATTTTTAGGATGTATTTTTTTTGTTTTAGCGCCACCCTTACTATGGCGCCTGCATGGACATCCGCAATTTTTAGGTCAATGGCTAATTCTCGCGGCAATATTACTATGTTTGTCAGTACGCTATCGTTATTATGTTTGGCTTATTTTGCTAACAATAAGTAGCTTGGTACATCCTTATTTTCTTTTTATGTTATTAGCTTTATGGGGTTCAGATTTAGTAAATCGAAAAATTGTAAATGAATTAACTTATCTAGAAATAATAAAGCATATTTTTTTAACTGGATTAATACTTGCTTTGGTGATGTGGCAAGCAGGTTATTTTATGCTGCATAATGGCTTCGCTATGCAGGGTTTAGGATATTATAGGATGAATTTATTGTCATTTATTGATCCTTCAGATGTTGATTTTGACACCTGGTCGCATATTTTAAGAAAACAACCACACACCCCAGGAGATTATGAAGGGTTTAGCTATCTGGGTTTAGGCATGATTCTTTTAGGTTTACTAGGGCTATCTAAGCTTTTAGATAAACAATTAAAAGGACTTTTTTTAAATTTTAAAAAGATAATACCTTTAATAAGCATAGCTTTTTTATTAATGATATTAGCTATGTCAAATCGGGTTGCTATGGGTCAATATGAATTATTTCACTATTGGCTACCAGAGATTGCAGGTATGTTTCGTGCTACTGGTCGAATGGTACTACCGATGTACTATCTTCTTTACTTAGGAATTCTATATTTAATTATTAAATGTTATAAAAAATATGTTGCTGTAAGCTTGATTTTAATTTGCATCGTTATTCAAGTTACAGATTCAGCAGAGATATATAAACATTTCAGAATTTGGTTAGGCCATTCCAAAACGTACATATCCGCATTAAAGTCCCCTATCTGGGTTAAAGCCGCAGGAAAATATAAAAAAATTATTTATACGCCTCCGCAATTTGCACCTGTAGATTGGGCTCCTTTAGTTTATTATGCGGCTTTTAATAGATTAAGCATTAATATAGGATATTTTGCTCGTGTTGATTTTGATAAATTAAATAAAAATAAAAATAGATTGATGGATGCTATTTTAAAGGGAGAGCTAGATAAAAATGCTTTATATGTTATTAAGGATGAAAGAATACGAAGAATTATTATTAATACAAAAATGAATCTTCCTTATAAAATAAATGAAGCCGATGGTTTTTTTCTTTTATTACCTAATTGGGGAGAAAGCTCTACGGAAACAGAAAAAATACGTTGGGCTAAATACTATTTATATAAACTAAATACACCTATTTACTTTCAGACTTTAGACGATAACTTTAAAGATTATACGACATTAATCAAAGGTTGGAGTACGCCAGAAGGAAAGGGGACTTGGACGGATGGTGCCCAATCTACATTGGTAGTTAAACTTGCCAAAAAACCAACCGCTAATTTAATACTAACGGTGGATGCTTTACCTTTTATTAATATAAAACATCCTGCTTTAATTGTGGACATAATAATTAATCACCGATTTATAGGGAAATTAACCTATGATCTTAGGAATTATTTAATTATTAGGAGAATCGAAATTCCTACTTCAATTATTGGTGATAATAATTTATTAGAAATTCAATTTGAATTTAAAAATGCTATTTCTCCTTTTAGGCTTGGTTTAAGTCCTGATACTCGTACTTTGGGACTTTTTATTTCATCGTTAACATTAAATTCAAAAAAAAATTTTAGAAAACACTAAATGTATTTATAAAATTAGTTTTTGAAATTTAAATAAAATTAATTTGCACATAAAATTGTTATCAAGGAGTAATTTAGACATGGAAAGTTTTTATTCTTCTATAAAATTATCAGTTATAGTGCCCGTTTACAATGAAGAGAAAAATATTCTTCCTTTTTTAAAACGTTTGTATTTGAGTTTGCAAAATATAGGAATAAAGTATGAAATATTATTTTGTCTTGATCCTTCCTCCGATTGTACAGAAAGAATTATTAAAGAGCAGATACATCTTAACTCATCAATTAAGTTAATAAAATTCTCAAGAAAATTTGGCCAGCCAGCCGCGACAATCGCAGGTATTTTAAATTGTAAAGGAGATGCGTGTGTAGTCATTGATGTTGATCTACAGGATCCACCTGAGTTAATTGGTACTTTGTATGATAAATTAAATGAGGGTTATGAAGTTGTCTATGCAACCAGACGTTCAAGGCAAGGCGAGTCATGGATTAAAAAAACCATTGCCTATTTTGGTTATATGTTAATTGCTAAATTAAGTGAAGTTCCTATTCCACGTAACACAGGTGATTTTCGAATTATGACTCGTCGAGTCATGGAAGAACTGCGTCAATTACATGAGAAACATGGTTTTTTGAGAGGATTAGTTGCTTTTGTAGGGTTTCGACAAACTTTTGTCGAATTTGATAGAGAGCCACGGTTATTCGGAAAAAGTAATTATAATCGGTATGTCGGTGCGCTTAAACTTGCTGTAAATGGACTTATCAGTTTTAGCAGTCGTCCATTACAAATAATGTCTATAATGGGTTTTTTTATCGCTTTTTTTGGGTTTTTGCTAGGAGGTTTCTTTTTATTGCAAAAAATTATAGGGGTTAATTTAACTCCTGGATTATCTACTACAATTTTAGCAATAACATTTTTTTCAGGTATTCAATTATTATTTTTAGGTTTAATGGGCGAATATATTGGTCGTATTTATGATGAAGTTAAGAGGAGACCCATGTATATTATCGACGCTACGATCGAAAAAGATAACACCTGCTTGTCTGAATTAAAAGAGAGAGTTGAATAAATATATTACTTTGTTAAAAGGAAATTTTAAAAGTGAATTATTTTGTAACGGGTTGTGCAGGATTTATAGGCAGTCATTTAATTGATAGACTACTCATGCAAGGACACCATGTAGTTGGGTATGATAATTTAACTACTGGTTTTACGCAATTTTTACAAGTAGCAGAACAGTTTTCTACTTTTAAATTTATTCAAGGAGATTGTCTCGATCAAAAAACTTTATTAGCTTGCATTCCTTCGCATTGCGATGGGGTATTTCATTTTGCTGCTAATGCAGACGTTAGAAATGGTATTAAGCATACCGAAAAAGACTTGCAACAAAATACGATTGCAACCTTTAATGTGTTAGAGGCGATGCGTATTAAAGGTATAAAAAAAATAATTTTTTCTTCTACAGGCTCGGTTTATGGCGAAGCTGATATCATTCCAACGCCTGAAAATGCTCCTTTTCCAATACAAACATCACTCTATGGAGCTTCGAAGGTAGCCGCAGAAGGTATCATTCAAGCCTATAGCGAAGCATTTGATATCCAAGCTTATATTTTTCGTTTTGTATCAATTTTAGGCGAGCGTTATACACATGGTCATATTTTTGATTTTTATCGGCAATTAGTAAATAACGCTAGGCTATTAAAAATTTTAGGTGATGGAAATCAATCTAAATCGTATTTATATGTACAAGATTGTATTGATGCCATTCTATTAGCATTAAAAAAATCTAATGAAAAAATTAATATATTTAATTTAGGTACCAATGATTACTGTCAAGTTAAAGATTCTGTTGTTTGGATTTCTACTGAGTTAGGGATTAGGCCGGAATTAAATTATTCAGGAGGGAAACGGGGATGGATAGGTGATAATCCTATTATATTCTTGGACTGTAAAAAGATAAATGGATTAGGTTGGCAACCTAAGTTTACTATTCAGAAAAGCATTATTCAAACCTTAAATTACTTAAGAAAAAATACGTGGTTAATGGAGGTCAGAGTATGAAAGTGGCTGTAGTGGGCTTATGGCATCTTGGTTGTGTCACCGCGGCTTGTTTAACAAAATTTGGCCATACCGTGATTGCCTTTGACGAAGATCCGCAATTAATTAGAAATTTAAAATTAGGTTTTCCTCCTCTCTATGAGCCTGGGTTGACTGAGCTTATCACTGAGGGAATGAAAAATAATGTTTTAGATTTTATTAATACTCCCGAGGGACTAAAAGATTTAGATATTATTTGGATAACGTATGACACATTTCTCAATGATTTGGGTCAGGCGAATATAAATGAAATTACGGATAGATTAAGAAAGCTTTTTCCTTATTTTAAAAATAATGCGTTAGTTATTATTTCTTCGCAAATACCCGTTGGCACTACTCAAGCAATAAAAAATATGTTTCTTCAGGAAAATAAAGAAAAACAGATTGATTTTATCTATTCGCCAGAAAATTTACGTTTGGGAAAATCGATAGATTTATTTTTGCAACCCGATCGTATTATTATGGGTATTCGCTCAGAACAAGCCGAGCTTATTATAAAAAAATTATTACATCCGATAGTGGATAAAATTCTTTGGATGTCGATAGAATCAGCTGAAATGACTAAACATGCTATTAATGCTTTTTTAGCGACGTCGATTGTTTTTATTAATGAACTCGCTACATTGTGTGAATATTATGGCGCCGATGTGCATTCTATCGCTCAAGGCTTAAAAACAGATATTCGAATAGGCCCCAATGCCTATTTAACCCCGGGTGGAGCATTTTCTGAGGGTACTTTAGGCCGGGATCTTAATTATCTAGTACAAATGAATAAATCATACCTTTTAAATGATAATTTCTTTCAGACAGTTTTGCTCAGCAATCAAAATCATAGTGATTGGATACAAAAAAAAATAATTGAGAACATAGAAGATTTAAGAGGTAAAACAGTGGCTGTTTTAGGCTTAGCGTATAAACCAGGAACGGATGCTTTAAGATATTCTATAGCTGTTAAAATTAGTTTGTGGCTGAGTGCGCAGGGCGCAATTGTAAATGCCTATGATCCTGCCATACAAAATTTAGTACCCGAATTAGAACAATTTATTAATTTGCAACAAGATATAGATTCTGTTCTTTATAAATCTGATGTGATTGTTGTTGGAACGGAATGTCCTGAGTTCATGAATATTAAAATAGAACAATTAGATACGGAACGACGAAAACCTTACGTATTTGATACGAGTGGTTTTTTAAGTAAGCAACTAGAAGGTAAAAAAACCATTAAATATTTTAAAATAGGATGTAATAATGAAATTACTTAATAAAAAAGCCATTATTAGCGGCGCTAGTAAAGGCTTAGGATCCGCTATTGCACAAGCCTATGTGAAGGCGGGCGCGCATATATTGATTTGTGCGAGAAATAAAATTCAACTTTTAAAAAAGCAAGCTGAATTACAGGCTATTGCACCGGTTAATAGCAAAGTCATCGCTATTCCTACGGATGTCGCTTCGCCTGAGCAAGTAGAATATCTCATTAAAATCGCTGAGAAAGAATTGGGTGGCGTAGATATTTTAGTGGCAAATGCCGCAATTTATGGGCCTAAAGGACCACTTGATGTCTTGGATTGGCAAGCATGGAGCGATGCAATAGATATTAATTTAAAAGGTACGGTTCTACAATGTCGCGCTGTTATCCCTTTGTTAAAAAAGCAAAAAAAGGGAAAAATTATTATCATATCAGGTGGCGGGGCAACTAAACCTATGCCAAATTTTAGTGCTTATGCTGCTTCTAAAGCAGGTATCGTGCGTTTTTCGGAAACACTGGCTAACGAATTAAGTGAATTTAATATTGATGTCATGGCGATTTCTCCTGGTGCGTTAAATACAGGATTTTTAGATGAAGTATTAAGTGCTGGGCCGGAAAATGTAGGGCATAAATATTATCAAGTAGCGATTGAACAAGCAAAAACGGGGGGATCTTCGCTAGAATTAGCAGCAGATTTATCGGTATATCTTGCTTCTGATGCTGCAGATGGTATTACTGGGAAATTGATTAGTGCGGTCTGGGATCAATGGGAAAATTTACATGAATATTATCCAGAAATTGCCATGACAGATATTTATACCTTACGTAGAATTAAACCTGAAAACCATAAAAATTATGAGGAAGATATATCATGAATGTTGCTATTATTGGCTGTGGTTTGATTGGTAATAAACGCGCTCGATATTTAAAAGGCGGACGGTTATTATATTGTGTCGATAAAAATTTGCAGCGTGCGCAAAATTTAGCAAGTCTAGTACCTGGCTGTCGGGTTCTATCGGACTGGCAAGAGGTTATGACTAAATCAGAGATAGATATAGTTATTATAGCGACTACCCATGAAGTGTTAACTGAAATTAGTCTAGCGGCTATTAAAGCAGGAAAAAATGTATTAATTGAGAAGCCTGGTGCCCGATTTAGTGTGGAGTTGGAACCGGTTATGGCGGCAATGGAAAAATCCAATGTTATAGTGAAAGTAGGATTTAATCACCGTTACCATAAAGCACTGTCGAAAGCATACGAAATATATCAAACCGGTGATTTGGGTGAATTAATGTTTATTCGAGGTCGTTATGGGCATGGAGGTCGAATAGGCTACGATAAAGAATGGCGTTCGATTCCGGAATTATCGGGTGGGGGTGAGTTACTTGATAAAGGAATACATTTAGTTGATCTATCGCGGTGGTTTTTAGGAGAATTTGCTGAAGTAGATGGTTTTGCACATACTTATTATTGGGATAGACCCGTGGATGATAACGGATTTATTCTATTAAAAACGGCTGCAAAGCAAACTGCCTTTCTTCATGCAAGTTGCACAGAATGGAAGAATTTATTTTGTTTTGAAATTTATGGTAAAAAAGCTAAGTTAGAAATTCAAGGTTTAGGTGGCAGTTATGGTGTAGAACGTTTAAGTTATTATAAAATGTTGCCGCACATGGGCCCCCCCGAAACAAGTATTTGGGAATATCCTATGGGTGATGATTCGTGGCAGTTAGAGTTTTCTGCTCTATTAGATGATATTAAGCATCAACGTCCGGCAAATCCTGGGCTAAAGGATGCGCATGCCGCTTTAACGATTGTAGAAAAAGTAGCAAAAGGATCGGGTTATGCTTATCACACGTAGTCCGTTAAGAATTTCCCTTGGTGGAGGCGGAACAGATTTACCTTCTTATTACCAAAAACATGGTGGTTTTTTGATTGCAGCCGCAATTGATAAGTATGTTTACATAACCTTACATCAAACTTTTGTGGAAGAATTAATTATAAAGTATTCCAATTTAGAAAAAGTTATCAATACGGATGATATCCAACATCCTATTATCCGAGAATCCTTAAAATTTATTGAGATAGAAGCGACTCATTTGGAAATTTCCAGTATGGCGGATATCCCTGCGGGTACAGGATTGGGATCGTCGGGTAGTTTTACTACCTCGCTTTTGAAAAATCTCCATGCCTTTAAAAAAAATTTAGTTCACCCTCAGGATTTAGCCGAACAAGCCTGTCATATTGAATTAGAACGTTTGGGAGAACCGATTGGAAAACAAGATCAATATATATCGGCTTACGGTGGGTTAACCTGTTTCGAGTTTTTATCAGAAGGTAAAGTTAATGCTTTCCCGCTAAAAATAGCATCAGATACGCTTTACCAGCTTGAAGATAATTTATTGTTATTTTTCACCGGATATTCACGTTCAGCCTCTATTATTCTAAAGGAGCAGGATGAACAAAGTAAACATAATGATCAAAAGATGACAGAGCATCTACATTTTATAAAGGAAATAGCTTTTGAAAGTAGAGTGGCTTTAGAAGCAGGTAATTTAATTAGATTTTCTGACTTAATGAATAAGCATTGGATACATAAACAGACGCGATCTGAAAAAATGAGTAATGAAAAAATTACGCAATGGTATGAATTGGCGCTCAATAACGGCGCTTTAGGTGGAAAATTAATTGGTGCGGGTGGAGGAGGTTTTTTGATGTTTTTTGCAGAGGATAAAGTTCAATTACGTCGAGTTATGCGTGAAGTAGGTTTGAAGGAAGTCCGATTTCGTTTTGATTTTGAAGGTACTAAATTAATTGCCCAATCATAGAATGAATAAATTATTTCCTATGGTTATTTTAGTAGGTGGGTTAGCGACGCGTTTAGGAGCATTGTCTAAAACGATACCTAAATCTTTGATATTAGTGAATGAAGAACCTTTTATTGCGCATCAATTGCGACTATTGAAAAATCGAGGGTTTGAAAAAATTGTCCTTTGTATAGGTTATTTAGGAAATTTAATTCAAAAATACGTGAAAGATGGCAAACAATTTGGTTTGTCAGTAACTTATTCGAAGGATGGTGAAAAATTATTAGGAACGGCTGGAGCTATTCGTAATGCTTTACCGTTATTAGAAGAAAATTTTTTTATACTCTATGGCGATAGCTATTTGCCGATTGATTACAGGAATATTCAGGATTTTTTTCAAAAGCAATCTAAACCCGCTTTAATGACAATTTTCCAAAACAATAATCAAGGTGATACCAGTAACATTGAAATAAGTGATGATCAAATTATTAAATATGATAAAAAAAATAAAACTGTTAATATGACCTATATTGATTACGGTCTATCTTTATTTAAAAAAAATATTTTTTCTACTAAGGATTACTTAAATGATTTAAGCGACGTTTTTCAGAGATTAGT
Organism: Candidatus Aquirickettsiella sp.; assembly: GCA_049283295.1. GTDB lineage: Bacteria > Pseudomonadota > Gammaproteobacteria > Diplorickettsiales > Diplorickettsiaceae > Aquirickettsiella. Next base: position 9,493 of record JBAPVR010000047.1, read on the forward strand.
GGCACAACACCAATTGACTCATTATGAGATTTTTCATAGATTTTATGAAATAGGTTCAATTAATGGAGTTAATGATTTTGAAAAATTCGTTAAGCAAAGGAATAATATCTTAACATGAGCTGTGAAAAATGGCCTAAAATATTTCCAGAATTAAGCGAAGACCAAAAGTGGATTCGTGATGATTTCGTAAAGTATTTGTATACCATTTTTCCTAGTAAGTTTTCATTTCTGGAACGTTTTAATAATGATTATATAATTAAAAATAGACCATTAGATTTCATTAAAACTTTATAAATTGGCGCTGGATTAGGAGAGCATATTTTCCATGAAAAGCTTTCTGACTTACAGCGACAAAATTATGTGGCTCTTGAGTTAAGAGAGAATATGGCTGAAGGCATACGTCATAACCATCCGGATATTCAAGTATGGGTGGGTGATTGTCAAGAAAAAATTCCAGCACCCGATGATGAATTTGATCGAATTATTGCCTCACATGTATTAGAACATCTTCCCAATTTGCCGAGTGCAATTAAAGAAATTTATCGAGTATGCCATAAGCAAAGAGGAGTTTTTTCTGTGGTAATTCCTTGTGAGGGAGGATTTGGGTATTCCATTGGTAGAAGGGTCTCTGTACAAAGGATCTTTGAAAAAAGATATCAGCAACCCTATAAATGGTTTATAGAACGAGAGCACGTTAATGTGCCACAAGAAATTTTAGCAGAAATTCTTCCTTTTTTTAAATTAGAATTGTGCGAATTTTTTCCATTAAAATTTTTACCTTATACGTGGTGTAATATTTCTATAGGATTAACATTTCGCCCTAAAAAAAATTTAGCTTTAAAAAATAAATATTTTATATTTACTTAAAATGGATTTTTTATGTTTACATCACAATTTTTAGATGAAACTAAACAAATTATTGATAACTTAGATCTGAGCGCTATCGACCTCATCGTAGATTTATTAAAGGAGTTACGTCAGAAAAAAGGTCGCTTATTTTTTTTAGGAGTGGGCGGTAGTGCAGCCAATGCTTCTCATGCAGTGAATGATTTTAGAAAAATTGTTGGAATTGAAGCCTATACTCCAACAGATAACATTTCAGAGTTAACAGCACGTATCAATGATGATGGTTGGGAATCGGCTTTTGCAAAATGGTTAGAGATTAGTCATTTATCAGAAAAAGATATGTTGTTTATTTTATCAGTGGGTGGTGGCGACTTAGTTAAAAATATTAGCCCAAATCTTGTTGCCGCTTTAAACTTTGGAAAAGAAAGGGGTGCAAAAATAGTGGGTATTTTAGGTAGGGATGGCGGTTATACGGCTAAACTTGCTGATGCTTATGTGTTAATTCCTACTATTAATGTGGCTCACGTTACCCCTCATGCGGAAGCTTTTCAAGCAGTGATATGGCATTTATTAGTGGCCCATCCAAAATTAAAATCAATAACAACCAAATGGGAATCTATACTTGTTTAGAAGTTACTATATCTTTCTTGCTTCGTTATTAATTTTTATTTTGCTCAAAGTTTAATTCACAATTTAGAAATTGCATCGATATAAATGCTATTTATCAGATAGGTTCAAGATTTTTCCCTTGTTTGCAACTAAGGAGTAGATTGGATGAAACTCAAAGATTTAACGATTAAGTTATATGCGGATGGCGCAGAAATAGCAACCATGTTGGATTTATATAAAAATCCATTGATTAAGGGCTTTACAACCAATCCTACCTTAATGAAAAAATCAGGGATTACAAATTACCGGAAATTTGCAATAGAAATTTTACAAGCCATTCCTGATCGACCGATTTCGTTTGAAGTCTTTTCTGATGATCTGATCGAAATGAAACGCCAAGCCTTAGCTATCCATGCATGGGCAGAAAATGTTTATGTTAAAATCCCAATCATGGATAGCGACGGTAAATTTACTTTCACTTTGATTGAAGATCTCGCTCAGCAGGGCGTCAAACAAAACGTAACAGCATTGACTACAATTGAGCAAGTTGTACGAGTAAGCGAAGTATTAGGAGTCAATATACCCGCCTATATTTCTGTATTTGCAGGTCGGATTGCTGATACCGGTATTGACCCAGTACCATTAATGGCTAAGAGTGTCGAGCTTTTAAAAGATAGACCGAATCAAGAACTAATTTGGGCAAGTCCTAGAGAAGTACTTAATATTATTCAGGCTGAAAATATACATTGTCCTATTATTACCTTGAGCCATGATATTTTAAAGAAATTAAATTGGCTCGGCAGAGATTTAACGGAAGTATCTTTGGCAACAGTGAAAATGTTTAGAAATGATGCCCTAGAAGCTGAGTTTGTATTATAAAAAATGAGATAATAAAAAATGTTTGATTTACTATCTGCAGGACTTAGTTTCAGTATGACTGTGTTTTGTATTCTATTACTACGCCCATTAGCATTACGTTTAGGTTTGATTGATACGCCAGATAGACGTAAACAACATCAAGGAAATGTACCCTTGATTGGTGGTTTAGCGATGCTAATGGGTTTATTAGTCGGCTTGTTAACCTTGCCCATTTCTCTGCAAAATTATCGTAGTTTCATTGCTGGATCGGCGTTATTAGTTTTTGTCGGTTTTTTAGATGATTTTCGAGAATTATCTCCAAAAAGTCGATTTTTCGCACAAATTGCTGCGGTGTTGCTAATGATTTTTTGGGGAAATATTTATATTACACATCTTGGTAATTTGATTTTTTTTAAAGATATTTATTTAGGACATTATGCCAGTTTAATCGTGACATTGGTGGCCGGATTGGGAATAATTAATACCATTAACATGATAGATGGCGTGGATGGTTTAGCAGGAACGTTAGTGTTAGTGGAATTAAGCTTATTAATTTATTGTGCAATGTTTACACAGCATTTTTCAGCAGCTTCTTTATTGCTGTTACTGGCCGCTAGTGTGTTAGGTTTTCTGTGGTTTAATTTCCCTTTTCCAGGTCGTACATCGACACAAATTTTTATGGGTGATGCTGGAAGTATGTTGTTAGGATTTGGCTTAGTATGGTTTTTAATTGAACTTTCGCAGAACAATTTTCGGCCAATAACGCCGGTGACGATGTTATGGATTATGTCGGTGCCGTTATTTGATGCGACTGCTGTGATGCTTTACCGGTTAATAATCGGTCAGCCGATTATTTTTTCAGATAGACAGCATGGTCATCATTTATTATTAGCATTAAATTTTTCTCCCTTACAAATTAATATTTTTTTTGGCAGTGTGAATTTTGTATTAGGCTTAATCGGTTTAAGTGCTTTTTTTTATCAATTTAATGAAAGTATGATGTTTATGAGTTTTTTAATACTGTTTATTATTTATTTTTTTGCTTTTAATTATTGTCGCAATTCGTTAAGAAAAAAATCAATATAGTTTATTTTTTGTGCGTTTATGTACTGAAATTTAAAAAATACTTGCATTCTTTTACAATTATGTATAAAAACTAAGTGTCACTAGCTGTTCTATAGTGTAATGCTATAAGCGGTAGATTAGGGGCAGAAAAATTTTTCTTATCCATTTTTATTACAGGGGATAGATGATCATGATCATGAAAAAGTCAGGTTTGGTTATTGCTGCTGCTGCAGCCGCTATATTTTTATCTGGTTGTGCAACAGGTGCGCGAAACATTCCAGAAAACACTCCAATTTGTGAAACACCTTGTGCGGCGCCTTGTGCTGCACCGTGTAATACATGTAAATGTATGAGTCGATGTAAGCAAGTAGGTTTTCCAAAACACCGAAGACATCACCGTCATCATCGCTGCAGAACCGCTGAAAATGCAAGCAACCAAATGAATGGATAATAATTAGTTTGCAATGAATTAATGGCTGTTCAACAGCCATATGAATAGGTACAATAAAGCCACGTATTTATACGTGGCTTTTTTTGTTAAAAGATTTTTTTATAGGTTAATACCTGACAATGAATGCTTTTCTTGGTTTTGGTCTTGGTTTACGTACCCAACATTATTCTTATATTTTAGAACATAGACCTGCAATAGATTGGTTTGAAGCAATTACTGAAGATTATTTAGTGCCTGGGGGCAAACCTCTTTATTATCTTAATGCTATCCGCGAACATTATCCGCTCGTGATGCACGGTGTTTCTTTGTCGATAGGAAGTTGTGATCCACTTAATTTCGAATATTTAAAAAAAGTAAAGGCATTAGCAGATAAAATACAGCCTGTTTGGATTTCCGATCATTTATGTTGGACTGGCGTTGATGGCTTAAATATGCATGATTTATTGCCCTTACCTTATACTGAAGAAGCTTTGAAACACGTGGTTGAGCGTGTCAAACAAGTACAAGATTTTTTAGGTCGACAGATCTTACTAGAAAATGTTTCAAGTTACATAGAATATCGTGATTCTAGTGTAACAGAATGGGAATTTTTAACGGCTATAGCTGAACAAGCGGATTGTTTTATCTTACTGGATATTAATAATATCTATGTTAGCGCTGTCAATCATCATTTCGATCCATTAAGCTATCTGAATGCGATCCCTATACATCGAGTACGACAGTTTCATTTAGCAGGGCATAAAAATTGTGGTGATTATATTATTGATACACATGATGCCCCTATTATCGATGGTGTTTGGTCTCTCTATGCGCAAGCTATAAAAAGGTTTGGTAAAGTTGCCACCATGATAGAACGCGATGATGATATACCTGAATTTCCAGTTTTATTCGCTGAGTTACAACAGGCCAAAAAGATAGCAAAAAACATTTGGAAAGAAAATGTCTGCATTAGCTAATTTGCAACATGTATTGCAAACCCATTTAATGGGAGAAGATGAGCAAATTTTAAACCAATTGGTATTACCAATAAAAGGGACAATACACGAACGCTTAGCAGTATATAGCAATGCTTATGGTTGGCGCTTGATAGATGCGTTAGAACAAGAATATGGATTGCTGGCTAAGTTATTGGGTGATGAAGCCTTTGTAGAACTGACAGAAGCGTTTATCGATGCCTATCCATCCCAGTTTTATTCGATAGCAAAGTTTAGTGAGCCATTAGTTCAATTTCTAACCGAGTATGCTCCTTATTCTGAACAACCCTATTTAAGTGAATTAGTGCAATTGATTAAGTCTTTAATTATTAGTTTAGAGGCAGCCGATGCGCCTTGTTTGAGCTTTGAAGCATTAGCTAATGTGGCTGAAAAAAATTGGCCGTCCTTATGTTTTAAATTTCATCCTTCAGTCCAATATTTTAGCTTTAATTATAATAGCTTTGCGATATGGCAAGCTTTAGTTCAAGAAAAATCTGTACCAGAAGTACAAAGGACTAAAAATCATTGTGTAGTTTGGCGTAAAGGATTACAGTCTTACGCAATAGCTTTAACCGACGCAGAAACCTTAGTCTTCTGGCTATTAAAACAAGGTTCTTGTTTTGCAGATGTTTGTGAAGCCGTTTATAATAAAGGCTTTATGCAAGAATCCGAAGCCGCTAGTTTTGTAGCTAATTTATTAGCAAATTGGTTAAATAATCATTTATTTTCGGAGGTTCAACTCTCTTAAATGGCGACACGATATATATTTATTACGGGTGGTGTAGTCTCTTCCTTAGGGAAAGGTATCGCTGCAGCTTCCTTAGGGGCCATTTTAGAATCTAGGGGGCTTAAAGTTAGTTTGCTAAAGTTGGATCCCTATTTGAATCTTGATCCAGGAACAATGAGTCCTTACCAACATGGTGAAGTGTTTGTCACAGAAGATGGCGCTGAAACGGACTTAGACCTAGGTCATTATGAACGTTTTGTGCGTGCTAAAATGACTAAAGACAATAATTTTACTGCCGGACAAATTTATGCGCGTGTACTACGTAAGGAGCGACGCGGCGATTATTTAGGTGGTACGGTGCAAGTTATTCCACATGTCACCGATGAAATAAAACAAGCAATTTTAAAAGGTGCACACGGCGCCGATATTGCTTTAGTCGAAATTGGTGGAACCGTCGGAGATATAGAGTCTTTGCCGTTCTTAGAAGCTATTCGTCAATTACGTATCGAATTGGGGAGTCAATTTACATTATTTATTCATTTAACGTTAGTGCCTTACATTAACACTGCAGGTGAAATCAAAACCAAACCTACACAACATTCGACTAAAGAATTACGTTCGATCGGTATTCAAGCGGATATGCTTATCTGTCGTTCCAAAGAAGAAATTCCCGAACAGGCGCGTGAGAAAATTGCCTTATTTACCAATGTGGAGCTCCCAGGCGTTATTTCTTTGCCCGATGTCAATAATATTTACCGGATCCCTTTGTTATTGCACCAACAAAGTGTGGATGAAAGAGTATTACAGCGTTTTGGTTTAATTGATTATCCCCCCGCTGATTTAAAAGCTTGGGCAGAAGTCGTTGCTGCCAAAGAAAACCCTACTGCCGAAGTAAAAATTGGAATGGTTGGAAAATATATGGGCCTTGCTGATTCCTATAAATCGCTGAGTGAAGCCTTAGTACACGCGGGTATTAAAACGCATACGCATGTGAATGTGGTGTATATCGATGCTGAAGCTTTAGAACAGCAAGGTGTAAAATTACTCGAGCCCTTAGATGCTATTTTGGTACCGGGGGGGTTTGGTAAACGAGGAATAGCCGGCAAGATTTTAGCGGCGCACTATGCGCGTGAAAATCACATACCTTATTTAGGAATTTGTTTAGGGATGCAAACGGCCTTGATCGAGTTTGCTCGTCATGTAGCGGGCTTAACCAATGCGCATAGTACGGAATTTGATTCTGATACACCTTATCCCGTGGTTGCTTTGGTAACCGAGTGGACTACTGCCGATGGCCAACTTGAAAAACGCAATAAAGATTCAGATTTAGGGGGTACGATGCGTCTAGGTGGCCAAATATGCTGCCTAAAACAAGGAACCAAGGCTAGAGCGTTATATGGTCGTGATAGTATTATAGAACGTCATCGACACCGCTATGAAGTTAACGATCAATTACTACCCGGCTTAGAAAAGGCTGGTTTAATGGTTTCTGGTCGTTCTGAGGATGGAAATTTGGTAGAGATGATAGAATTAGAAAATCATCCTTGGTTTATAGGTTGTCAATTTCATCCTGAGTTTACATCGAATCCGCGCGATGGCCATCCTTTATTTGTGGGCTTTGTTGAGGCAGCAAAACTGCAGCATAAACATTTAACTGAAAGCCCAACTCATATACATACGCCCACTAGTTTTTCATAATAAACCTGATAATCAATCAACAACAGTCGGTTTAATACACGATACGACACATCTAATTCCAAAAGGGTATGAAAACCATTTTCCTAGTCTTAATTCCAAATCCATAAGTCCAGACAGTAGTTTGTTTTTGCTTGTTTGACGAATTTTTTTTTCTATTAGTTGACGCTGCTCATTATCTGGTTTTGAGAGTAAACGTTTATTCCATAGCTTAGCTAAGAAAAAAGCGGGATAAATCAAAGTACCTAGATGTGAACGATGAGTGATTTTAAATCCTTGTTTAGTAATTAATTGGCAGAGCTTAGTAAGTTTATATCGGCGAAAATGCATGCAGATTTTATCATGCACATCATACAAATGCGGACCTGCAGGTACTTCCAGTATAAGCGCTCCATTGGGCTTCAAAATACGAAAAATTTGTTTTAATGTGGAGACATCATCTTCTATGTGTTCTAATACATTTAATAAAATAATGGCATCTATACAGTTATCAGGTAAAGGACATTGCAATATATCAAAACGTAACAATGGAATAGTGAGTTGTTTAGATAATTCTATAAGTGGCTTATAAACTATATCAGCGCCAATAAGCGTAGCATGAGGAAATAATTGATTTAGTTTTTGCAACATATAGCCAGATGAACAGCCTATTTCTAATAGGCTAGGTTTGGTTAACGATGCTAGGTGTTTTTTTAATTGATGGATAGTATAAATTCTGGATAGCTTATTAAGAAAATGATTTTTAAAGGCATCTTCGTGAAAAGCGTTAAGATCATCATTCCAACCGGAACTATTAGTGCTATAGCTTAATACTTTAGTGCGCTCTTGACCGATCTGAAAGTCAAGCCCAGTCCAAACAGGGCAAAGACCATTTTGTAAAGGGGGTAATTGAAAGGGTAGCTCCATTGTATATTCCTTTATGCATGATTAGTTTAAGCAACATTTTTTAGTATTTTACAGGAAAAAATTTTTTATTTCTGTACCCTGCAAGAATATACAAACTTATTTTCAGGTAATTAGGTAGTGTATATTGACGCGTTATGTACACCTGAGTATATTCATGGCATAGAATGGGATCTATTTAAAATAATATTTCTGCGGAATTATGACTTGACTAAATTTTCAATTTATCAGAAATATCATTTTGCTTGGGATGATATTGCAGATGGTCTTAAATCATGGCGGATTTGGTTATTACTTGCTTGGCACGAAGTAAAACTTCGCTATCGGCGTTCAACGCTGGGGCCCTTCTGGATTACCATCAGCATGGCAATTACTATCTATACCATGGGTATACTCTATGGTCATCTATTCAAAATGGATTTAGCCGTCTACTATCCTTTCCTTGCGACAGGTATTCTGGGTTGGAATTTAATTTCGTTAATCGTTAATGATGCAACAATGACGTTTGTAAATGCCGATCAATTCATAAAGCAAATGAAACAACCCTATTCAGTGTTTATGTTTCAGTCTGTTACGCGAAATTTTATTATATTTTTTCATAATATCTTAGTATTGGTTCCCCTGATATTATTTTTTCATCTTAAAATTAATGGGAATACACTTTTTGTATTTGTTAGCTTGCTGTTACTTTGGATCAACGCCGTTTGCTATAGTACAATACTGGCTCTGTTAGGCACGCGATTTCGTGACATACCTATATTGGTGGCGAGTTTAATTCAAGTGGTTTTTTTCTTAACGCCAATCATGTGGTCGCCGAGTATTTTACCATTGCGTTATCATTACATTATTGATTTAAACCCTTTTGCACAATTTATGGAATTATTTAGAAATCCTTTACTAGGCTCAATGCCTTCAAATTATGCACTCATCACAACTTTAGGTTTAACAATCTTAGGTGTTTTTTCAGCTTTTATAATATTCAGCCGTTACCGCGCTAGAATTGCGTATTGGCTATAAAGGGAACATTGTAATGGCATTAATACAACTTAATTCCTTGACTATTGATTTTCCTATCTATCATCTAAATGCTCGTTCAATTAGAAAATGTTTTCTGCGTCTAACGGGCGGTGCTTTACGTAAAGAAACAGAGCACACAGTGGTTGTTAAAGCGTTAGATAATATAACTTTCACACTAGAACACGGTGATCGGGTTGGTTTGATTGGGCATAATGGTGCAGGAAAAAGTACTTTACTCCGAGTGCTGGCTAAAATTTACGAGCCTAGCCAGGGGGGTATCCACATTCAAGGTAGAGTATCTCCTCTTTTGAATGTCATGTTAGGGATTAATCCAGAATCAACGGGTTATGAAAATATTTTAGTACGTGGACTTTTGTTAGGTCTTAGCCAAGAAGAGATTCAAGCCAAGATGCAGGAAATTGCGGAATTTACCGAGTTAGGCGAATATTTGTCAGTACCTATACGTACTTACTCTGCAGGAATGCAATTGCGTTTAGCTTTTGCAGTTGCAACTTGTATAAAGCCAGATATCTTATTGATGGATGAAATGATAGAGGCTGGAGATGCCACGTTCAAGAAAAAAGCCGAAGGGCGTTTGGCCGAATTTATTGAGCAATCCAGTATTATGGTTTTAGCTTCACATACCAATGAAACAATAAAAAAACTATGTAATAAAGTAATTTTACTTGAAAAGGGTCAACTTAAGTATTTTGGACCAGTAGAAGAAGGATTTGCAAAGTATAATTCCTTAAATAATTAGTTGCGAATTAAATAAAATGCTTTTGGTAAAGATTAAATAATTTTATGGTCTCACATAGATTAAAAAGGAAAATTCTAATGAGCAGTAAAAATAAACTTATATATTGTATAGAATTTCTTTGGTTATTAAGTATATTAATATTAGCAACGGTAATTTATTTACATCAGGACTTGATTGGTTTATTTTTTAATTCTGATCATGTGATGTTCCCTAGTTTTTTTAGCGATATTTTTTTTAACCACGGTCATTATCAAGATTGGGTGATATCTCCAGCGCCGCATTTTTTTCCTGATATGCTACTCTTCCCCCCCTTTTTTTTTATAATTAAAAATATTTATTTTCAATTTCTAATAGCAATATGGTTAATGATAATTATAACTTATATTGCACTTAAACTTATTTACTCTCAATTTTTTTCAATAAAAACATCTACTGTTTTTACATTAGCAGCATTAGGAAGTCTTTTTATTCTGGCATTAAAAAATGTTTCACCTTATATGCTTGCGTTACTTCCAGCCGTACATATAGGAGAATTTTTAATGGGCCTATTTTTAATAGGTATACAATTAAAAATACTTGATACAACTAAGTTAAGTATTAAAAAATATATCTTAGGTGGAATTTCTGCATTAATAACTTTTTGCTGCAGTCTATCTGATTTATTATTTGTCGAGCAATTTGCACCTCCAATTTTTCTAGCATATAGTTTTCTTTACTTCAAAAAATATATCAAATTTAATCAATGGCTACTATTTTCGAGTCTGGTTATTTTCCCAGGTATTTTAGGAGCTTTGTTAACAAAGCATTTGGTACCAAAAGATATTTTATTTGATTATTTATCGCACCCCTCGTTAATAAAAGTATCTTTTAGCAGCTTAAGCCTTCAATTAGTTTTGCTAATTAAAATAATTAAAAATATTAGTAATTTTTTTATCATATGTGTATTTATTATATTTTACTTAAGTGTTTTCTTATTTTTTTATTTTATTAAATTAGAAAGCACTAAAAACAATATTAAATTTAATGATAATATAAAAATAATTTTTTTAAATATTTTTATATTATGTAGCGTATTGATAAGTATGATTAGTATGTGCTTTTTGAGTAACCAAGGGTATGTTTTAGATCGGTATATTATTCCATTTTTTTTCTTTCCATTTTTATTATTTTTTCCTACACAGATTTATATTTTTAAGAGTTATCAATTTATAACAAAAATTTACATTTTTATAGCGTATTTAATATTTATATATATATTAGCCTCTTTATATAATTTGTTTCATAAATCTGATTTTAAAGTAAATATGAATTACTATCCTCCTGATATTCGTTGCATTGACGAAGTCTTACGGGGGCATGGACATAACGGAATCGCCCAATATTGGGATGCAAATTATCTTACTTCGTTGAGCAAGGAAAATCTTGAAATCGTGCCTGTTAATCCGGATTTAACGCCTATGTACTGGTCAATAAATGTAAGAAAATTTGAAAATCCGATTAGTTTTATAGTGCTTGATAAGGGTAATTTATTTTCTCTAAATAAGGATATCATTTATACTAAATATGGTATACCTAAAAAAGAAGTGACTTGCTACACTAGAAAGGTTCTTATATATCCTAAAGATAGTATAAAATTATCGTCTAAGTTTGTTTCTGATTGATTCAATAAAATAAATGGATATTTTCCAAGCAGAAGTGTAGAGGATATTTTACAAAGAATTAAAAGCAAGTTTATTCATTAAATTATATAATGTCATGCTATAGTTTGACATAGTGTTGGCTGTATTTTCTTCTAAAATAACTATATCCGAAGACATTATATCATCTAGAGCATGGGAAGATTCTTTATTAATTTTATTTAAAGTAGGCCAGGAATTTTTTTTATATGTTAAATTAAATGTAAAATAACTGTCATAAAATATTTCTGAGAAAACTTCTGATTTTAAAAAAGCATTAATAAATTGCGTCGCAAAACTATCTCCAATAACAGCTAACTTTAGTTCTGATTTTATAGGAAGGGAGCGTTTAAATGTTAATTTAGGTACAAGATAATTTACATTAGTGTTTAAAAGATTAAGCAAGCTAAATAAATCTACATCAGTTCCTTCTGGATTACTGGTTAGTTTATAATTAAAAGATAAGGGATTAAATATAGCAGAATTCGATTGATTAACAGTTTCTAAAATAAAGTTTGCAGTTATCGCTCCAGCTAAATAATTCCAATGGGTTCCACCCTTAGGAAACATACTAATTTTGTAATTCTTGGTCGATTCTATCATTAGTTGTGGTCCATTCACATAAGGGATGCCTCTTTCTGTTAAAAGGGTTTCTAATAGTCTTACTTGTGGGCTTATTCCATGTGGTTTACAACGAAATCGAGCCGGAATCGAGGACGGCAAATATTCTACTTTAGATGGGACAATTAGGTAAATAAATTTCTTCCCCTTTGAGATAAAAAAATCGTTTAATTTTTTGATTTTATCAGCCCAAGCAATGACGTACTCTTTCGTTATCTTGGGTACATCTATTTGGCAGTAGTTTTTAATATAGGGAAGTTCTAAAAGCTGATTATCATTACCAATTACTATCTGATTATTATTGGAATAAGATTTATTAAAAAAAGAATAATAAATTTGATTGTTTAATCGTATAGTTAAGCTTCTTAAGGGTAATTTCTTAATAAATAGTTGTTCATAATATTTTTGAATAGAATGTGATTTAATATTTTTCAAATTCAAAGGCGGTTTATTAATATTTTCAACGACGCCCGATAAATTTTTATTAAATAAAAAATTAAAATTTGGATAAAATATAAAATTCATTATTAAAATTAAAAAAGGTGAAAAAATTAATAAAAATAAAAATATAATAAAATTATAATCAAAAAATAATTTTTTCATTAATATATATCGGGTTTAAAATTTAAAATATAAAAAAGGATTAAAGTTGATAGCTACAGATTTACAAAAGGCAAATATCCCTAAGACACTCAATAATAAATTATTAATTAATAAGTAAAACTTTGAACTTAAGCATCCTTTAGTGACATTAGAGTATCCAGGAAATAATGGTATAAAAGAAATAATTGCACCAAAAATTAACGATACTATTGCATTGGATGTTATTTCTACATAATTAAAAATTGGGTGATTGAGTGAAAATAAAGCTAATAGATAATAATAAATTTGTTGAAAAGATGACGATCTGAAAATAACAAAGCCAAATCCAATAAGTGGGAATGTTACCGCAACAGAGACAAGTTTAGGAATTTTATTACTGACCTTTAACCAAAATAATTTATCAATAATTAAAAATATACCATTATATAAACCCCAAATTACAAATGTCCAATTTGCTCCATGCCATAGTCCGGCTATTAAAAAACAAATCCATAAATTTAAATATCTTCTTTTTTTACCTACGCGATTTCCCCCTAAGGGTATATATAAATAGTCACGAATCCAAGTCGATAATGAAATATGCCACCGGCGCCAAAATTCAGTAAAACTTGTAGATATATAGGGCATATTAAAATTTTCATTTAAAATGAATCCGAGCATCCGAGCAATGCCTAAGGCCATATCTGAGTAGGCAGAGAAGTCAAAATAAATTTGCAATGTAAAGCTAAATAATCCCAGCCAAGCATGGTTACAACTAAGATGATTAGCATCAAGAGAAAAAATCTGATTAACGATCTCGGCACAAGTATCTGCAATTAACAATTTTTTTATCAGGCCCATTATAAATCTTTTAAAGCCAACTATAATATCGGTAGATAAAATTAATCTTTGATGTAATTGATGTTCTATCTCATGATATTTTACAATGGGTCCTGCTAACAGCTTTGGAAATAAAAAAATATAATTTAAATATTTTAATAAACTAGCGGCAGGTTTTCCTGAGCCATGATAAATATCAACCAAATACGTTATTTTCTCGAATGTAATAAAAGAAATACCTATCGGCAATATATTTTTAAAGAAATCAGAAGAATAGTGTAAGCTTGGTAGAAATATAATGAGATTATCTAAAATGAATGTTGAATATTTATAATAAACAAGTAGGCTTAAGTTAATAATGATACCAAAAGATAGATAAAACCTTTTTTTAGTATTTTTAATATTTATTTTATAAATTAACTTGCATATGAAATGATCGACAAATGAAGATATTAATGCAATACAGCAAAAAAGAGGTTCTCCCCATAAATAAAACAAGATGCTACCGGTTAATAAAATATAATCTCGGATTTTATTATGACTAAAAAAAAATAATAATAAAAAAAAGGGGAGAAATCCAAATATAAAAAAAGGAGAACAAAATAACATTTTATATGGCCTATTAATATTTTGGGATACTTAAGCTATTTCACTGCGGGAATCTTTTGAAAAAATACTATTCAAATTGTTGTCATTGTTAAGTCGTAATTTTGTATCCCATTCATCATGAAAAATTATTTTCTTTAATTTATTATTAAGAGTACTATAATCAATTGAAGATATTTTAGCTATTTTAATTATTTCATTTTTTGAAATGGAGTATTTATTTAAGTAATTGATAAATGAATAAAAAACTTGATCTCCGATGCAAATAAAGCCTTGATTAAATTTTAATATTTTATTCATATTGGATTGAAATATAAAATTATCTTGTTCGGATGTTTCATGCTTATTAAGTAAAGATTCATTAGAAATTAGATAAAATATTTTTATTCCTTTTGCGTTCAATGTCTGTATATTATTATTTATATCTATTTCTTCATAGATAGAGTTTCCAATAAATAATATATCGTGTGAGAAAATATCTATCGGTATATCCCCAAATAATTTATCTTCTAAATTTAATAAATTGGTTGCAAAACTAGTAGCATAGCAATATCTATTTAGAATATTATTATAATATACCGCTTCAACTCTTAAGCCATTTATTGAAAAAGTTAACAAGTTTCGTAATAAATCTACAAATTTAAATGAGGTTACTGAATGCGTATTATTTAGGTTGATAGATGAAATATCAATTAAAAACTGTGGGTAGCTTAATGGTAAACGATGTGATGAAATAATTGATGAAATAGATAGTAATTTTTTTTTATTTATTAAATGAAAATTTTCTGAAGAAATCTTTTGTAAAAGATATCTTTCTCTGAAACTAGTGTTATCAAAATTGTAAAAATTCTCGATAGCATGAACGTATTCTTTAGAGATTTTTAATGGATGATGTTTCTGCTCAATATAGTGTAAACTTTTTTTTGACAAATGATCCCGTTCGTTATTGTTTGTATACAGATTAAAAACTGCCTTGGTTAATTCATCATCTGAGAATTCATCTTTTAATTTTACAACTACATTATCTTTTATCTCATTAATACTCCCATGTGCATTTACAATGGTGGGTATTCCATAAGATAAACAATTCAAAATACAAGCAGAAGTTTCTCCGCGCGATTTTGTCCTTAATTGAATCGCAATATCGGTACTAATTAAATAATCTTTAAAGAGCTCTAATGACGTAAAGCCAATAAATTTTATTTTTTTTTCCAATTTATTTTTTTTTATTAAATTAAATAAAAGTTGGTTATATTCTTCATCTGCTTTTCCGCCTACGAAAACAAGATGAAAATTTATACTAGATAATATAGGATCAGAACAGGCTAGAATTGTACGATGACATTGTTTGGTGTCGCCTATAAAACCAAACGTACAAATTAAAAAATCGTTTTCGTTAAACCCTAATTTCCTTCGAGTTTCTTTACGTTGTAACGGTGATATTTCTTTAGGTAAATGAGGTGCATTTGCCAAAGAAAATTTCGAAACAATATTAGGCCCATACCAATATAGTGCTAAATCTATCGTATGTTGAGAGAGAACTATAATTCCTAATGCACGTTTGAGGACGGCAAGATTACATGGGTAATCCTCAATTATCAAACGACGATCTTTATTTTTTAATTCAAACAATGCCGGAAATCCATGCGAATAATAAATTGATCGATAAAATATATACTGTTCTTTTTCAACAATGACATCGGCCCATTGATAAAGTCCACTTAAGAAGAAATCATGTAATACCACAATTCCAGGATATAAGTTTAGGAGTTGTAACATAAAATAATGATAATGCGAATTGCCGAACTGATAGATAATGACGTCAAAAGAATTTGCATGCTTAATAAACCATTTATCATCCTGAATAGAAAAATTCGCATTTAACCAATTATCGTCTATCGATTTCTGAGTTGTAATTAAGGTGATATCATAAAAAATAGCGAGATCCGGAAGTAGCTGTGCACTATAGTCAGCAATGCCCGTTCGCGCTGAGGGTAAAGGCGATACAAAAGCCATTTTCTTTCTATCAAACCCGGCGGTATAAAAAGTTAAATTTTTTATTTTCTGATTAGCACTGTATACGTCTTCAAACGCGGTTAATGCCTTTTTTGCAGTTTTCTCCCAAGTAAAATTTTTGACTTGATTTTTTGCATGCTCTTTAAAAAAATGTTGGATATTTTTATTTGTTAATACTTCATGTATTTTATTTGCTATCGATTGAGGGTCCTTTGGATTAAATAAGGCCTCGTTACATCCAACTGCTTCGGGCATGCTGCTAGTATTTGACGCTATAGTGGGTGCACCACAGGCCATAGCCTCTAAAATTGGCAAACCAAATCCTTCATGGAGAGATGGAAATACAAATAGACTACACAAGTTATATAAGATAATGAGATTATCTTCAGATATACGGTTTAGAAGTACTATTTCTTCTTTGTCTAAGTTGTAACGTTGGGTAAATTCTTTAAGATAGGGTTTAACAGAATCCGTTACGTCACTTACTATGATTAATAATTGAAAATTTTTCCGTATATTACTTGGTAAAATGGTATACGCGGTCAACAGGCCATTGATATTTTTTCTAAAATCTAGACCGCCTAGATAAAATATAAATTCCTTCTTTATTCCGTAAAGGGCTTTGATTTTTTTTTGTTTTTCATAGCTAATTTCAATTATTTTAAATTTAGAATCAACGCCAACAGAACAATTGATAATAGACTGACTAGGTATTCCAAGTATATTTTTAGCTTCTTTTGCGGCTGAATCTGAAATGGTTAATATTAAATCACTTTTTTTTAAAAATTGAATTTTTTGAAACATGTGATTGCGTGTGTCGTAATCCTTTAGATAAGATTGCGAAAATATAAATGGAATTAGATCATATAAAGTTACTGTATTTAGCATGGATTTATTAAGTTCGCCTATTGAAATGGGCGTATCACCTTTTCCTATTTCAAAAATACTTGATATATAGACAAGGTCAGGATTGAGGTTAGCTATAAAATTTTCCCGAATTTTCTCTGCTATTTTTAATTCTATTGAATTTTGACAGGGAGTATGAATTTCTTTTTTTGGTATCTCAAATACTTTAATATTATCAGCCGGGATTAGCGCCTCAAAGCTAGAACGTACTTTCTCAATAGCTTCTATATCATTATTGTTAAGGCATAAGTATACTTCATGATGCTGAATCTGCCGCAGTATTGCTTGACTTATCGCTAAACTATATCGACCGATACCTCGATTGCGATTGTTTCCTTGTAAACTCTGTAAATCAATAACAATTTTCATAATTTATTTTTCTATAGAGTAAATTTTTAAATCTCTATAGATTTCTTGCTCTGAATAAGATAGTTCTGAATTTTCTTGAATGTAAAGTGAGGGGGAATTTATATTTGATTCTGCCATTAAAGCAGCTTCTTCTTTTATTATTTTTCTTAATTCTATTTTGACAAATTGATTCTTACTCAAATCATTTAATATAACTGACCGGAAACTATCATGATTCAAAATTATTTTAAGTGTAGGAAATAAAATGGTTCTTATAATAACACTGACAAAGCGATCGATTGGTAATGTGTCATTAAGCGGTTCATTCTTTTTTATCCACAGGCGAAAAAATTTTAACAAAACTACGATTTTTGGATAATAATAAACAGTGCTTAGTATTCTGCGTTTAATAAAATAAGGAATAATCTTTACTATATTTGTTAATATAGATCTTAAAGAAAATTTAAAAAAATAAATAATAATTTTAATTAAAGTATTAATAAAACGAATTAAATAAGTTAGAGTTTGTCTTATAAATAGTTTTTTATAATTCCGAATTTCCATATAAACTGGATCTATATCTATTAATAATTCTTGCATATTTTATATTAGGCTTGTTTTTTTAAATCTGCCTCAACCATTATTGAAACTAAAGTTTCTAAACTCGTTTGCGGTTCCCAATCTAACTTTTGTTTTGCTTTTCTTGGATCGCCTAAAAGAATATCCACTTCGGCAGGCCGAAATAATTTTGGATCAATAACAATATAATCTTGATAATTTAGACCTACGTGAGTAAATGCTAATCTACATAGCTCTCTTACCGTAATACTATGTCCTGTAGCGATAACATAGTCATCAGGTTTTTCCTGTTGTAACATTAACCACATGGCTTTGACATAATCTCCAGCATATCCCCAGTCCCGTTTAGCATCTATGTTACCTAGATGTAATTTTTCTAAACGTCCTCGTTTTATACACGCTACACCTTGAGTAATTTTACGGCTCACGAATTCAATGCCACGCAAAGGAGATTCATGGTTAAATAAAATACCGTTCGAGGCATGAATGCCGAAGCTTTCACGATAGTTAACCGTCATCCAATGTCCATAGAGTTTTGCTACTCCATAAGGACTACGCGGATAAAAAGGAGTTTTTTCGTTTTGTTGTTGAGCCTGAACTAAGCCAAAAATTTCACTGCTTGAAGCCTGGTAAAATTTAGTTTTGTTGTTAATTAAACGGATAGCTTCTAGGAGATGTGTGACACCTAAGGCAGTAACTTGGCCTGTTAAGCTGGGTTGTTCCCAAGAGGTGCCAACAAAGCTTTGCGCAGCTAGATTATAAACTTCATCTGCTTCAGATTCTTCCATGGCTCTCACTAATGAAGCAGGGTCCATCATGTCACCATTAATTAATTTGATGGAAGATTCAATGCCTAACTCACGTAGACGCCATAGACTATCACTCGTACGGCGTGCTACTAAACCATAAACTTGGTATTTTTTTTCTAGTAAAAACTGAGCAAGATAAGCACCATCTTGTCCAGTGATGCCTGTTATCAAAGCTTTTTTGGTCATTTTCAGTCCTTTGAAAGATAGCGAATCTTAACAAAGTCTTATAGAAAATTCTACTGTTATTAGAATTTTATGTGACTCAATTTACTTTTATCCTTTAATAGAATAAGTTATAACTATGAACATTATTTTGAATGGGCAGAGTCTGCAGCATCCATTGACTGGAATTGGTTGTTATACGCGCCAACTGTTGCGAGGCTTGCAAAAACATAAGTATATTGATCAACTTATATCTTTCCCGGCAATATTACCATTTAATAAATTAAATAAAAAAAAATTCATATTACTATCTGATTTTAAAAAAATTATTAAGTTCTTTCCAGGGGCGTACACAGCTTTAAATGGCTATCGCAATATCAAGTTTAGACAAAAAACTCATTTTTTAGTCGATCAGAATTTTATCTATCATGAACCTTGTTATATCCTAAGGCCTTATCCAGGACCAAAAATATGTACTGTGCATGACTTATCGCATATCCGTTATCCCAATTATCACCCAAAACTGCGAGTCAAATTTTTATTAGATAATTTACCTAAAAGTATTTATAAAGCGGATTGTATTATTACTGCTTCTGAATTTATTAGAAATGAAATAATCAATACTTTTAAAGTATCGCCAAATAAGGTAGTTAGTATTTATCATGGCATATATAAGCTTTTTAAGCCAAGGCTAGTTAATGAATTAAAGCCGGTTTTGCTACGTTATTGTTTATATCCTAAATCTTATTTGCTCAGTGTCGGAACCTTAGAGCCAAGGAAAAATTTAGAGCGTTTAATCCACGTTTTTACACAGCTACCCGAACAGCAACGGAAAAAATATCCTTTAGTTTTAATAGGTATGAAAGGTTGGCATACCCATCGTTTAGAAAAAATGATTCGATCACTGATTAAAAAAGAGCAACTTTATTGTTTAGGTTATATACCAGAAGCTGATTTACCGTATTTATATTCAGGTGCACATGGATTTATCTATATATCCCTATATGAAGGTTTTGGGTTACCTATATTAGAAGCAATGGCCAGTGGGATACCTACATTGACGAGTAGTGAGTCAGCTATGCCGGAGATAATAGGGGATGCAGCTATGCAAGTTAATCCTTTTGATATCGATAGGATAGCCGATAAATTAAATCAACTCATAAATGATTTAAGCTTACGTGAGAGGTTAAAACAACTGGGTCCTATTCAGGCGGCTAAATTTTCCTGGGAATCTTGTATAGAAAATACCATTGCTGTTTATCGACGAACACTAAAATCTTCATGAGCCGGTTAATTTGTAATTTTAATTTTTTGTATATACTGGCCGCAGCAGAAATTACGTAATAATGGAGTTTTTTCCAAATAAGGTTCAAAAAAATTTAATATTTGTGCTAAAAAATCGGGGCAAAACAAAGGTACAAAACCAACATACATCGATTTGGTTATAATGCCCCCATTATTTCTAAACCATTTATCTAATGTTCTCGGAGAATAAGATTTTTCATCATGAAGAATGTGATAAGCAGAAACCTTTTCGAGTATTTTCAACACTGGATTATATCCATTGGGTTCAGCCACAACAATTTCATCAGCGATATTACAAATAATTTCAATAGCTTTCTCTACGTGATCTAAATGGTGTAAAACTCCACGGATAATAGCAATATCATATTTTTTTATTAACGGGATCTGGTATACGTCCATTACTTGAAATTCAATATTTTTAATATGACTCATATTTTTTTTTGCTACTGCAATGGCTGCATCATTGGGATCAACACCCGTAACAAACTTAGGATTTAATGTAATAAGTTCTTGTGTAAATACTCCATCGCCACAACCAATATCTATAATTCGCTTTCCTCTTATACAGCCTAACGCCTGATGAATAATTTTAGTTGTTCTTTTACTAGATAATAGACTTGATAGTTTCCTAGTATTTGAATATTGATAGGCTCCATTTGCAATGATATCCGATCTGAACGTATCAATATTTTTTTCTTGCATAACTCAATTTTCCTTTTACGTCATTTCTAGCATTCAACATAATTTAGTTTGCGATTTAAAGTTTAAATGCAAATATTTTTTTCTTCTTTAGCGATATTATTTTCTCGATCATAATTATCTTTGAATCGAATGATATCATCCTCACCTAAATAACTACCTATTTGTAGCTCAATTAAAATTAACGCTTTATCATTAAAATTACTTAAACAATGCTTGTTTCCTAAAGCAATATAAGTAGACTCAAATTCTTCTAGTATAAATTTTTTTTGATCGTTTTCTACAGTAGCTTTACCCGCAACAACAGTCCAATATTCACTACGAAATTGGTGCATTTGTAGTGATAAACTAGCACCGGGATCTACTATCAAGCGTTTCAATTTATAATTTAGTCCTTGATCTAAAACGATATAATGTCCCCAAGGACGGTAAACGGTTTGATGATAGCGATAAGATTCGTGCCCATTTAATTTTAATTCCTCAACTAATTGCTTAACTTTTTGAATATGAGTATCCTTGCAAATCAGTAAAGCATCATGGGTATCAACAATAGTTAAATTTTTAATCCCTAATACAGCAATGACTCGGTTAGAAGAGCCTTGGCTATAAATATTGGTGTTGTAAGTTTCTTTTAAAAAAGCATTTCCTTGAATACGGTTATTATTTTTTTCTGGTTTAAGTAACGTATTTAAAACATCCCATGAGCCTATATCAGACCAACCGAACTCAGCCGGTATGACAATAATATTTTGTGCTTTTTCCATTAATGCATAATCAATAGAAATATTTTCTAACTTAGCAAAGCGGTCTGCATCTAATTTAATTTTATTCTGAACTATAATATTGTTTTTAGTACTTACTTTCCAACAATCTAAAACTTTAAGGTAAAGTTCTGGGGTATATTCTTGTATTGAATCTAAAATAGTTTTAACATTAAAACAGAAAATTCCTGAATTCCAAAGAAAATTACCTTGTTCAATGAAAAATTGAGCGTCCTCGAACCTAGGTTTTTCATAAAAATTCAAAACTTTATAGGCTGAATCTTGCGCATCAGATTTACAATATTGAATATATCCGTAAGCTGTTTCAGCTTTGTGAGGAATAATGCCAAAAGTTGTTAATAAATTTTTTTTGGCTAACTGGTATGCTTTTTCTATATTTAGATTAAACTTATCTTGATTTAAAATAATGTGATCCGCGGGTAATACTAATAATACTGCCTCAGGTCCCATCATTTTTTTTATAAATAAGGCACTGAAGGCTATAGCTGCTGCAGTATTGCGAGATAAAGGTTCCAATATAAAACTAAATTTTTTTGATGTAGTAGAATAACCTAAATTCTTAAGCTCTTTTTTAGTTTGATAATAATATTCGAAGTTAGTTACGGTAATAATTTTTTCTACATTAGGTATGGAAACAGCTCGCTGGTAGGTTTTCTGTATTAATGAATAGGAATCATTATTGAGGCGGATAAAAGGTTTAGGGTGTGCTTCGCGAGAAACAGGCCATAAACGGGACCCATTTCCACCTGACAAAACAACAGGGACAAGCATTTTATTTCATCCTTGAGCGTTAATGGATTTTTAACGAAAAATTTTGTGTTTTTTCTTTATCCTTCGGGTTATCCTTGTTGTTTGATCCTAGGATTACAGATTTTCTTATTAAATGTCAATTTTTGGCTTGAGTAAAAATTTAGTCCTAATTTTTTAAATATTCAAATAACTAATAGGAGCATTGAAACACAGCTTATTTAGTATATCAATATATCACCTATGTTGGATGGTTGAAGGATCGAGTGGAATATGGAAAACATTTTACATTTAGGTAAGTTCTCAAATGAACGAGTAGGGGGCATCGAGACCGTTGTTGATACGTTACTTTCGGGGTTGAGCCTCGATTTTAAATTGTTCAATCTGGTTGCTAACAGCAATTTTAAAAATAAGATAGTCGAGCAAACAGGCTATATTGAATATAGCACAGCTTTGGCGACTATGATTGCCCGTACGCCTTTTTGTCCCAGTATGCCCTACCAAATAAAAAAACTCTATCAACGGTATCAATTTTCTATTGTCCATTTGCATTTGCCCAATCCTATGGCGCATCTAGCGTCAGAAATTTTGCCTGATTCGGTGAAGCGAATTATAAGCTGGCATAGTGATGTGATACGTCAAAAGAAATTATTACGGATATATCAACCTTTTGTTAATCGTTTGTTAAAACAGGCTAGCGCGTTAATTGTTTCGACTCCTTATTTAGCGGAACATTCTGTACAAATTAAAGTCGCTAGGGAGCGTAATATTATTCGTATTATTCCTTACGGAGTAGATTTTGATTATTTTTTAATCAATAAATACAAGGAGAAAATTGATCAGATTAAATATCAATATTCTAGTAATTTTCTGGTATTTGCTTTAGGAAGACACGTTTATTACAAAGGTTTTTGTTATTTAATTGAAGCGATGAAACAATTGCCTAAGAACATTATTCTATTGTTAGGAGGAGAAGGTGTATTAACACCAAAATTGCAACAACAGGTTAAAACTTCAAAATTAGAACAACAAGTTTATTTTCTAGGACAAATAGCAAAATGGGATTTACCCGCTTATTATCATGCTTGCGATTTATTTTGCTTACCATCTATCGATCAAAGTGAAACATTTGGAATTGCTCAATTGGAAGCTATGGCTTGCGCAAAACCCGTTATTTGTTGCGATGTGACTCATAGCGCTAGTAATTTGAATCAAGATACTGTGACCGGCTTTGTTGTAGCTCCGCGCTGCCCAATAGCATTGGCCAATGCTATCTATAAGCTTTATCAGGAGCCTCTACTGCGAAGTTCCTTGGGTAAATCGGCTTACCATTATTCAAAAGAAAATTTTACTACGCTAAAAATGGTCGCGCAGATAAAAAAACTTTATCAAGAAATTCACCCTATTGGCTAAATATCGAATAAGAGAAATTTATGTATCCAATAAAACTTTCAATTAGTATCGTCGTGTATGGAGAAAGCTTTTCACAAATTAAAGATTGTCTTGTAAGTCTATGTAATGCAATTCCAAAAGATGTTTATTATGAAATAACCATAGTAGATAATGGGACTTTAGAATTAAATAAAAATAATGATTTAGAGATAGACATTAAAAATTTTTTTGTAAATTTTCCTATTTATTATGTCGTATCACCTAAAAATGGCGGTTATGGTTACGGGCATAATCAAGTTATATTTAAAAGTAATGCTGAATATCATCTTATTCTTAATAATGATGTGTATTTAATGCCAGACACACTGCAAAATGCATTTGATTTTATGCGATTGCATCAGTATGTCGGCATGTTGGTTCCCGATGTCTATGATATGAACGAGAAAAGAGTCCATCTTTGTCGGCATAATCCAAGTCTTTGGATAAGCTTTTTGCGTCGTTTCGCGCCTAATTTTTTTAAAAAAATTTTTCGTAAACAGTTAAGTAAATTTGAAATGCAAGATAAAAACTATAATGAAGTAATGTTCAAATTAAGCAATCCTACGGGTTGTTTTATGTTTTGCCGGCTCGATTTACTCAAACGTTTAAGAGGTTTTGATGAAAAATTTTTTATGTATTATGATGATTCCGACTTGGGCCGGCGTATGGCAAGTATTTCCCAAATAGCCTATGCACCGACTGTTAAAATTAAACATATCTGGCGACGTGCCGCCTATCAAGACAAACGTATGGCATGGATTGCGAGTAAATCAGCCTTATATTATTCCTGGAAATGGCTATTAAAATAATAAAGTAGCAGGTAAATTTTTTAAATAAGCGTAATTTTTATCTTTAGACGATATTATGGGTGTTTGCACAGGCCAATTAATGGCCAAGTTAGGATCCGACCAAAGTATGCCTTGTTCCGCTTCTGGATTATAGTAATCAGTGCATTTATAGTGAAAATCGACAAGCTCACTCAGTACACAAAATCCATGTGCAAACCCTTTCGGTATAAAAAGCTGATAGTGGTTTTCATCATTTAAAATAACGCCAAACCATTGCCCGAAAGTAGCAGATTGGGTTCTGATATCCACAGCAACATCAAATACGCTTCCCCGGACGATAGTGATTAATTTATCTTGGGGTTGTTTAAGCTGATAATGTAAACCCCGCAATACATGCTTGCTGGAACGTGATAAATTATCTTGAACGAAATAAATATCTTTTTTTAGTAGCTCTTGATAGCGTTCTGCTTGAAAAGCTTCTAAAAAAAATCCTCGTTCATCTTTATGCGTTTGAGGATCGATTAGAAATAAGTCATTGAGGGGCGTTGCAATAATTTTCATGATTCTCTTTTAAGAATATCGAATAAATAGTTACCATAACTGCTATTTAACAATTTATGTGCAGAAATTTCTAAGGTTTCGGTGCTGATAAATCCTTTTCGCCAAGCGATTTCTTCTAAACAAGCTATCTTTAAACCTTGCCGCTTTTCGATGACTTGTACGAAATGGGAAGCTTCTAATAAAGCATCATGCGTTCCGGTGTCTAACCAAGTACTACCTCGGCTGATTAATTGATGTGAAAGTTGTCCTTGAATTAAATATTGCCGATTCACATCGGTAATCTCTAATTCACCACGCTTAGAGGGCTTAATATTTTTGGCAATATCAATGACTTGATTATCATAAAAATAAAGACCAGTGACTGCCCAATTAGATTTAGGAAGTGTTGGTTTTTCTTCTATATCAATTAAACTATGGTCTTTGTCAAATACGGCCACACCGTAGCGCTCGGGATCATTGACAAAATAACAGAAAATCTTTGCGCCATTTCGTTGTTCTACAGCAGAGTTTAAGTTCTTGGAAAATTTTTCTCCATAAAATAGATTATCGCCCAGAATTAGTACGACCGGATCTTTGCCAATGAAATTTTCACCTATAATAAAAGCTTGAGCTAAACCATCAGGGTTTTCTTGGGTTAAATAACTGAGATTGATTCCCCATTGTTCTCCGGTTCCTAGCAAACTCTGATATTGAGATAAGGCTTCAATGGTGGTGATGATTAAAATTTCTTGAATGCCGGCTAACATTAAAGCGCTGAGCGGATAATAAATCATAGGTTTATCATAAATTGGCAGTAACTGCTTACTAATCCCTTTAGTTATAGGATGTAAGCGTGTACCGGAACCACCTGATAATACGATACCTTTCACAGATAACTGTCCTTGTTAAGTGCTGATTATAAAAAAGCAATTCCGATTCTATCGCTTTAATTTTCACATAGTGTAAGGTATATTAAGCTTTATTAAAATAGCTTATGAACATGATGTCTAAACCCGCTGTATTAATTAATATTGTTCTTTATTACCCGGATAAGAAAAAAATATTAGAACTTATTGATATTTGCTCTCAATATGAAAAAATAAAAATTTTATTATTTGATAATAGTGAAGGTCCCCAATCTTTTGAACTTGATAATAATAAGAATATTATTTTATTTAAAAGTCCTAAAAATGTGGGGGTAGGAGGAGCACATTATACCGCTTGTAAAATGGCGGAAGCTAAAAATTTCGATTTTGTGTTATTTCTAGACCAAGATAGTCAGCTACCCTCAGGGTTTTTGAAGGACATGCTCTCAGAATTTTATCGATTACAAAAATTACACCTTCGTTTGTGTGCTATTGGTCCTTCATGGAGCGATCCTGAGCTTGGAAAATCTTTAACAAGGTTATTAAAGGATAAGCTCAGGAGCTTATTAAAGGCACCTAATTTAAAGCATGTGTTAATTAGCTCAGGCATGCTAATTTGGGTGCCTAGCTTAGAACATATTGGTTACCCAAAAAAGGAATACGTTATTGATTTAGTTGATACCGAATGGTGCTTAAGGGCTTTATATAAAAAATATCAGATATTAATGTTACCTGACATACATATGTTACATAGAATAGGTGAAGTCAAAAAATTTAGTAAATTATCATTTCAATATGAACAGCCTATCCGTTATTATTATTCGCTACGAAATAGTCTCCTGCTTTTCCAAGAGAAAAACATTTCGATCATCTGTAAATTTTTTATCCTAGCAGGAAATTTATTTAAGTTAAGAAAAATAATTTTTTCGCCAACCCCTATAAAAAGCTTTATCGCTGCTGGCCGCGGTATAAAGGATGGCTTTTTATCTAGAGAAGGAGTATGTCTAGAAAATTTCAAATAAAATAATTCTCTTACAGGATTTTAAGTGAAACTATTGCTAACGGGTGCGTATGGTCAAGTGGGTTATGAGATTGTAGATTCAGCAGTGAATTATAATATAGAATTATATTCTTTCACGCATAGACAACTGAATATTACGGAATTTAAGCAGTTAAAACAAGCAATATCTACCATTAAACCAAATTATATTGTTAATGCTGCGGCCTACACCGCTGTTGATAGGGCTGAAAAAGAAAGTGAACTCGCTTTTGCTGTTAATGCATCAGGAGTTAAACATTTAGCAAAAATTGCGCAAGAATATGATATACCTATATTACATATTTCAACAGATTATATTTTTGATGGTCAAAAAAAAACGCCTTACGCAGAAAAAGATAGGGCTAATCCATTGTCTATTTACGGCCAAAGTAAATTAAGAGGTGAAAATTTTTTAAGAGAAACTTGGTATAAACATATCATTTTACGAGTCAGTTGGGTATTTGGAACTTACGGCAATAATTTTGTGAAAAATATTATTCGTTTAGCCAATGAGCAAACTGAATTAAGAGTTATTGCTGATCAGAAAGGTGCTCCTACTTATGCGCAAGATGTAGCACAAACTTTGCTAAAAATAATAGGATATCTCCATAAGGGTCAGTTGGCATGGGGTACCTACCATTATACAGGAACCCCTACAATCAGCTGGTACGAATTTGCTAAAAAAATAGTAGATGAAGCTAAACACCGACATAAATTCATATTGAGAGAAATTATTCCTATATCAGCATTGGAATATCCTAATAGTGCATTTAGACCTTCTAATTCAGAGCTTGATTGTAATAAAATTGCTGAAGTATTTAAAATTAAACAAAATGGATGGAGTGAAAGTTTAAGGAAAGTGGTGAATATTTTATTATGATATATACACCTAAAAATATGTTAATCACGGGTGGTGCTGGTTTTATAGCGAGTCATTTTATTCGCTATTATCAAGCCCATTATCCTGAAATATTTATTATTAATTTAGATAAGCTTACCTATGCTGGATCTTTAAATAATTTAAAAAATTTAGTTTATCCAGGCAAACATCATTTTGTGCAAGGAGATATACTCGATAATCAATTAGTATCTAGCTTATTAAAGACTTTTAAAGTCGATACGGTCGTACATTTTGCAGCTGAAACCCATGTTGATCGTTCAATTGAGTTACCTGAGAAATTTATACAGACTAATATAGCTGGAACGTTTAATTTATTAGATTTATGTCGAAAATATTGGCTAGAAGAATTGCATCTAAAAAATTATGATTGTCGGTTTCACCATATCTCTACAGATGAAGTGTATGGAAGCTTAAGGAAAGCTGACCCAGCTTTTACCGAACAAATGCCTTATCGGCCCAACTCACCTTATTCGGCAAGTAAAGCTTCTTCTGATCATCTGGTGCGTTCCTATTATAATACTTATGGACTTCCTGTTAGCGCTACAAATTGTTCGAATAATTATGGTCCTTTGCAGCATTCTGAAAAATTTATTCCTACTATTGTGGATTGTTGTTTACAGAAAAAACCAATTCCTGTTTATGGAGATGGCTCTAATATTCGGGATTGGCTTTATGTAGAGGATCATTGCAGTGGTATTGATACAGTGATTCGAAATGGTAAATTGGGAGAAAGTTATAATATTGGTGGCAATACTGAATTAACTAATCTAGAAGTTATAAGGATTATCTGTGATATGTTAAGCAGCCTAAGTCCTACGAACTATAAATATGCGGATTTGTTAACTTTTATAAAGGATCGACCTGGACATGACTGGCGATACGCGATTAATACAGAAAAAATTAATAAAGAGTTAGATTGGCGACCCGAAGAGACGTTTTCATCGGGAATACTGAAAACTTTATGTGCTTACCGTGGTAGTAAGTTGTCAGTCAAAAATTAGTCTTAGCTGTAGTTTAAATAGTAATTATAGTTTAATGATACCATCCTTCTTGTTTTGCTATTTTAATGACTGGCACAACAGGTTCTATGTTACCCACTATCACTCTTCTGTAATGCTTTTTTCGAGGAGAAATTAATTTTTGTACTACAACCATGCTGTCATAAAAGCTAATTGATTGTAACCATTTAAATATATATTTCTCTGATTCCGAGAGGTTATTCAAAAAAAGATTATCATCGATATGATAAAAATTAAGTAGATCAGCAAATTTTTTAAAAAATTCAATAGCAGAATCAGTGCCTAGGTAAGAGCCTCCGTGACTTTTCCAATAAGAAGTATGCAAATCTTCGATCAAAAAAACCCCACCCGGTTTTAACTTATAAAAAAGTAATTTAAAGGTTTTAACGATCTCTGAATTGATGTGTGAGCCGTCATCAATAATAACATCAAACTTAATTTTCTTAAAATTTTTGGCAATAGCTTGTCCATCTGTAATGTCAAAGTTATAGATATGGATATTATTTTCTAGGGTTAAATTAGCAATATTAGGATCAATGTCTACACCATAGATATCGGCATTTTGTAGATATTTGTTGAAAATTTGCAAACTACCGCCATTTTGTACTCCTATTTCAAGAATTTTTGGGTGAAGACCTACGTATCGCCCCAAACAGTTATCATAAACATCAAAGTAATTAATCCATTTGTCAGATACGTTTTGCTGGTGATGGTAAAAAATATCTTTAAATCTAACTCGATCATTAGATTTAGCCTTATAAGTAGGATGTACAGAATTAAAAATTTTTTTAAAAATAAATTTAATCTGCCTCCTAGTAAATATAATAGTATATCTAAAAATTTTTTTAATAGGTTTGAGCATAGTCCCTCCTTTTAATGCGTATGAAAACTTTTCAAAAGTATATAAAAAAGTTATATTGACAATATATTCCATCTATTAGGTCGTAGCATAAGAGAAGGAGTATATCTTAATAATACAAATTTATTAAGGATAACATTGTAGTAACTATTTAATGGCTGTAATATACCCAAGCCTAGAAAATGAATTAGAGGCTAATGTTAGAATATTTTTAAAATGAAAGTTAGGGGCATGGACATTAAAACCTTATTTCCGGCTTATCGATTGAGTAAAGTGGATTATCTATTAGGTGGACTACTACTTTTATTCTGTTATTTTTCTTTTTTTCAAAGTGATATCATAGTTACTGGTTGGAATTCTTTGAATTTTATATTTGGTAATCCTTTAGAGTTTTATGAAAATTGCAAAAAAGTTCAGGGTCAAGGAGTAAGGCTTTTAGCCAATTATCCCCCCTCGTTATTTCTAATTTTTGCACTATGGCTCTATCCGTTTAAACTTTTCGGACTGTTAAAAACTCCTTTCTATTTTTCACCTTATTTAGTTTATTGGTTAAAAGCTTTAACTACCTTAGTATATGGTTTTACGGGGTTGATTTTTTATCAGGTTACGCAGATTTATTCTACCAATAAAGCATGGGGAACATATGCGACTTGGCTTTGGATTACCAGTCCACTGGCAATATTTTCTCAATTTATTTTTTCTCAATATGATATTTTTTATGTTTTTTTAACACTTACTGGTTTTTTGTTTTTTTTGAAGAAAAATATTTTTTTGGCCTCGTTTTTATTTGGTTTAGCCATTACTTTTAAATATTTCCCCTTCTTTGTTTTTATCCCATTGCTGCTTTTTTTTGAAAAAAAATTTTTTAAAATATTCCTATGTGGAATATTTTTTCTAGCGCCTATGTTGTTAATTCAGAGTTTATATGGACACTCACCTGCTTATGTTGAAGGAGTAATGGGCTTCTCTGCCATCGGTCGAGTTTTTTTAAGTTTTTTAAATGTTGGAGGATTAAAGGTTTATTATATTTTCAGCATTTTTACCATAATATCGGGTATTTGTTATTTTTTAAATGTTAAAGAGAATGATAAAAATTTTGCAGCTTATATTTTTCTTTTTACATCAATCTTTCCCTTTCTTTTTATCATGTGGCATCCTCAATGGTTATTATTTATTACGGCGCCTATAATGTTAACTTCTGCGCTTTATTCAGAAGAATCACTTTCGAAATTTCTTTTTTTTGATTTAATGGGCATGATCGTATTTGTTGCTTTTAATTCTTTAATTTTTCAGAATAATGTTGATCTAACTATGTTTCAAGGCCAGTTATTTAATATTCATTTTGATTCTATATATAGCATGGGCAGCTTGTTTAAAATATTTAAAGGATTTAGCGCTAATGTGTATTTTTCAATATTTTGGGGTTATTTAGTTTTACAATGTATTCTCAAATCTAAATTGCTTTTAGTGCAGATGTTAAACAAGAATAAAAATTTTTATTATAAAAATATTCGTATTCGTTATTATATGGGAATTTTTATTTTTTTAATTCCAGCGGGATTTTTATTTTTTTTAAATTACAAATCAGCAGATATTTTAGTATTAAATATTGCTCAAGATAAAATTTTTGGTGAACTTATTGCCGGGAGAACGTTTGAGCAGATTTTTATTGCAAAAGAAAGAAATTTAAAACAAGTAGATTTATTTTTAGCAACTTTTTCTAGAGTAAATTCTAAAGATATTCAATTAGAAATTTTAGAAAATAATCGTAAAAAACTTGCAATAATTAAACGATCTGCAATTAATGTGCTAGATAATGGTTGGGAGTCGTTTAAATTTCCTTCATTACAGCTTCAAAAAGGGAAAACCTATTTGTTGCGTTTAACCTCACCCAACAGTATTGTGGGTAATGCTATTACTTGGTGCGCTGCTACAAAGCCAAGTTATTCAAATGGACATGCTATTGTTGATGGAGTTTCTCAACAAGCTGATTTTTCATTTAAGCTAAGATTTGAAAAAACGTGATTTATTTAGAATCAATTGCTTATGATAGGTTTCTAGATAGAGAGTAACAGGAATTATATGAAAGTTGTTATATTAGCGGGCGGAGCAGGGACTCGGATCAGTGAAGAAACCAATTTACGCCCCAAACCGATGATCGAAATTGGAGGTAAACCTATTATTTGGCATATTATGAAAATATTTTCAGCGTATGGGATTTATGACTTTATTATCTGTCTAGGCTATAAAGGTTATCTTATTAAAGAATATTTTTCGAATTACTATTTACATACTTCGGATATTACCTTTGATATGACAAATAATCGGACAGAAATTCATCAAAATAACGCGGAACCTTGGCGAATAACCTTAGTAGAAACAGGTGAGCAAACGATGACTGGAGGTCGATTAAAAAGGGTGTCTCCTTATTTGGATGATGAAAGTTTTTTCTTTACTTACGGAGATGGACTCGGTAACGTGAATCTAAAAGCGTTAATAGATTATCATAAGCAACAAAATACTTTAGCAACCTTAACGGCCGTACAGGCTGCTGGTAGATTTGGAGCGCTCAATATTTCAAATAAAAAAGTTATTGCTTTCAAAGAGAAGCCTCAGGGAGATGGTGCTTGGATTAATGGTGGTTTTTTTCTCTTGTCACCAAAAGTACTTAATTATATCGTTAGTGATCAAACCTCATGGGAAAAACAGCCTCTTGAAACTTTAGCTCAACAGGGTGAACTGTCTGCTTTTTTTCATCAAGATTTCTGGCAACCTATGGATACCTTACGTGATAAAAATGTTTTAGAAGCGCTTTGGTCTTCAGGTAATGCGCCCTGGAAAGTTTGGGAAAATGCGCAGAATATTGAAAATCCAGTTTTTGTATAACGAAATGAATTCTATGGAATTTTGGCAAGGAAAAACTGTGTTATTAACGGGTCATAATGGATTTAAAGGGAGCTGGTTATCATTATGGCTACAGATGTTAGGGGCAAATCTAATAGGCTTCGCCTTAGCCCCACCCACTCATCCGAATCTATTTGAAACTATTCAGCTTAACGAAGGTATGATCAACGTTTTAGCTGATATACGTGATTTTGTGGCGTTAAAAAATACAATCAGCAAGTATCGGCCAGCGATTATTATTCATATGGCTGCACAATCTTTGGTTCGTACTTCTTACCAAACGCCTTTAGAAACTTATGCAACCAACATTATGGGTACTGTTAATCTATTTGAAGCAGCACGATTTTCAGACTCAGTAAAAGTTATTATTAATGTAACAAGTGATAAATGTTATGAAAATATTGAATTGGATGTAAGATATCGTGAAGACGACAGGTTAGGTGGTTATGATCCTTATAGTAGTAGTAAAGCATGTTCAGAGTTAATTACGCAAACCTATCGAAATATATTTTTTAAACATCAAAAAATAGGCGTTGCTACTGTACGATCAGGAAATGTCATAGGGGGAGGCGACTGGGCTAAAGATCGTTTAATTCCGGATGTTGTTAAGGCATGTATTAAGCAAGAAAATATTGTATTACGCTATCCGAATGCATTACGTCCTTGGCAGCATGTATTACAACCCTTATATGGTTATTTAGTATTGGCGGAGGCGTTATTTTTTTCTCCGGATACTTATGCAGAAAGTTGGAATTTTGGGCCTGATGTTGAAGATATAAAACCGGTAAGTTGGGTTGTCGATTATCTTATTATGTTGCGAAATAGTTCTATCCATTGGATTGAAGACAAAGATGTACATCCTATTGAATCAAATAACTTACAATTGGATAGTACAAAAGCTAAAAAAAATTTAATATGGAAGCCCATATGGGATATAGAGAAAGCCCTTAAAAAAACAGAAGACTGGTTTCGTGATTATCACAATAGAGAAAATATGTACGATAAAACAAAAAGTCAAATTAAACAATTTGTCGATGATATGAAGAATTAGAATGATTACGCATTCACTCATTAAAGATAAACGCGTCTAAAATATAAAAGATTTATCAACGTTTTTATGTCGATTGAAAATTGTTATGATCTATTGGGTGCATTTTAATAAAAACTCCAAATATTTATTAAACTAGATATTTATGAATAGAATTAATTGACTTTGACTGTATAACATCAATTTAGATTATTTATGAGAACCATCAGAAATATTTTTATATTTAGTCATTTTATCAGTAATGATAAGAGGCGTTGTCATATATTTGTATCATCTTTATAATTTTACTGCATCTATTTTTAGCCTATGAAAGAAGCTATACAAACCAGGGAACAATTTATACGTTTTATATATGTAGGCGGCATAAATACAGCTTTTGGTTATTCTGTCTATGTTTTTTCGATATTCGTGGGTTTTTCTTACTATGTAGCAACATTTTTCTCTACGTGTTTAGGTATAATATTTAACTTTACAACGACAGGAACAATTGTTTTCAAAAATAAAAAAAGAGACTTAAATTTATTTTTAAAATTTATTTTAACTAATATTTTTTTATATTTATTACGGATTGAATGTATTCGAATAATAAATTTATTTGCGAGTAATATGTACTTATCAGGGTTCG
Source organism: Candidatus Aquirickettsiella sp. (assembly GCA_049283295.1). GTDB lineage: Bacteria > Pseudomonadota > Gammaproteobacteria > Diplorickettsiales > Diplorickettsiaceae > Aquirickettsiella. The sequence continues at coordinate 44,096 of JBAPVR010000047.1, forward strand.
CAGCAATCATTCCTATTTCAATACTGACATTTTTTTTAAATAGAAAGGTTTTTTTATAAAAATTAAATTTCGACTTTGTATTTATATATTCTATAAAAGTATATACCCCAACTAGGGGAAATGCATTACTACCTACAAAATTTTTATGGCTTTCTGTAGGATTTTAAAACTTATTAATTTGTGTATTGCAAAAAATGTAAGTAAGGTAAATAAAACTACATTATTTTTGTGTTTTTTGTTATGTAACTTGCTAATGAAAAGATTGAGATGTAATTTTCCTATGTGTTTATCATGAATAAAACGGAGTTTTAAAACCCATGATGTTTGAAATTTTAAGTTGTGAAATATGTGATAATAAGGACTTGTTTTCTATTCTTGATCTTGGTTCTCATCCAATGTGTGATGATCTCGTCCCTTTGGGAGATAATCGAATATGTAAAGAATACCCGATTGAGATATTATTTTGCAAAAAATGCATTACCACACACCAAAGATTCCAAATTTATAAGAAAGAACTTTTTCCTAAGAATTACCATTATCGTTCTCGGCATACGGCTGATGTATTAAACGGTATGCGTGAAATTGCAGAATTTTGTGAAATAAACTTTGGAGATTTAGCGGATAAAAAAGTTTTAGACATTGGCTGCAATGATGGAAGCCTTCTATCTTTTTTTCGAGATAAAAATGCAAAAACTTTTGGAATTGAGCCTACCGATGCTTTTCGTGAGGCTTGCAAATCAGGTCATGAAGTTATAAATGACTTTTTGGATGAAAAGACGGCTATTAATTTTGTAAAGGAATACGGGCAACCTGATCTCATTACTTTTACTAATGTATTTGCGCATATAGAAAATTTAAAAAATGTTATAAAGGCGTTAAAAATACTTATCAGCAACACAACAGCTATCATTATTGAGAATCATTATTTAGGTTCTATCATTGAAAAATTTCAATTTGATACTTTTTATCATGAGCACCCTCGTACCTACAGTTGTACATCTTTTGCTTATATTGCCGAGTTACTGGATCTTAATATGAGTGATGTCATGTTTCCATCGCGCTATAATGGCAACATACGCGTAGTTTATCTTCCTAAAAAAAGTAAACTTTATAACCATAAATTGCTAGCCTTTTATAAACAAGAAAAATTATTTTTTCAAAAATTAAAAAAAATGGCAAAGAAAATTGCTCCTTGGTGCGAGAATAAACGTGGTAGTATCGAACACCTGGTAAAAGATTATGGAAAATTACCCGCTAAGGCATTTCCTGGTCGTGCAGCAATTCTTATAAAAATGCTTGGATTAAACAGTGATTTAATTCGGGCCACTTATGAAAAACCGCAATCAAATAAAATCAATTATTATATACCAGGGACTAAAATACCAATTTTATCGGATGAGGAATTTGATTTTGTAAAAAATAAAGTACCTTTAGTTAATTTCGCTTGGCATATCCCTAATGAGATTAAATCTTATGTACAAGAAAGAGGGTATTATGGACCTATTGTGGATATTATTTCGTCACAAGGTTTGGTCTGAATATGAAGGTTACCATACTAGGTGGGGGATTTGGTCTATATGGTTATTTACCTGCTTTATGTAAAATGGATAAGCTTCGCATCATTCTTCCAATACGTTACCAAAAGTATTTTAAGCTGCGTGATGATTTAAGACCTTTTTTCAATAATGTTGAATGGGTAAATGATGATGAAAATATTTTAAGAATATGTGAAGGGGTTATTATTGCTTTATCACCTACGCTACAGTATTCATGTGTGAAAAAATGCTTAAATTATAGTAATATTAGCCATCTGCTACTTGAAAAACCTCTTGCTGTTACGCCTTATTTAGCAAATGATTTGATTGATAAGTTAGAACATTCAAGAAAAAAATTCCGTATTGCTTATAATTTTCGTTACACAGATTGGGGGAGAAATCTACTTCGAAGTTCAGGCGGTCTTAAAAACATATTTTGGGATTTTCAAGCACATCATTATCGACTAAACGTCCAGACTTGGAAACGTCAGCACACAGAAGGTGGAGGAGCATTACGGTTTTATGGCATTCATTTAATTGCATTGCTTTCAGAGCTTGGATATAACAAAGTTTTTTTTTCAGAAACCAAAGCAAAGCAATATAGTGAAGTGGACAGCTGGCAGGCAGAAATCAGAGGTATTAATTTATTGCCTTGCGTGCTTAATATTAATACGGATAATAAGATTACTCGATTCACTATTAAATATAATGATATGAAACTTTGGACAATAATGCACCCATTTCAAATAACAACATCATCGATTAAAACGAATAGGCTGGACCAAAGGATTCCTTTTTTAATTCAATCCCTTAATGATCTTTTTTATGAAGAAAAAATTTTTTATGAATGGTATAAAACAACTAATTCACTTTGGTATGATATCGAGCAAAGGACTTTATAATGAAAAAAATATCTGTTATAACGCCCTGTTTTAATGAAGAAGCTAGTATTATTGAATGTATTGAGCAAGTAAAAAAAATTTTCGAGCGAGATTTACAACGTTATGAATTAGAGCATATTTTTTGTGATAACGGATCAAGTGATAAAACAGTTGAAATCTTAAAAAAGGTAGCTTCGCAAGATAGGCGCATTAAAATTATTGTTAATTCTAGAAATTTTGGTGTCTTAAAAAATACCTATAATGGTGTTTTAAATGCAACAGGTGATGCGGCTATATTATTTATGCCTGTTGATCTTCAGGATCCGCCCGAATTGATTTGTGAATTTGTTAAATACTGGGAAAAAGGATATGAAATCGTCTATGGAATGCGTGCGAAGCGTCAAGAAGGGTTTTTTATTAGGAATGTACGTAAAGCCTACTATCGTTTGCTATCTGTTTGTACTTACGTGGATTATCCACCGGATGCAGGTGATTATCAATTAGTAGATCGTGTTGTTCTCAATGCGATGAAACAAATTGATGATGCCCAACCCTTCATGCGTTTAATGACATTTGATTGCGGATTTAGTTCCTTCGGAGTCCCCTATACTTGGCAGGCACGTAAAAAGGGTATTTCGCATAATAATTTAATAAATATGCTAGGGCAGGGAATAAATGGTATTGTCAGTTTTAGTAACATACCTTTACGTTTAGCTTTATTTTTTGGTCTAATTTTATCATGTTTAAGCATTGCTTATGCCTTTTGCGTAGGGGTTATGGCGGTTCTAGGTAAAACATCGGCTGGACGGGGAGTCCCAACGGTTATTGTTGCATTATTTTTCTTTAGTGGCATACAATTACTTTTTGCGGGTATTCTTGGTGAATATATATTAGCTATTTATAACCAGGTCCGGCGTAGGCCTTTAGTAATCGAGAAAGAAAGAGTGAATTTTGACTGATTTTTTATATTTCTGCAGTTAGACACCTCTGGATTGTTAGTTACTCTATAGGCTTTTCTTGTAAGCTTAAGGTGAGTTTATTATTGAAACAAATAGATAATAGTTCTAGTATGATTAACTTCAGAAGGGATAGTTAAGATCCCCCTAAATACCCCTGCAAAATGGATTTTGCGTAAATGAAAGTTAATCACCGGTTATTTCCAATCTGTCAATTAAGTATGGCCGATTATATTATTGGCGGAGCATTATTTTTATTTTGTTTTTTTGCTTTTTATGAGCCTGATTTAAACACAACGGGTTGGAATTCTTTAAACTTCCTATATGGAAATCCGCTTGAATTTTATGAAAATTGTAAAAATATTCAGGGGCATGGTACGTTATTATTGGCCAATTATCCTCCAAGCTTATTTGCAGTTTTTGCATTATGGTTTTATCCATTTAAATTATTGGGATTGATAAAATCTCCTTTATATTTTCCTCCTTATATGGCTTATTGGATGAAGGCTTTGACTTCATTAGTTTATGTTGCAACAGGATTAGTTTTTTATCGTGTGACCCAGTTTTATAATGAAAATAAAAATTGGGGAGTTTATGCCAGCTGGCTTTGGCTAACTACACCCATAGCTTTATGTTCACAGTTCATTTACGCTCAGTATGATATTTTCTACGTTTTTTTTACCGTTGTCGGGTTTTTATTTTTTTTAAAGAGAAGCATTTTTTTAGCTTCTTTTATATTTGGTTTAGCTGTTACATTTAAGTATTTTCCTATAGTAATTTTTTTGCCATTGCTTCTATTTTTTGAAAAAAAAATATTTAGAATGATTTTAGCTCTACTTATTTTTTCGATACCTATGCTTATAATACAAATATTATATGGTCATTCACCTGCTTATATTGAAGGAGTGATGGGGTTCGGCGTCCTTTATCATCTTTTTTACACGTATGTAGATTTCATTGCTTTCGAAGTTAAAGTGTATTATATTTTTCTAATATTTAGTTTATTATGCGGTTATTGTTATTATTTAGATCTTACCGAAAATTATAAAAAACGTGCATCCTACATCTTTCTTTTTTCATCAATTTTCCCATTTTTATTTATTTTTTGGCATCCTAACTGGTTAATATTGAGTACACCGGCTATCATCTTGACGACGGTTCTGAATAAACAAGAAGAAGTTGCTTAACTTTTGTTAATTGATTTATTTGGAATGTTCTGTTTCACTGCTTATAATATTACTCTAGAAGCATATCAGAATATTTTTGATTTAGCGTTGTTTCATCCAAACTTATTTCATATCCACTTTCAGTACTCATTTAATATGGCAAGGTTTTTTGAAATATTCAACGTGTATAGTGCGAATGTTTATTTTTCTTTGTTTTTAGGTTATCTAATTCTACAACTTGCCCTCAAATACAAATCAATTGATACAGTTAATATAAAGAGGTCTAAAAATTATTTATATCGAGAGGTTCGTATAAATTACTATGTTGGGCTTTCAATCTTTTTGGTGCCAGCATTTTTTTCATTTATTGCAAATAATTCTGCAAATATAGCCGCTATTTTTTAAATAAGATTAAGAAAAGGCAAGCAATAAAATTGATGAATTTTATCCAAATGTAGCTATTATTTTGTATCTTAAATGTTTTCATCAGATTTTAGCATCAAATTCAGCAGTCAACTGGGATTATTTAGAGAGAGCCGTCTGTTTTATAAAAAATAATTTATTTTAAGCGCCTGTTTGAGCGCTCAACATACATTAATTTACTCTTTAATGCTTTAATCGACTTAAAAACTTATTGTATTAAACAATCTTTTCTAAAATTATTGTTTCATCTCTATCGGCGCCAGTAGAAATAATGACTATGGGTACGTCAACTAATTCTTCAATACGACGTAAATAATCTTGCGCATTTTTTGGTAGTTTAGTTAATTCTTTAATCGGCGTTGTCGGTGTTTGCCAGCCAGGAAGTTCTTCGTACAGTGGAATACATTGTGGGAGATCTTCTGGATTTAAAGGTAAGTCGGTTAATGTTTGTGAGCCTAACCGATAAGCCGTGCAAATTTTAATATTTGGCAGCGTATCTAACACATCAAGCTTGGTCAAACATAAAGCTGAAACGCTGTTGAGCTGGATTGCACGGCGCAATAAAACGGTATCTAACCATCCGCAACGACGTGGCCGTTTGGTGACACTACCGTATTCATTACCGTGATCTCTGAGATTATCGCCATTGTGATCGAGCAATTCTGTGGGAAAAGATCCATTACCCACCCGTGTGCTATAGGCTTTGCTAACACCTAACACATAATCAAAACAACGGATGCCTAAACCACTACCTGTGGCTGCAGAACCAGCAATGGTATTCGATGAAGTGACAAATGGATAAGTCCCTTGATCAATATCTAAAAATGTACCTTGTGCGCCTTCAAATAATAAGGGTTGTTTTTCCTGGTGATAGTTTGCTAAAAGCGCTGGGATATCAGTAATTAAAGGAACTAATTGTTTTCCGCATCCCAATAATTGAGCACACGATTTCTCATAATCAATAGGTTGCATCTGATAATAATGTTCAAGTAAAAAATTGTGATAATGGAAAAGAATTTTTAATTTTTCAGCAAATTGCTGCGGATTAAAAAAATCACAAAGCCGCAAACCGCGCCGCGCTACCTTATCTTCATAGGCAGGTCCTATCCCTCGTTTTGTTGTGCCAATGGCATTTTTTCCGTTTTTTTCGCGCGCGTCATCGAGTGCGATATGTGTGGGTAAGATAATAGGGCAAGTCGCACTGAGTTTGAGACGTTGGCGGGCAGGAATGCCTTGCTGTTCTAACTCTTCCATTTCTTTGAGTAAGGCTTCTGGTGAAATCACCACACCGTTCCCAATTAAACATTCTACTCCCGCATGTAAAATTCCCGAGGGAATTAAACGTAAGATAGTTTTTTTGCCTTGGATAACTAAAGTATGCCCTGCATTGTGTCCACCTTGAAAGCGTACTACGGCTTTAACGTGTTGGGTGAGCAAATCAACAATTTTCCCTTTCCCTTCGTCGCCCCATTGGCACCCAATGATGATAATAGTTTTTGTCATGTTAAAATTTACTCAATTTTGAACACTTGGATATTCTAATTTGGTTAAAGAAAAAGAGTTGCATAGCACTATTTTGTCCCGATGAATGATTAGTTTAGCTTATTAATTTATTGCTTTATAGCGTGTGATTTTTCTAATTTTAACTGTTTAATAACAAAAGATTATTCATTGAAGATTGCTAAATCCTTGTTGATAAGCCTGTAGATTGAGATAAAAAGCAGCAAATTCTGGGTTTTTAGTATAGGCTTGATTGTATATTTTGGCGGCTTCGGCATCTCCTTGCGCACGAATTTGCGCTGCTTTTTCTTTTGCTTTAGCCAAAATTAAGCTGACTGAATTATCTGCGTTGGCACGAATCCATTCAGCTTTAGCTTTACCTTCGGCACGTTGCGCCATGGCATTATTTTCCTGTTCGGTACTCATGCTATTTAAGAGTCGCGTATTGGCCGCGGTGGATAGATGCAACTGCTTAAAGCCGATATTGGTAAGCTTAATACCCGCTGTTTTGAGTTGATTATTTGCGATAGATAAAACGGAGTCTAATTGCAAGCTTGATGATCCGTGGAGAATAAGCTGGTTAAGAGGGATGGGAATCTTTTTATCATTAAATAAAGTCGTTATTTCTTGGTTAATTAATAATTTAATTTGCTGAAAATTATTTTTTGTTTGTTGGTAATAGCGTATTGGATCACTAATACGCCAATTCGCAAAATAATCGATAGTGATAAGTTTTTCTTGTGAATTACTTTCAGCACTGGCTTGACTAAACACAAGCGTTTGCAAGCGATTATCGAGCAGTATCGGTCGCATGAAAAAAGGTAGAGTAAAATGTAAACCAGGGCTAAGGACGGCGTTTGGTTTTTGAATATTGTGTGTTAATTTTTCTGCAGACAATAATAAACCGGTATGACCTTCGGGTACGATAGTAGCACTTTGATAAAGAATAAATAGTAAACAGACTAAAAATCCTAAGAGCAAATGAATTTTTTTTCCTAGCATGATCATTCATATCCTCCGGAAATATTATAACTATCGGGGATAGTATGATTTCTTTTGTTATTAGACTCGTTATCAATATTTTCTTTTTTATCGCCGATGGTTGAAATAGGCGCTAATGTATCAGCCGTGTTGAGAGAGGGTATCGAATTAAGTTTATCTAAGGTTAAGGTTAAAGAAAAATTAGTTTTGCCATCATTAGTCACAACCAGTTTATGGCTATGTGCCATCATCGTTTGCAAAGCAGCTGAATAAAGGCGTTTTCGTGTCAAAGTAGGAGAGGCTTCATAAGCAGGTAATAATGCTAAAAAGCGAATTATTTCTGTTTTAGCTTTTAATACGGTTTCTTGTTGATAAGTTTTCGCATGGGCTATAAGTTGTTGCGCTTCTGCTTTAGCATGTGGTTCTACTTGAATAGCATAAATATTAGCAAGTTTTTCAAATTGTTGTTTATCGCGTTTAGCATTGGTGGCATCAATAAAAGCGGCCTGCAGTTGTTCTGGAATTTGGATAGATCCTAACTCAATATTTTTAATAACTAAGCCGGTTTGCTCCTTTATCATTAATGTATTGAGTTGTTCTTGTAAATTATTGTTAAGTGATACATGTGAAGCTGTTAGCAGTTGGTTTAAAGTAAACTGACTGAGCATGTGATTTACTGCATTGTGTAGGGTTTCTTGCAAGCTAAGTAGAGGATGTGCGCTACTAAAAAGATAATTGCGTGGATTAACGATAGAATAGTCAATGTTGACATCAACAGCAATTTTGTTCCCATCTTGCGTTAATAGTTTAACAATAGTGGACAGGGTATTTATTTTTCCTGAGTTGATTAAGGTATATTGTTGGAATGGTTTCAGGATCCAGTGATAACCAGAGCCTATCGTTGTGCTATAAGCTCCAAAGCGAGTAATAACGGCTGATTCATCGATATTGACCTTAAAAAGCCCTAATGCCAACCATATTAGTAAGCAGCCGATCGAAAATAGACTTACAGCTTTTGGATTAAGTTTCGTGGGTAAAAAAGGTCGGGCCAACGCCGATTTTTTATTCAAAACTTTTAACTTAAATAGGGCGACGATTTTTTTATATAAATCACGCAGAAATGCTTCTAGATCAGGAGGAGTCTGTTTGGGTCGTCCTGTCCACGGATCTTTATTTTTGCTGGGATCACCCGGTTCGTTCCAGGGCATAGTATGCTCCAATTGTTAGCTTTTTAATATTTCCCCAAAACTTGTATTTTTCTATCAAGATGCTTCTGACTTAACTAAGAAATGTTTCGGAAGTATTAAATACGATTCCTGAAAGCAAACTCATGAATACTTAGAAAACTACAAACTCAAGAAGTTACTAATCTATTGTTTTTATAATACAGTTTACCGCTTTTTGATGGATAGGTGTTAAATACCTTTAATTACTCATCGTACTTTACGTTAGACTTTTTAACTGAATGAATCTAACTCAGTGACTAATTAACCCTATAGCCATAACTGTTACTCTGAGGAGCATTTTAGGCATGCTGAGCCATTCTCGCAACTATTAATTCAGAAAGTGTCGTTTAAGTCTCCGAGAAGCAGTTTTTTAACTTCTTTTGATCAGTGATTATTCGGTTAGAAAAAAAGCTAAAAACAGTTAAAGTAAAGTATTTTATGGTATTAATGAACTTTCTTAATGAGCATTGCTGGGTACGGAATTCTCTAGGTTTGCTCGCGGCTGATGCTTAATAAAGTATCCGTATTTTCGATGGAATCTTGAAAAGTAAGACATTCGACGATTGCTCGGCGTAATAAATCGATACCTAAGCCAGATTGCGCCGATATCCAAACCTTAGTGGGTAGGCCTGCTGCGTTGCGCTCTAAGCGAGGTGAGGCATCTTCAAGTAAATCAATTTTATTGACAACTACCAATTGAGTAATGTGATAGGCGTGTATTTGTTTTAAAACGTCATATACAGCTTCATTACATTCGTTTTTCTCAGTATTGGTGGCATCTACTATATGCAATAATAGGTTGGCTTGTCGTGTTTCTTCTAAAGTTGCGCGAAAGGCAACGACCAGATGATGGGGTAATTGTCGTATAAAACCCACCGTGTCAGCTAAAATGGCTATTTGTTCATCATTAAGATGCATCCGACGTATACTGGGATCTAATGTGGCAAAAGGCTGATTGGCGACTAACACGGTTGATTTAGTTAAGCGATTAAATAACGTGGATTTTCCAGTGTTGGTATAACCGACTAAGCAGATATAGGGTGTGTGCGATCGTCTTCTTGCACGCTGACTTTGTGCACGTTGCGCACGAACTTTTTCTAAACGTTTCTTAATAATTTTAATTTGTTGTCGAATTAAACGTTTATCGGTCTCTAATTGCGTTTCACCAGGACCGCGTAAACCAATACCACCACGTTGTCTTTCCAAGTGTGTCCAGCCACGAATGAGTCGGGTAGAAAGATGTTCGAGCTGAGCGAGCTTAACCTGCAGTTTCCCTTCAAAAGTACGTGCACGTTGCGCAAAAATATCTAGAATTAATCCGGTACGTCCTAATACACGACAGTGTAATTTTTGTTCTAAATTACGTTCTTGAGCGGGACTGAGATCATGATTAAATAAAATTAATTGTGCTCGGTATGCAATCGACGCTGTATATATTTCTTCAAGCTTACCCAAGCCAATGAAATATTTTGCTTGTGCTTGACGTTGTCGCCCAGTGATGAGAGTCATCGGTTGGGCGCCCGCTGCTAGAGCTAGCTCCTGAAATTCTTTTACTATTTCTTGGTTTTCATATTTTTTAAAATAAATATGCACTAATAGTGCTAGCTCACCGCTTTGGGGACGTTCAAGCATTACTAATTTCTAATTCCTCGTCTGTCACATTACAAGTTTGTAGATCATTACTTTCATCAATATTGGCTAATTTCACATTTCGCGCTGGGACGACAGTTGAAATAGCATGTTTGTAGACCATTTGGCTAACTGAGTTTTTTAATAACACTACGAATTGATCAAATGATTCTACTAAACCCTGAAGTTTAATCCCGTTAACAAGATAGATGGAAACAGGAACTTTATCTTTACGCAATGCGTTTAGAAAAGGATCTTGTAGTTGCCCTTTAGACATAATTAGCTTCTCCATGCAAATTTTAAATATAAATATAATCTCAAAAAGCCTTGGCCTTAAATTTATTTAGCTTATAACCAAGCGCAGTAAGTTTAGCATGGGAAATGCATAGGGCATAGCCCTCAACGTTAAGTGTTTGTCTAGTTAGTAGGAAGTCAGAGGGAATTAACTTGTAAGCTAAGATCTATTTGTCCAGCAGAATAGGGTATCTACATAAAAAATACGGATAAAAAATGGATTTCGAATTTTTTGAGACCTATAAATTTTTTACTATATAGGTAATTTTAGATAAATTAAGATATGGAATGCAATTTTAATTAAAATGTCTTATCCCAATTCGTACCTACTTGAATATCGACCATGAGTGGAACGGACAGCTGTGTGGTGTTGCTCATTAAATCTGCAATCAGATATTTTACTGGGTTTATATCCGCTTCGCCAACTTCAAATACCAGCTCGTCATGAACTTGCATAATCATATGCGCTTTAAGACCTTGTAAGCTTAAAGCATGATCAATAGTGATCATGGCTTTTTTGATAATATCTGCTGCGCTACCTTGTAAAGGAGCATTGATTGCAGCACGTTCGCTGGCGCGACGTTGTAAAGGATCACTGGAATTAATGAAGGCCAAATTTAAACGGCGTCCAAATAAGGTCGTGACATAAGCCTGTTCATGAGCGTGTTGTCGCGTGCGTTCCATATAGTCTTTTACGCCAGGGTAACGAGTAAAATAGCGATCGATATAATTTTTAGCGTCTTCACGTGAAATGCTTAATTGTTTGGCTAAGCCAAAGGCCGACATGCCATAAATGAGGCCAAAATTGACCGCTTTCGCACTACGACGTTGTTCATGAGTGACTTGATCCAATGGAATATTTAAAACCTCTGCGGCGGTGGCTTGATGAATATCAAGACCTAATGCAAATGCATCCAATAAACCTTTATCTTGTGAAAAATGGGCAACGATTCGTAATTCGATCTGAGAATAATCGGCAGCAATGATTTTATAACCGGGGGGAGCAATAAAAGCTTGGCGGATTTTTCGACCTTCTTTAGTTCGTGCTGGAATATTTTGTAAATTGGGGTCAGATGAAGAAAGTCGTCCTGTGACAACCGCCGCTTGGTGATAGGACGTATGAATACGACCAGTTTTTGGGTTAATCTGTTGGGGAAGTTTGTCCGTGTAAGTTGATTTTAATTTACTTAAACTACGATGTTTTAAAATCACTTTAGCTAACGGGAATTTTAAGGCAAGTGCTTGCAAAACATTCTCAGAAGTTGAAGCTTGTCCTTTGGGCGTTTTTTCTAAAATAGGGAAGCCTTGTTCCGTAAATAATAGGGTTTGCAATTGTTTGGGCGATCCTAAATTAAAGGTTTTGCCGGCCAATTGATACGCTCTTTCTTCGAGTTTCAATAAACGTTTCGCAATAGAACGACTTTGTTTTTGCAGCAATTTTGCATCGACTAACACGCCATACCGTTCAATATGGGATAACACCGGGACTAAAGGCATTTCGATGTGGGTGAAAACCTTAGATAAACCTGGGAATGCCTCCAATTGCGGTTTAAGGGTTTCATGTAGACGCAAAGTAATATCGGCATCTTCTGCAGCATAAGGGCCAGCTTCCTGGATATCGATTTGGTTAAAAGTTTTTTGTTTGGCGCCTTTACCAGCAATTTCTTCAAAGTGAATGGTTTTATGATCCAGATGTTTTATTGCGGCCTTATCAAGACTATGTTGATTACTCGCACTATCGAGTAAATAAGATTCTAACATGGTATCAAAGCCAAGTCCTTGTAGCTGGATCCCATAATTTGCCAATACGCCCATATCATATTTTAAGTTATGGCCTATTTTTAATTGCTTAGGATCTTCAAATAAGGGTTGTAATTGTCGCAAGACCCAGTCTCTATGTAATTGTTGGGGTACTCCGGGATAATCATGGGCGAGTGGGATATAAACGGGGGTTTCGCCTTTAATGGCAAAAGAAAGACCGACAAGCTCGGCTTGCATAACATCTAAACTCGTGGTTTCGGTATCAAATGCCCAGATTTTTACTTCCGTTAATTGCTTTAAAAATGTTTGAAAAGTTTTCTCATCGAGAATTAATGAATAAGAGGTTTGTGTGAGCTGATTTTTAGCATTGACTTGCGTGTTTGGCGCTAGATTTTTTTCTAACTCTCGTAGCCATCCTTTAAATTCTAATTTTTTATAGTTATCCATTAATGTAGAAATATCAGGAGCTTTGGGACGAAATTTTTCTAAATCAAATTCAAGATCAACATCTTTTTTAATGGTGACGAGTTGACGAGATAAGGGCAGTTTAGCGAGATTGGCTCTAAGATTTTCGCCTACTTTTCCTTTGATTTCCCCAGAATTTTTTATCAACAACTCAAGATTTCTATATTGATTAAGCCATTTCGCTGCAGTTTTTGGTCCAACATTAGGAATTCCAGGTACGTTATCAACGGTATCACCCATCAAACTTAAATAATCGGTTATTTGTTCTGGAGTAACACCAAATTTATCAATGACACCTTGGCGGTCTAATCGTGTATTTGTCATGGTATTTACTAAGGTAATATGTTCGCAAACTAATTGTGCAAAGTCTTTATCACTGGTGGAAATTAAAACCGGTATATTTTGTTGTACTGTTTTAGAGGCTAAAGTGCCTATTACGTCATCCGCTTCAACACCAGGATGGATAATGAGCGGTAAACCTAAGCTACGCACAATGGTGTAAAGAGGTTCTATTTGTAATTGTAAATCATCCGGCATAGTAGGCCGATGAGCTTTATAATCGGTATATAACTCTTCGCGGAATGTTTTGCCTTTAGCATCAAAAACAACAACGATATAATCTGGATCAGTATCTTTAATTAATTTACGAAGCATATTAATGACTCCATAAACGGCGCCGGTAGGTTCGCCTCTGGAATTACTTAAAGGTGGTAACGCATGAAAGGCCCGGTAAAGATAAGAAGTGCCATCGACTAGGATTAGGGGTTTTTTCATAAGACTTTTTCCAGCAGCGTTGATAAATTTGTTTGCACGGATAAACGCAGGTTTATGGTTTAGAAAACAGTTTTTTCATTGAATCAAAACCAGGACGTATTAAAAGTTAGGTATTTAGATTTAAGTCGACATTTTCGTTATCGGACCCAACGATATGATAACATAGCCGATTTTAACGCCTTATACCCTTCAATCGGTATTTTTAGTAAGTCCTGATAAAGCGAGTAAGGCCGCTGTGTGTCGACATGCAGCGTGAAACCTACTAATCCATGAGGGTCAATATGCGTATCGAACAAGAGATAAGGTTAGATTTTAAGGATGTCTTAATCCGCCCGAAACGTAGCACCTTGCAAACACGAGCAGATGTAGATTTAACCAGGGAATATACCTTTAAGCATTCGCGATTTTCATGGAAAGGAATACCCATTATTGCTTCGAATATGGATCATACCGGTACTTTTGCTATGGCGAGAAGCCTAGCAAAACATAAATTACTTACCGCCATTGATAAATTTGCAAGCTTACAAGACTGGAAGAAATTCTATAGCCAATACCGTAAACTAACGACTTATTGTTTCCCGACGATAGGCATTAAACCTGAAGATGCTGATAGGCTGGCTAAAATTATTAAGATAGCACAGAGTCCTTTTATTTGCATTGATGTTGCCAATGGTTATACGCAACGTTTTGTTGACAGTATTCACGCACTACGAAAGAAATATCCTAAAAAAACATTAATTGCGGGTAATGTAGTGACCGCCGAAATGGCCGAAGAATTGGTTTTAGCAGGAGCAGATATTGTTAAAGTAGGTATCGGTCCGGGTTCAGTTTGTACTACAAGATTAAAAACGGGCGTAGGCTATCCGCAATTATCCGCTATTATAGAATGTGCAGATGCTGTACATGGTTTAGGTGGGCATTTGTGTGCTGATGGGGGCTGCGTTTCGCCTGGAGATGTCGCTAAAGCTTTTGCTGCAGGAGCAGACTTTGTTATGCTGGGCGGTATGCTGGCCGGCCACGAGGAATGTGCAGGTGAAAAAATCGAAGCAAATGGCAACTGGTTTATGCGATTTTATGGAATGAGCTCGAGTGAGGCGATGCATAAACATCATGGTAAGATGAATGCTTATCGTGCCAGTGAAGGTCGTTCTGTTAATGTTCCTTACCGAGGTAAGGTAGAAAATACCGTATTGGATATTTTAGGTGGATTGCGTTCTACGTGTACTTATGTGGGTGCGCAGCGTCTGAAAGAACTTTCCAAACGAACCACTTTTTTACGTGTCACTCAACAAGTCAATGAAGTTTTTGCAGCGTTACAAGTCAATGAATGGGTGAATGATAATTAGTTAATCATGGCATTGAAAATCTAAATATCTAACGATTATATTTGAAAATGTGCAACTTTCAAATATAGAGCGAGCGGTTTATCTCGATTTCCTGACGGGTCATAAGCCAAGCATGAGCTCACTATCGCGAGATGAATACACTCTAGATGCTTGTTTGCATTTGGATAGAGCGACTATTTCTTTTAAGATAGGGACAGAAAAAGGCAATGAATGCGCTCCAAAAAAAACGTTTAAATTTTGTTTTACTGATGCTGTTGGTGACATGTTTAGTGATGGGTTTATCTCTATATGCGTTAAAACAAAACATTAATTTGTTTTATACGCCTACGCAACTTGCGGAACGACACTTAACACCCGGTCAGCTTTTTCATTTAGGTGGATTCGTTAAAAAAGGCACAGTGAAACGAAATGAGCAGCAATTGTTAGTTTCTTTTGTAGTCAGTGACGCATCACATAATGTGCTGGTTGAATATCAAGGTATACTGCCGGATTTATTCCGTGAAGGACAATCAGTGGTTATTGAGGGCAGTTTGGACCAAGCGGGTATTCTGCAAGCCAAACAAGTACTTGCAAAACATGATGAACGATATCGGCCTGCCAGATAAACTGATTGCATTTCAAATTACGAATCAGCCGTTTCAAGTCGTGTAGATAACAGATATAATTTTTATCATTTTTGTTGCAATAATAGGGAAATAAAATGACCAAAATGACTAGCTTAAAAGTTCTGATAGCCGTTTTGTTGGTTGCTATAGCAGGTTTAGCTTACATCCTATTGACTCGGTTTTTCCCCAGTGAAGAAGTGTTTTTTATGGGTTCTAAACCATTAACTCGAGCCCTAGTATTGGATTTAAGTATTAAAAGTAATAAAGATTACCCTACTTTTTTGGCTGAAAATTCCGGTTTTTTAGTGGTTCATCCTACAAAATCGGCTGAAGATCATCGCGAGGATGTTCTTGAAACCCGTGATATTTTTGCTTTAGTTGAAAAAACCAACAAAAATGCCATACAAGATTCGGATCCGCTTTTTTCTGAATTAGAATTACTTTTTTTGAGAAAAACGCCTTTAGGAATACGTGCCAATTATGTGGCTTTATCGAGCTTAGGGGTGAAAAGTATTTTTTTTAACCCCGATTATCTCATCCATTTTTCGCAAATCTATCAGAATAAGCTTCCTCAAGCCGCTGGCTATGCTATTATGGGCGATAGTAGTCAACGACAAATTCGTGATATTCTAGTGAACTAATTTTTGACTGAAATTATAATTCCTTAGTTATGAAGAATTTACAAGAAAAACAACAACGTTTACGATGGCAATGTCGGCGCGGAATGCTCGAATTAGATCTTATTTTACAGGATTTTTTAGATAAAAAATATTTAAATTTAACCCCTGATGATCAAACACTATTTGAACAATTATTAACTTATGCTGATCAAGATCTTTATTGTTATTTAATTAAGCACCAGCCTATTGCAAATGCAGCGATGCAGGTTTTGATGAAACGGGTAAGTTGTGGCGGCTAATTTTTACCGTTTAAAATCTTCTTATTATTTAGCTATTTTACTCTTAATAGTGCATGGTGGTGCTATTGCCTGTTTGTGCTTTTTGCCCTGGCCCTGGTGGACTAAATTACTGTTAAGCTTGGCTTGTTTAATGAGTTTTGCTACCCTTTTTTGTCAACATGTCTTATTAAATAATCCTTATTCTGTTATTGAGTTTTGGCAGCAAAATACGGGTTGTTGGCAACTAAGAAATAATCTGGGTGAAGTCAGCATGCTAAATTTGGCGGATGATAGTATTTGTACGCGCTATTTTGTGTTATTAAATTTTGCTGCTTTAAATAAGAAAAAAAACAAAATTTCTTTAGTTTTGTTACCAGATAGTTTAAATCCTAAAGACTTTAGGCAGTTACGTAGACAATTACGCGGTGTCGGTTAATTTGTTTTAATTAGTAATATAGGAAGCTCAATTGCTTAGCTATTTCTAAACGAATGTATAGACTGAGTATAGGCGTAGCAATCAGAATAATGTATAATTTTTACTCAATACCATAACAGTAGATCCTAATGTTAGAAATACCATCACAGCAAAATTTACCTTCTTCAGCAGAGATGCAACCGATAGTTATCACTGACAATGCGGCTAGCAAAATATGGGAATTAATTACAGAAGAAGAAAATTTTCAGTTAAAGCTACGTGTATTTATTACCGGCGGGGGTTGTTCTGGTTTTCAGTATGGGTTTAGTTTCGATGAAACTATCAATGAAGATGATAGCGTAATAACCAAGAGTATTCTTAAAAAAGATGCAGGCCATCAGGATCCTATTAATGTTCACCTACTTGTAGATCCCATGAGCTTAGTTTACCTGAGGGGTGCAGAAATCGATTATAAATCTGACTTAACGGGTGAACAGTTTATTATTCGTAATCCGAATGCCAAAACTACCTGCGGTTGCGGTTCTTCTTTTGCTGCTTAAAAACCTTATTTTCTGCATTTTTTTAAATTGCGATAAAAAATTTCATGGATGCCTATAGCTAGCAAGAATCTGCGTCTGAAATTCCACTCATAAGCTAATAATATTTCACGTCGATCCATTTTAAATTTATAAACAAACATACCCGATAAATCCCCTTTCTTTTCTTGACCTATTTTTGGGTTTTGAATGATAGCTTTAATTACGTCATTGACTTGTAATTTATCCCTCAAATGCAGCTTTCTATAGGTATTTTTAAAAGCAGGCATTTGTGTAACAACAATGTTAGTCATCGTTATTAAAATTAAAAGGCTCTGCCAGTGATCGATCGGTATGTTTTGAGATTAACACTTCTTTGATAAACGCGGTTGGCAAATCTAGGTTTTCTAAGGCACATTTCCCTATTTTTGCTCAAAACTCGATTTGATTAGGAATAGAACGGCACTCAGCACGCGCTACTTTTTTAGCGGCTTTATATATAGATTCGTCAATTCTTATTGGAACACCCATTAGAACACCTACAAAAGTTTCATGTTTCTACAATTGAAGCCTATTTTAGGCTGAATAAAAAATTAAAATTAAAATTAAAATTAAAATTTAATCGGATCGGCCAAGGTATATTCCGCCGAGTATCGTTGGGTTTTTAGCGCCTGTTACTTCAGGTAAGTTACTGCACTTTCCTTCTAAGGTTTGTTTTGCAATCCACGCGAATGCCATGGCTTCTAACCAATCACTTGATACTCCCCGATCATCCGTTAATAATAGCAAATGCTGACGACAATGTTGGTGTATGCGCTTTTTTAAATAACTATTTTTACTTCCCCCTCCACAAAGTAAAATGGTGCCATGATTACTTTTCAAAACTTGTATGGCTCTGGCAATGCTGACGGCAACAAGTTCACAAAGTGTGGCTTGCACTATAACCGGTGTTAATGGTCGATTCAGCGAAGCTAATTGACTCTGTATCCATTTAAAATTGAAATACTCAGGTCCAGTACTTTTGGGAGGTTTCAGTTGAAAATAAGGATCAGATAAAAACTGTTTTAATAACGCGGGGTCAAAAGTAGCACTTGCTGCCCAACGGCCACCTTCATCAAACCAGCACTTAAGATGAGAATGTATCCATTGATCGAGTAGACAATTAGCAGGGCCAGTATCAAAACCTAAAACAGCAGCTTTTATATTAGCAGGCAGATAAGTAATATTGGCAATCCCCCCAAGATTTATCACGATAGTATCTTCTTTTTTATTACGAAAAATAGTGTTGTGAAAAGCTGGTGTTAAGGGTGCTCCTTGGCCTCCGGCGGCAATATCGCGGCGGCGAAAATCAGCCATTGTCGTTATTCCAGTTTTTTCGGCAATGATATTAGGATCACCTATTTGAATCGTAAAAGGATAGGTGGAAAGATGAGGATAATGAAAAACAGTTTGACCATGGCTACCTATAGCTAAAATATCTTTAGCGGAATATTTGCTTTCTTCTAATAATTTTTTTACTGCTTCCACTGAAATGAATGCTATTTTTTGATCGAGTTCAGCAAATTTTATAATGTTGATTGAGTTTGCGGTGTAAAGCTTGGTTAGCGCTTTGCGCAAGGTATTCGGCAAAGGAGATTTATAGGTAGCCAGTAGTTTCGGTTGCATAGTTGAAAAATCAACTAATGCAGCATCTACTGCATCCATACTCGTACCTGACATTAAGCCTATATATAATTTTTTCATTAGACCTCTTTTCAAACCGCGTTATAGACTTGATTTCAGTGTTTAACGACAATTAGAGTTATTAGTTATCGTCGGCATTTACTTTAGCAAACTTGAATTGAATCATGCAAAAAAGCGTTTACCTCGAACCAAGTCCATAACTGGGTTTAGAAAGAGGCCTCAATTTAATTATTAATAAAATAGGACAATAAAAACTTTTTAATTGTATTGCAATATACTGTGAAAAAATAGTACGCTAAGTATAAGTAGAGTTGGCTAGACAGTCGCTGTAGTTTCTACAGAGGAAAGTCCGGGCTCCATCGGGCAAAGTGCCAGGTAATGCCTGGGAGGCGTAAGCCTACGGAAAGTGTCACAGAAAATATACCGCCTAAGACCATGGTTTCGTCTCTGATGAGACTATCGCTAGGTAAGGGTGAAAAGGTGTGGTAAAAGCGCACCGCATCACTGGTAACAGTGATGGCAGGGCAAACCCCACTTGGAGCAAGACCAAATAGGAATCTTTTAGGCGTGGCCCACGCTAGGTTCGGGTAGGTCGCTTGAGATGTATGGTGACGTATATCCTAGATGAATGACTGTCCACGACAGAACCCGGCTTATCGGCCGACTCTCTTTTCTAATATATTACCTTTTAGGTAATTAATTCGCTAAATTTTTTGTATATCTGCTCGTTTTTTACTTATAAAACGTAAAAGCTTCCTATCAATTTTATTCTAGCCAAGCTAATGCTTGACAAGAAGCAATTCTGATTCCTATAGTGTAATTAAGTGGCAAAAAGTGGGTAAATGTGGGCAGAAATGGGATAAATTATGTTTCGGGGTATAAATTCGGTAGTGATCGATGCGAAGGGCCGGATTAAGTTACCGGCTCGTTATCGAAATCTATTTAAAAAGGAAGATTCTCTTGAAAAAGAAGAACTTCCTCAACTAGTACTTACTATCGATACCGAGTCGCCTTGTTTATTGCTTTATCCAAGACAAGAATGGGAAATCATCGAAGAAAAATTGCAGGCTTTACCGAGCTTTAATCCAGCCGTGCGGCGTATTCAGCGTTTACTGATAGGTCATGCAACCGATTTGAATTTAGATACGAATGACCGAATTTTATTGCCAGCACTGTTAAGAAAAGATGTGCATTTAGAAAAAGAAATAATGGTGGTAGGTCAGGGTAGAAAAATTGAATTGTGGGACGCCACCGAATGGAAGAAGTATTGTACTCAATGGATTTCAGAGACCATTAAGCCCGGTGATATACCCGATGAGTTACAGACTTTAGCGTTGTAGGCGTTTTTCGATGCAAAAACAAGAGCAGCATCAACCCGTTTTAGTTGCAGAGGTTGTTGAATATTTAGCCATTGATGTCGATGGAATTTATATGGATGCCACGTTTGGTCGTGGCGGGCATGCCGGACAAATTTTACGTAATTTAGGAGATAAGGGAAGATTAATTGCTATTGATAAGGACCCTGCGGCAGTTGCTTATGCACGCCAGCAATGGAGTCATGATAAACGCTTTAAAGTATATCAGGGTTCATTTAAGCATATAAAGGAAATAGCTGAAATTGAAGGTGTTATCGGTCAGGTGTCGGGACTGCTATTAGATTTAGGAGTCTCTTCGCCGCAATTAGATCAAGCGGATAGAGGATTTAGTTTTTTACGAGATGGGCCATTAGACATGCGCATGGATCCAAAAGCTGGAATCAGCGCAGCAGAATGGCTAGCTTGTGCACAAGAAAAGGAAATTGCACAAGTATTAAAGGACTATGGCGAAGAACGTTTTGCGAAACGCATTGCTCGAGCGATAGGAGAAGAACGAAAAGTAAGACCTATTGTAACAACGGTTCATTTAGCGAATGTAGTGAAATTAGCTCACCCACGTTGGGAAAGGCATAAGCATCCCGCTACACAAACCTTTCAAGCAATACGTATTCGAATTAATAATGAGTTGGAAGATTTAAAAGTCTGCTTAGCACAAAGTATAGAAGTGTTGAAGATAGGTGGGCGTTTGTTAGTCATTAGCTTTCATTCGTTAGAAGATCGAATCGTAAAACGTTTTATTCGCCAGCATACTCATGAAGCGGTGGAATTAAAAAAACTACCTTTCATGCCAGCTGAATGGAGGCCTAAATTAAAAAATTTGGGTCGCGGAATTAAACCGGATGCGTATGCGATTAAAGCCAATCCACGATCGCGTAGCGCTGTGTTACGAATTGCGGAGAAAATATCATGAATATGGCAGCACGTGCTTTAACACAAAGTTCTTTAACGTGGGAACGAGGGCAAAGCTGGGTCATTTCCTTAAAGATGTTAGGACTTATTTTATTAACACTTGCGGTATTGTCTTCAGCGCTTTCAATTATCTATATAAAAACGGTACAGCGTAATTTATTTAGTCAATTACAAGCAAGTCAGCAAGATTTTGATAATTTAAAAACAAAATGGAGCCAATTATTACTCGAAGAAAATACTTGGGTGGCGCCAGTGAGAATACAAACCTTAGCACAACAAGAATTAGGAATGCGAATTCCTGAAATGAAAAATACGATTTTATTAACGAAGTCCGTTTAGAATGCGATTCGCTTTTTTTTTAAATGGGGTCGTCGATTTGATTTTATACTGTGAAAAGGATTTACGATCTTTATTTCCAAAGGTAATTCTGGCTTTCGACAGTTGTGTACCTCGGACTCAAGTTCTTAACTTGGTTTAGCAAGAGGTTTAGTTCATGCAGGTACGTAAGGTCAAAAAAAATCAACGTACTGCTATTGCTTCGACCTACCAATGGCGTTTATTGATTGTGATTTTCCTATTATTGATCATCGCCTTAGGTTTAATTGGTAGACTCATCAATTTAACGATTATTAATCGACAGTTTTTGCGTAACCAAGGTAATGCAAGAACAGTGCGTACTTTGAATATCCCTGCACATCGAGGGATGATTTTGGATCGTCAGGGTGTTCCTTTAGCGATCAGTACGCCTGTAGATGCTATTTGGATAGATCCCGCTTATTTTAAGCCGAATAGACAACAACTCTCTTTACTGAGTCAGTTTTTACAAAGTAATCCACAAACCCTTCATGAAATCTGGCTGCATGGTAAATCTAAAGAATTTGTTTATTTAAAACGGGGTTTAAATCCTAGTTTAGCCAAACAAATCAAAGATCTAAAAATACCGGGTGTATTTTTACAAAATGAATATCATCGTTATTATCCAGAGGGGCCAGTGATGGCTCATGTGGTTGGTTTAACGAATGTCGATGATAAAGGGCAAGAAGGTTTAGAATTAGCTTATAATAATTGGCTAGAAGGTCAATCCGGTTTGAAAAAAGTTATTAAAGATCGATTAGGTCATATTGTAGCGGATGTTAGATCGATACGCGCGCCAAGACCTGGGCATGAGTTACAATTAAGTATCGATAAACGCATCCAATATATTGCTTTTAGAGAACTGAAAGCCGGCATCGAACGTTATCATGCTGATTCAGGTTCGGTAGTAGTACTTGATGTTAAAACCGGCGAAGTTTTAGCGATGGTAAATTGGCCCTCCTATAATCCTAACGATCGATTAACGGCGCAGGATGGGTATACCCGTAATCGTGCATTGACCGATTTGTTTGAACCCGGATCAACTATTAAAAGTTTTAGTATGGCGAGTGTGTTAGCCAGCGGCAGATTTATTCCCACGAGTCAAATCGATACCTCACCGGGTTGGATGATTGTCGCAGGTAAACGCATTATGGATGAACATAATAATGGCATAATGGATTTGACTAAAATATTACAGATTTCTAGTAATATGGGTATGTCGAAACTTATTCTTTCGCTGCCCTCGGAAAATTTGTGGCATACTTTAAATCATGTTGGTTTTGGCCAAATTACTCAAAGTGGTTTTCCGGGTGAGCGCACCGGTAGTTTGCCAAATTTTAAAGTATGGAATCCTTTTGTATTAGCAACCTTATCATTTGGGTATGGAATTTCTGTAACGGCGTTACAATTGGCACAAGCTTATGCGGTGTTAGCGGATGGGGGTATTAAAGTTCCCGTTACCTTTCTTAAAATTCAAGGTGAAGCACCATTAGGACAGCGGGTGATGGATAAAACCATCAGTAGAGAAGTTTTGGATATGTTGGAGTCTGTGCTGACTAAAGGAGGAACGGCACCCTTAGCTCGTGTTCCAGGTTATAGAGTGACAGGAAAAACCGGTACGGTGCGCATCGTCGGTGCACAGGGTTATGAAAAGCATCGCCATAATAGTATTTTTATTGGTATTGCGCCTGCTAGTCATCCGCGCCTAGTTGTCGCAGTGGTTTTGCATGATCCGAAAGGTCGCTTGTATTATGGGGGTTATACAGCAGGCCCTATTTTTTCCCATGTGATGAATAATGCTTTACATTTACTCAATATTCCACCTGATGATTTAGTAAATCTTAATCAACCACTTCCTAAAGCCAAGCTACCTACACAAGGTATGCAAGATTAATGTGTACTGTCGAATAATATCTCATCATTATTAATAGCATTTGGATATTTTTTTGGAATTACTTATAAATAAAAATATAAAAAAACCGCACATACATCATCATTAATGCCCACAAAATCCAGTTTGTCAGCTTATTCTGTGCTTAACGCTATATTATCCAATTTTAGTTTCTTCATTAAAAAGATAGAATTTTCGAGAAAGTTAATCGTTTTGATCTTTCCAGTACGGTAGTAGTCGTCAGAAATTAGTAATTTAAAAATTATATTTTAAGGAAGTAAAAGGAAATAATATGTTAAACGCTTATTTATCATTTAATGGTTCTACAGGGCAGTTATTGAATTACCTGGGGAATAACAAGGCTATTGAGGCGCCCCAAATTGTACGAACGGCAGCAGGAAGTTATACTATAACGTTTCTAACTGGACGTCAGATTGACGCATCCACAATAGGAGCATCTATCGTGACAGTCCAATGCCAAAGCCCAGCGGGAAGCGGAACTGTCACTAACGTTCTTGCGAGCCCACAGGCGGTGTATAATCCTAATTCCATTGAATACCCGTGGAGTATTAGTTTTAAAATCGAAACTCAAAATGTGGTTCCCGCGTTATTAATATTGGGGACCGTATTAAATTATGTTGACAGACCTCTAGTAATGGTGGCTTTTCAAGCAAAAAACACAAACACGTTACAGACATCTAAAACAAAAGGAGGGTTAGAGATATTGCGTTAGAAACGATGTGAGCGAGAGGAGGCTGGACAGCCTTCGCGCATGAAGTCTTAAAAACTTAATAGGCATGGTAGACGAATCGTGCAGACAGCATCATCGCTAAGAACGCAATGAACTGGCGGTAGGCATGCGTTTGACGGGCGGAAGGAAAATACGCATATCCATCCACGCTAGTCAAGTTATTGTGGTAGCCAACTGCGCACAGCCCAGAATGGGTCGTGCGTGGCGGGCACCGAACGTCTCGGAGCCCTAATACCAGTCACGTGATGCGAACAAATTTTGGGGACACAACGACTAAAGTTTTTCGTGAGTATAGTATTTTGTATTGATACGCTGGATGGAGCAACAGTAAGTTGTCCTTAAATTTTTTTGAAAACAAATAATTTCGTGAGTAATATATTCTGTTAGTGAGTAATAAATGAGACACAATCTTCTTCGAACAGACTAAAAAATTATGCAAAAAAATTGGCAAACTTTACTCAAAGAAGGGATTACAGATCCGGCAGAATTATTAGAACAATTAGAGCTCAGTCCGAGTTTATTATCTGCGGCACAGCGAGCAGCAAAATTATTTCCATTGCGTGTCTCGACTGGTTTTGTGGGGCGGATGCAAAAAGGCAATCCGGATGATCCGCTTTTACAACAAGTGCTTCCTTTGGCTGCCGAGGAAATAACGACCCCGGGTTTTAGTCATGATCCTTTACAAGAACAGGCTGTTAATCTCATACCTGGATTATTACATAAGTATTATGGCAGAGTATTGTTGACGATTACCGGTGCCTGTGCGATAAATTGTCGTTATTGTTTTCGACGTCATTTCCCCTATACACAAAATATTGCAGGTGGAAAAGCCTGGCAGAATATTCTAGCGTATATTAAAGCCGACACCTCAATCAGTGAAGTTATTTTAAGCGGGGGCGATCCTTTATTAGCGAGTGATCACTATTTGAGACAATATGCTAATGATCTGGCAGATATTGCGCATGTTAACATTTTACGCATCCATTCCCGTTTACCGATAGTATTACCCGAACGTATCAACGCTGAATTTTTAAATTGGATTAGCACAACACGCTTACAAATTATTTTGGTTACGCATAGTAATCATGCCAATGAATTAGATGATTCAGTGCTACACGCGATAGATAATTTACGTCAACAAAAAATTATGGTGTTAAATCAGGCAGTGCTATTAAAAGGTGTCAATGATAATCTGGAGGCTTTAGTTAATTTGAGCCAACGTTTATTTACCTGCGGAATTCTACCTTATTATTTGCATTTATTAGATAAGGTTCAAAATGCAGCGCATTTTGCCGTGTCTGATACCAAGGCTAAACAACTCATTATTGCACTTCGCGAAAAACTTCCCGGTTATTTAGTACCGAAATGTGTGTACGAGCAAGGTGGAGCACTATCGAAACTGCCGATAATTTAATTAGACTAATTTTACCGAGTTGTTATACCTCATTAAAACTAGCCAATAGTAAACAGACACTTTATACTTTCCTGCAAAATCTCCGATTTTTGAACTGAACGTTTAGAAACTCACAGCAATAGGGCCTCGGCAAGGCGCCGCGAGCATGTGAAGTAGGAGTATATATGAGAATTGAGAATTACGCGGCAATACAGCCAAAAATTTAAGTACGAAGAGTATAGGTGTGGTATGTCAGAAAATACAAAGAATACGCGCATTGAAACCGACAGCATGGGGCCCATAGAAGTTTCTACACATCATTATTGGGGTTCACAAACGCAACGGAGTTTGCATCATTTTGCTATTGGTAAAGAACAAATGCCTTTGGCAGTGATTCATGCCTTTGCGATTTTAAAAAAGGCCACAGCAAAAGCGAATCAAGCGTTGGGTTTATTGACGAAAGATAAAGCCGGTTTAATTATGCAAGTGGCCGACGAAATAAAATCTGGACAGTTGGATAAAGAATTTCCTTTACGTGTTTGGCAGACAGGCAGTGGCACGCAAACTAACATGAACGTTAATGAAGTGATTGCCAATCGAGCCATAGAATTAGCAGGTGGTGAACTCGGCAGTAAAAATCCTATTCATCCCAATGATCATGTCAATAAATCACAATCTTCAAATGATACATTTCCAACGGCTATGTATATTGCAGCGGTGTTAGGTATTGTCAAACAATTGATGCCAGCTGTGCAAACACTGTATGGCACTTTAATTGAAAAAACTCATGAATTTAAAGATATTATTAAAATAGGCCGTACGCATTTACAAGATGCCGTACCGTTAACTTTAGGCCAAGAATTTTCAGCGTATATTGATCAACTGGAATCGTGTTTAGCAAATATCGAGCAAACCTTGCCCGGGCTTTATCAACTCGCGATTGGCGGTACTGCCGTGGGGACGGGATTGAATACTCATCCAAAATTTGCTGAATTAACGGCAAAAATAATTGCTGAAGAAACTAAACTGCCTTTCGTTTCGGCTAAAAATAAATTTTCTGCTTTAGCGGCTCACGATGCTTTAGTGTTTGCCAGTGGAGCACTAAAAACTTTAGCGTGTGCCTTAATGAAAATGGCGAATGATATTCGTTGGTTAGGTTCAGGGCCACGTTGCGGTTTAGGTGAACTTATTTTACCTGAGAATGAGCCTGGTTCTTCAATTATGCCAGGTAAAGTGAATCCCACACAGTGTGAGGCCATGACCATGGTGTGTGTGCAAGTGATAGCAAATGATACGGCAATAAGCATGGCAGGTAGTCAAGGCAATTTCGAGTTGAATGTATTCAAGCCATTGATGATTTATAATTTTTTACAATCGATTGATCTATTGAGTAGCGCTTGTGAGTCATTTTCTCAGTATTGCGTTAAAGGTTTAAAGGCTAATCAAGCTAAGATTAAACATTTTCTAGAGAATTCGTTAATGTTAGTGACGGCGTTGAACCCTATCATTGGTTATGATAAAGCCGCCAAAATTGCACACAAAGCATTACATGAAGAAACGAGTTTACGTACAGCCTGTTTATCATTGGGGTATTTAACCGCTGAAGAGTTTGATAAAGCTGTCGATCCGACAAAAATGTTAGGTCCTAACTAAATTGAATCGAATCTGCATTTGTGTGTGTATTTCCTTACTGTATAGTTGGATCAGTTGTTAATAGAATAACGCTACTGGCTTATAATAATTTTTAAAATTTTAAGAACTAATTTCTCCGTCAAATACTTTGATAGGTGTACCACGTAAAAATATCGGTGAATTCTCTCCTTCCCAGCGCACCGTGAGGAGTCCTCCGGGTAAATTAACATTGACTTTTTTAGCCAGTCGATTCAATAAACGTCCGGCAATCACAGCCGCACAAGCACCACTGCCACAGGCTTGAGTTTCTCCGACACCACGCTCATAAATGCGCAGATCGATTTGTTTCGGATCGCGAATGGTCATAAATTCGACATTACTACCTTGCGGGAAATAAGGATAAGGGTGCTGATTAAGATAGGTACCTAATTCTTCTACCGGGGCTTCATCTAAACAATTGACTAATATCACACAATGCGGATTACCTAAAGATAAAACACAGCAATCAAAGCGACCAAAAGGTGTTTCGATAGGGTGAATAGGTGGCGGAGACGTGCTAATAAAAGGAATTTTTTCTGGATCAAAAATCGGTAGACCTAAATTTGCAGTTACTTTTCCACTTTCTTCAATGTTGAGTTCCAAAAGACTCTTCATGGCCATCAGATGGATGAGATTTTCTGTACAAAGTTTTTTTTCTAATAAAAATTTCGCTACACATAAAGCCCCATTACCACATTGTGCTACTTCATTGCCGTCGGCGTTAAAGATGCGATAATAAAAATGTTTGGATTTAGATCGAGGTTTTTCTATTAACAAGAGTTGATCAAAGCCAATACCTCGATGTCGATTGGCCCACCGTCTTATTAATTTTCCATTAGGCTTAAAATTTTGTTGTATAGCTTCGACAACAATAAAATCGTTACCTAATAAGTGCATCTTAGTAAATTCAGTTTTCATTAGACCTCTTGCCTAACCTGCGTGATAGACTTGATTTCATCGTTAAACGCT
This sequence comes from Candidatus Aquirickettsiella sp., assembly GCA_049283295.1. Taxonomy (GTDB): domain Bacteria; phylum Pseudomonadota; class Gammaproteobacteria; order Diplorickettsiales; family Diplorickettsiaceae; genus Aquirickettsiella. The sequence goes on from JBAPVR010000047.1 coordinate 72,484, forward strand.
AGTCTACGGTTCCTCATTTATCGTTTGCCTCGAACTCAAGTCCATCACTGGGTTAGGCAAGAGGTCTATTGAATCAATCGTTTAGGTTTTTAGTTGGGTATAATTTTTTCATTTGCCCATAATTGCTCTAAGGTTTCACGCGAGCGAATTAAATAGATTTTATTGTTATCGACCATAATTTCTGCGGGTCTAGGTCTAGAATTATAGTTAGAACTCATAGAAAAACCATAGGCTCCACTATCCATGATCGCCAAATAATCACCCGCTTGTAGAGTCAAGTGGCGATTTTTACCAAGAAAATCACTGCTTTCACAAATAGGGCCAACGATATCATAAATTTTTTCAGGTAGTTCGAAATGTTGCACTATCGGTAATATATTTTGTTCGGCATGATAAAGGGCAGGACGAATAAGATCATTCATACCGGCATCGACGATAGCAAAGTTTTTATCAATATTCGATTTAAGATATTCAATGCGTGTCACTAATATGCCCGCTGGTGCACTAATAATGCGGCCAGGTTCGATAATTAAGTTTAATTTAGAGTTCCTTTTTTTCAGTGCGCCTAAAATTTGTTGGCAATATTCTTGCGGAGTAGGAACTTTTTCTGATTGATAAGCAACACCTAAGCCGCCACCTAAATTAAGGGTTTTTAATAAGATATTATCTTTTTTTAATTGTTCGGCTAGATTTAACAGCTGCTCAATTGCTTGTAAAAAAGGATCGAGTGTGGTGAGTTGTGACCCTAAATGACAGCTAATACCCTGAATTTTTATGTGTTTAGATTTTGCTGCGCGACGATAAAGTTGTAAAGCGTCGTATTCACTCATGCCAAATTTGGTTTCTTTGAGCCCAGTCGTTATATAGGGATGGGTTTTGGCATCTATATTAGGATTGATCCGTAAAGCAATGGCTGCCGATTTTTGCAGTTTTTTTGCAATAGCTTCAATTCTGAGTAATTCGGCTTCAGATTCTATATTGAAACAGCCAATATTTGCTTCTAAAGCAAGATTGATGTCCGCGCTGGTTTTGCCTACGCCAGAAAATACCGTTTTTTTAGCGTCTCCTCCTGCTTCGATGACACGTGCAAGTTCTCCGCCTGAGACGATATCAAAGCCTGCACCCCATTTTGCCAAGCGAGCTAAAATATCAAGATTAGCATTAGCCTTAACAGCATAACAAATTTTTTCTGCGTTTTGTAATTGTTCATTCAATGCACACCATTGCCGGTATAAAATAGCTTGAGAATAAATATAACAAGGGGAACCATATTGGGCCATTATGCTTGCAATAGGGACGTTTTCTACGTGCAATTCATGATTTGAATAATGAAAAGACATTACGATGAGGACTTAGCAAAATGATGAGGTATGTAAACCGGTGGTTTTTGATCGGGTAAATACAAAGGACCCATTTGTCCACACCCGTTTAAGAAAAATACAATACTTAAATAAAGGGTATGCCAGCCGTTTTTTGTGCGCATAAATACTTAAAAGTTAATGAGTCTAGAAAACTAATTTATACGCAGTCGGATATTATCGCAACAAAATTTGTTTACGTTAACGCATAAGAATCAGTCAACGGTTGAATGAAAACTTCCATAAAATTCTATTGTGAAACAATGAAACTCCTAGTATATAGTATTCGCAATTGAAATTGCGAATGGTTAAAAATAATCCATCCATTCTATTGTACTAAGATTTTACAATCCAGCCCATGTTGATTGGATATTCTAAATTTTAAGTAACATTATGCGTTATTAACGTAAATGGGAAAATTTAAAAATATTAGTGAGCGGTATATACTGAAAATATAAGTGATTTTTCAAAGGATGCCTTCAATTGCGCGATGCTGGCCAACAAGCCCTGTTTTTCTGCGTTTCGCTACTCACATACTGCGTGTATGCTCCGTTACGATACTCAAAAACAGGGCTTATTGTCTCAGCCCAGCATAATTGAAGACATCCCCTGAAGCAATATAGTAAAAACAGTCTTAATTTTTTATGAGGTTCACAATGGAAAATCCAAAGCCATTAGATTATTTAGAGTTTAATCCTATCCAATCCCCTTCGGCTAGTATCATTTGTTTACATGGTCTAGGGGCAAGCGGTCATGATTCAGCCAATATGGCTAGAGCAGTTGCATTAGGAACAGGATTCCGTTTTGTTTTTCCTCATGCGCCTGTAAGACCAATAAGCTTGAATGGGGGAGTAAAAATGCCAGCTTGGTACGATATCCATGGTCTGACATTTGGTTCCCCTGAAGATGAGAGTGGAATTCGCGCTGCTGCAAAAAGCTTGTTTGAATTGATGCAAAAAGAGATGGCACGAGGTATACCTGCCAATCGAATCGTTTTAGCGGGGTTTTCTCAAGGTGGAGCGATGGCGTTATATACTGCTTTACGCTATCCGCATGCTTTAGCAGGGGTCTTGGCCTTATCAACTTATTTACCTTTACATCATTTTTTAGAAAAAGAAGCCAGTGATGCGAATAAAACGACACCTATTTTTATGGCGCATGGTGATGAAGATAACGTGGTTACACCGGCTTTAGGCGAATTTTCTTATAATTGTTTGAAAAGATTAGCTTATCCAGTCCAGTTTAATCGTTATCCTATAGGCCATAGTGTTTGTCCACAAGAAATTATGGATATTACGCAGTGGTTACAACAACGTTTACAAAAATAAAGATATACGCTTCGCTCTTGAATTTTTGTCGGTATTGTCGCTGGATTCGTAATCCTCTTCACGGTGCTTACTAAAAATCCAATTGCTGTGAGTATAAATCCGTTATACTCTTTTGCTTTATCTAGTAAAAAAATGACATTTAAATAGTTCAAGGCGATACAATACTATCATGCAGAATATTCGTAACTTCTCTATTATTGCCCATATTGATCATGGAAAATCGACCTTGGCCGATAGATTAATACAAGTTTGTGGAGGCTTGACGGAAAGAGAAATGTCCGAACAAGTACTCGATTCTATGGATTTAGAACGCGAACGCGGGATTACTATTAAAGCCCAAAGCGTTACACTTTACTATATTGCTCGCGACGGGCAGCGTTATCAGTTGAATTTTATTGATACGCCTGGGCATGTGGATTTTTCCTATGAGGTATCGCGTTCTTTAGCCGCTTGTGAAGGCGCGTTATTAGTAGTGGATGCTGCTCAAGGTGTCGAGGCACAAACGGTAGCTGTTTGTTATATGGCTGTCGAACAAGGCTTAGAAGTTTTGCCGGTATTAAATAAAATTGATTTACCACAAGCTGATCCTGAAAACGTCATTCAAGAAATTGAAGAGATCATCGGCATTCCTGCTCAAGATGCGGTTAGAGTCAGTGCAAAACAAGGTCTAGGTATTTTAGAACTGCTAGAAAGACTTATACAAATTATTCCTCCGCCACGTGGGGATTTACAGCAACCCTTACAAGCCTTGATTATCGACTCTTGGTTTGATAGTTACTTAGGTATCGTTTCTCTAGTACGCATAAAAAATGGCCGCCTTAAAGTGGGGGACAAGATCCAAGTTATGTCTACGGGGCGTAGTTACATAATAGATAAATGTGGGATTTTTACACCTAAGCGCCAAGAAATGGAAACTTTGAGCGCAGGCGAAGTGGGTTTTGTTATTGCCGGGGTTAAAGACATCCATGGTGCGCCGGTCGGAGATACTTTAACCCATACCTCCAAGCCGGCAAATGTACCGTTACCCGGTTTTAAACGTGTCCAGCCACAGGTATTTGCGGGTTTATTCCCGGTCAATACCGAAGAATTTACCGATTTTCGCGAGGCTTTAGAAAAACTCAGTTTAAATGACTCATCGCTATTTTATGAGCCAGAAACTTCCGAAGCCTTAGGTTTTGGCTTTCGTTGTGGTTTTCTTGGTTTATTGCATATGGAGATAGTTCAAGAGCGCTTAGAACGAGAATACGACTTAGATTTAATTACTACGGCGCCCACCGTTGTTTATGAGATAGTGACAAGCCGTGGAGAAACGCTGCATGTCGATAATCCGGCTGATTTACCGGGGGCTAATTTCATTGCAGTGATGCGTGAGCCCATTGTATTGGCGAATATATTAGTACCACAAACCTATTTAGGCGCAGTGATAACGCTTTGTAATGAGCGTCGTGGTGTACAGACTAAATTACTGTATACGGGTAAACAGGTATCTCTCGCTTATGAATTACCGATGAGCGAAGTGGTTTTAGACTTTTTTGATCGTTTAAAATCTTTAAGCCGGGGTTATGCATCGCTGGATTATCATTTTTGCCGTTTTCAAGAAGCAGATTTAGTCAAGTTGGATATTCTAATTAATGGTGCTAAAGTCGATGCCCTTGCCTTAGTGGTACACCGTAGTCAATCGCAATATCGTGGACGTCAATTGGTGGCTAAACTTAAAGAGCTCATTCCTCGGCAGATGTTTGAAGTCGCACTCCAAGCTGCCATAGGCGGTCATATTATTGCAAGGGAAACGGTTAAGGCATTACGTAAAAATGTCATCGCTAAATGTTATGGGGGCGATGTTTCGCGTAAGAAAAAATTATTAGAAAAACAAAAAGCAGGTAAGAAACGTATGAAGCAAGTGGGACGCGTGGAGATACCGCAACAGGCCTTTTTAGCTGTATTGCAATTAGAAAAGAAATAATTCCTATTAATAGAGTGACTATGATGAGCTTCAATTTTGAATTTTTTTTAACGTCAGCGGTAGTCATTTCGGGTGCCATTACGTTAGTGGATATACTGTTTTTTGCGCCCATTCGTAAACGAAGAAAAATTGTTCATCCTTCTATGCTAATAGAATATGCGCGTTCATTTTTTCCTATTTTACTCTTGGTTTTATTTTTACGTTCTTTCTTGGCTGAACCCTTCCGTATTCCTTCTGGTTCAGAAAAACCTGATTTATTGATTGGTGATTTTATTGTTGCAAATAAGTTTAGTTATGGCATACGCTTGCCAGTATTACATAAAAAAATTATTTCCATTGGGGAACCTAAACGGGGTGATATTGTAGTGTTTTTATGGCCGAAAGATACATCAACCTATTTTATTAAACGCGTGATTGGCTTACCCGGAGATGTTATTAGCTATAAAGATAAAGTGTTAACCATTAATGGCCAGCTTGCTCCTCAAACTTTATTGAGTGAGCAAATGGATCAAGATGACGTAAATGATAAATGGCCGGTGTTGTTGAAACGTGAAAATTTATTAGGCATACAACATGATATTTATTTACGTCCTGATCAATTAGCCAGAGATTTTACTATCTATGTGCCACAAGGAAATTATTTCGTTATGGGTGATAATCGAGATAATAGTTTAGATAGCCGTTATTGGGGGTTTGTCCCAGAAAAAGATCTCATCGGCAAGGCAATGTGGGTATTTTTTAGTTGGGATAATCAACAACACCAGATTCGGTGGAATCGCTTGGGTATGCGTATCCATTAGATGTGTATTCAAAATCATTGGATTTTTGGAAAATCGCCCGCGAAGATGGGTAAACTTCGTTTATACAATGGTTCTGAAAATTGCGAGTTCATCGTTACCACACAGACAAAAATTCAAGTGCAAAGAGTATCGTTTCTTATTTTTAAGAGGCAGCAGTGAGAATAGAAATAGAAACCTTATGTGAAAAATTAAATTATTTTTTTAAAAATCCAGAACTATTGGAAGATGCACTTAGCCACCGTAGTTTTCGCGGGAATAAAAATAACGAACGATTAGAATATTTAGGTGATGCAGTACTTAATTTTGTCATAGCAGCTGCTTTATTTAGGCAAAATATTAAAGCGCGCGAAGGTGAATTAAGTCGCTTGCGGGCAAATCTAGTGCGTGGGGAAACGCTTACGGATCTGGCGCAAGAGTTCGAATTAGGAAAATATTTACGTTTAGGCGCGGGCGAATTAAAAACCGGTGGTGCGCAACGTAAATCTATTTTAGCCGATGGTATGGAAGCTGTTGTCGGTGCGATTTATCTCGATGGAGGTTTTCAGGCTTGTGAAGCTTGTATACTGCGTTGGTACGAAAATCGTTTGGAAAATGTCGAAACTATTCCTGATCTTAAAGATCCTAAAACACGTTTGCAAGAATATTTACAATCAAAAAAATTAGCTTTACCCGTTTACACTATTCTAGCTTTAGAAGGGCCTGCTCATCAGCAATCCTTTAAAGTAGAATGTCAGCTACATGGGTTACCTAATAAAGCCCTAGGCATAGGAAGCAGTCGGCGCCGGGCTGAACAAAAAGCGGCAGAAAAAATTTTAGCCGAATTAGAATTAACTTATAAAGCCTAATAAATAATATGTTTACACGCTCCGCGAAGAAGAGAGGATTGCAAATTGAGTAGTAACACAGACAAAAATTCAAATGCAAAGAGCGTAACAAACATGCAAAACTTAGCCACCCATTGCGGTACTGTAGCTATTATTGGGCGTCCAAATGTCGGGAAGTCGACGCTATTAAATAAAATTTTAGGTGAAAAATTAACGATTACTTCATCGAAGCCACAAACGACTCGACATCAAATTTTAGGGATTAAAACCGAAGCGCAGACACAATCAATTTATATCGATACACCCGGTATACATCCAAATACACAACGTCGATTAAGTCGCTCAATGGTTCGATCGGCCATAAATGCTTTAATCAATGTCGATATTATTGGTTTTGTTATCGAAGCCAATCGTTGGACGGCAGAAGATGATGCAATTTTAGAGCGCTTAAAGCAACAAGAACACCCCGTAATATTAATTATTAATAAAATAGATAAAATAAAAGATAAGAGTCGTTTACTCCCTTTTTTGCAATCTTGTTATGAAAAAATGCCATTTTTAGCCGTTGTTCCGGTTTCAGCACAAAAAGGGAAAAATATTGATGAATTAGAAAAGGTGATAGCCGAAGCGCTACCGTTCGCTGAATTTATTTACCCACCGGATCAATTTACCGATCGTAGTCAGCGTTTTTTAGCAGCAGAATTTATTCGTGAAAAATTGATGCGTAGTTTATACGAAGAGTTACCTTATTGGTTAACGGTTAGCATCGAACAATTTGACGAGCAAAAAAAAATTATTAAAATCTCCGCGGTAATTTGGACAGAGCGTTCCAGTCAGAAGGCCATTATTATCGGTAAAAATGGCGAATTACTTAAAAAAGTTGGCACCGAAGCCAGAATCGATATGGAAACTTGTTTTCACAAAAAAGTTTATTTAGAACTTTGGGTCAAAGTAAAAGCAGGATGGTCAGAAGAAGAGGGAAGTTTATAGTTTCCTTACGATAGGGATAGTTATCTATCTATTTAGTGTTTGTGATAAAATATCTTTTTAAGATATTGTGATCGGGTTTTATTATTATAATCATGGAGGAAAAATGAATAATGTAAATACCTGTGCGAAGAGACAAGTAGGTGATAATCGCTTATCGAAAGAAAATGCTGCATTATTGATGATCGATCATCAAACGGGTTTAATGCAGATAGCTAGAGATTATCAGTATGATGAATTTAAAAATAATATCTTAGCGTTAGCGGCTATTGGTAAGCTTTATAATTTACCTGTCGTATTAACTACCAGTTTTGAGAAGGGTCCTAATGGGCCACTTTTACCTGAATTAAAAAAAGAATTTCCGAACGCGCCCTTTATTCCACGTCCCGGTCAAATTAACGCTTGGGATAATGAAGATTTTGTAAAAGCAGTCAAAGCAACGGGGCGAAAAAAACTGATCATCGCCGGCATAGTGACTGATGTCTGTGTCGCATTTCCAGCCTTAGCGGCATTAAGTGAAGGATATGATGTCTATATAGTAGTAGATGCTTCAGGAACCTTGAATAAGTCGATACGCGATGCGGCGCTTAGTCGTATGGTACACGCAGGCGCTATTCTCATGGGGTGGTTTTCATTATCTGCGGAATTACAACGAGATTGGCGGGATAATGGCGAGGGTTTAACTAAGCTTTATAAAAAACATCTCGTTCCTTATGATAATCTTATCAGTAGTCATGACTCAAAATAAATATCACGAGTAAGTCTAATGGCTGTGCGTGTTTATTTAAAATATAGAGTTAATAAAATTATTTTTCATGCTGAGCAATACGTAATAATGCTTCTTGCAAAGGCTTTATTTTGATATGGTCAGCTGCATTTTTTAATAATTGCGCACTGCTAGAGGATAACGCTAAAGGAGTTGTGCTCAATTGTGCATAGGGTGTGTGGAATTGTGGTTGAATTTTCCATTCAATATGCGTTAACTCTCGCAACTCAACGTATTTACTTAATTTTGCAGTGATATCAGGCAATGAATACCGTAAACGTGTAGCCCACACGGCACTGGCACATTCAATAATTAAATAACCATCACGAAAATTAGCGACTCGAGTTTGTTCGGCTAAATCGTTGGCGATTTCAGCTTGCCAGATCTGATTTAGCGCGGTTAATTGCACTACTTTGTTTTGAATAAACGCTAATATGCTTTCCGGATCGTGTTGCAAGATACTCGCTGGGGTTTTTTCTTGAGCAGGTTTTTGTGCCATATTAATCAATCTTCATGGGTAAAATAACCAGTTGTACACCTAATAAATGTAGGCGCCGCTGTAACATGACGGCTGTTTCATTATGGAGTAAACGGGTTATCCAATTATCTTTACTGAAAATAAGTTTACTGGCGAAAAAGATTGAATGAGGGAATTCTTTTATAATCTTTTTAGAGAGCAGGGTTAATTTTTCTGTCGGATCGGTACCATAAGCTGTGAAACCTTTTGCCGCTAAGCCTTGTTCCTGGCAATAAGTGACAAAATAATCCAACATTTGATTGGTACTTTTTTGCATAGTGGTTAATTCTTTTTTGGCACTAAAACTTTCCACATCGACAATGCCAACCGTAACAAACACAAAATTTTTAAAATGATTTGGGAACATGCGTAGTATCCATAATAAATTGTGCAAACCGATACCCCGATGTTTACCTACCATAATCACTGCAGTGGCTTCTTTAGGCTGTAAGCGTGTAACCACAGTAGGTGTTTTTAACGGTGTGCTAGTCATTAATAAATCAATGTCATGTAGTTTATGAAAGACCAGGGTGTAATGTTTTTTGACCAATAGACAAATTAAAATGACAAAACTAGTAATGAATACCGTTACCCAGCCGCCAAATGTAAATTTTGAGATCAGGGTGATGATCAAAATACTAAATGTCACCAGGAATGCAAACGCAGAAAAAATTAAGCGACTCAACCAGTGTGGCGATGCATTACTTCGATTTGTAATCCAATAAACACACAGACCTAAAATAGATAATGAAAAGGTTAAAAACACATTCATACTATAAAGAATGACTAACCATGAAACCCGACCGCCACTCAGCCAAAGAATCAGAAGAGCGGCAACACCAAACACAATGACACCATTTTGTGTGACTAAACGACTCGATAGATGGCGGAAGCGATTGGGTAACCAACTATCGATTGACATATTGGCTAACACACTGGGGCCCGCTAAAAAACCAGTATTTGCCCCAACTAACAACAGCCCGGCTTCAAATAATAAGGTTACCATTAACATCGCTTTTGCAAGGGCTGAATCGCCCAATATTTTATGAAATACGACTGCATTTAAGGTTTGACCGTGCACAGGATGCGCATGCCATAATAAATACAATAAAATAATTCCGCCTGCAGTAAAACTTAAGGAAACCACCATATAAAACATGGTCCATTTACCAGTTTCCACGCGCGGCTCCGTTAGACGGTTCACATTATTTGAAACCGCTTCGATCCCGGTATAGGTTCCACTTCCTAATGAGTAGGCACGTAATAATAGAGCAATAATAAATAACCAGCCGGTTTGCTGTGACATTTCTAAGGTGTTATCTAAGGTATCTATAAATACACTCGGCAAACTACTTTTATGTACAATAACGCCATAAATTATTAAAAAAAAGTGTGTTGCAACAAAGCCTAAGAAAATTGGCATTAAGAATTTAATGGATTCTTTCATGCCACGTAAATTAAGTGTAATTAATAGGATGATAACCGCGGCGGCAGTTAACAACTTATAATTCAGAAAGAAATGAGGTAGCAAACTAAATAAGGCATCGATACCACTGGCCACGGAGATGGTAATGGTTAAGACATAGTCGACAATCAGTGCTGCACCGGAAACTAATCCTGCGTAGGGTCCTAATAACTGCGTGGCTACTTTATAGCCACCACCACCACTCGGAAATAATGTAATAACTTGATTGTAAGCAAGTGCAATGACAAAAACAGTTAGTATCGTAGCGATGGAAATATACAAGGCCAAGGAATTATAGTGCGGGCCTAAAGCAATAAACGCTTCTTCAGGACCATAACAAGTAGAAGACAATCCATCCGCACCTAGGCCCACCCAAGCTAAAAAAGCTACCAGTGCAATATTGCGTTGTGCGTTAGGATTCAATGGATTACGAGGTTTGCCTAACAAAAAACGACCAAGTCGTTGAAAAAAAGTCATTCTCATGCAGATACTGGATAAAAAGCTACTATAGCTGGTTAAGTGTTATTTTTGAAGCGATGTTTTTGGATAGTTTTTTTCTTTTATTTTCTTAATGAAGCTTAGCGTTTTTTTGAACCTTTATAAAAAGAGTTCGATAATTACCTAACAATCGATGGTTATATTTGCATGTATAATAGCCAAGCGATTACATTTTGCTTAGGGTGTGTCGTCATTTGACACGAGGATGGTCAAACCGTAGTATTTTCCGTGTTTCGTTACTCGCATACCAACCCGTAGGCTCCGTTACGATACTCGAAAAAGCACGCTTTCTGATCCATCCTCGCTCAATGACGAATACACCCTAGTTTATTGTGAATTAATAAAATAATTTTATCAAAAAAAGGATATAGCTATGAATAATATGGAATTAAATGCATTATTAAAAAAAACTTTTTGGTCAGATTGTAATTTAGTGATAAATGCTGATTCGTCTTACCAGCTTGAATTTCGGAGTAAATTAACGTTGGGTGAATTTAAAGAATTTGCTGTCGACTTTAAAAAACTGTTATCCCAATATATAGAAATCGGGGAAATAAGTTTCTCACAGGATAAGCTATTTATCTTACCGATAAACAAATTATCTGAATTTGAAAAGGGAAGGTCTACCAAAAAATTAACGGCCTTTATTAAAGCAATGCAATTTCCTGAAGTATTTAATCTCGATGTTGTGGAGCACATAAAAAATCTTTTGGATGACGGTGCGGATGTTAATAATACGGCCGGTGTAACATCTTTGATAAGGGTAGATCAATTAAGGAACGACGGAGTAAATAAGATTTTTGGTGACGGGGCGGATGGACAGATTAAATTGTTTGAATCCTCAGCTCAGGGCGTGGGAGCAGGAACAGTGGGCGCAGCGGAAGTAAGCTCAGGAACTCTAGCAAATGTTGTTCAGTTTTTTCCTCAAATGAAGCGTCAAGAAAGTTCAAGCAAACAGGCACAGCAGGCTGAACCAAAACTAACTGTCTCAAATTTAGGCAAATAAAAATTATTTTTCTATACTTTATGCAAGAACCTAGTTCAAATACTGATAGGACTTTTTTAGTTCTTTAGTTAAGATACGCAAAAAAGTCCTTTTCTTTATCGGGGGGTTAGCTGGATGACGACATCATCAGAAAAACGATATGAGATCCCATGTTTGGCTTCGCATTGTTTAGATCCGCTTCATCAGTTAGAACAACGCTTACTGGCGGCACAAACCGTGATTGAAAATTGGTTACGTGAGCAATGGCGTAAAACACCCGCGCCTTTTTATGCTTCAGTCGATTTACGCAATGCTGGATTTAAATTAGCGCCGGTGGATACGAATTTATTTCCGGCTGGATTTAATAATCTGAGCGAAGCTTTTATTCCGCTCGCCGTCCAAGCAGCACAAGAAACCTTAGAACGCTTAGTGCCAGGCTGTTTGCGTATCTTGTTAATACCAGAGAATCATACCCGAAATAATTTTTATTTTGAAAATCTTTATACATTACAGGATATTTTAAATAAAGCAGGTTTTGAAGTTAGAATCGGCTCTTTATTAGAAGACATCAACACATCAAAAGAAATTAGGTTAGCGTCGGGGGGGGTAATAAAACTGGAACCCATTCAGCGTCAAGGGGATCGGATCAATGTCAATGAGTTTTTGCCTTGTTTTATCCTATTAAATAACGATTTAGCGACGGGCATTCCTGAAATATTACAAGGAATAAAACAAGTTATTCTTCCTAATATCAATTTGGGTTGGCACACTCGTTTAAAGTCAAATCACTTTCATCATTACGAGCAGGTCACAAACGAATTTTCTCAATTACTCGACTTAGATCCTTGGTTAATTACACCGTATTTTTCACGATGTAGCGGCGTAGATTTTATGCAGCGTGAAGGTGAAGCCTGCATGTTAGAAAAAAGCCAACAAATATTACAAGCAACAGAAAAAAAATATGCGCAATATCATATTAAAGAAAAACCCTATGTGGTTATTAAAGCAGATGCAGGTAGTTATGGAATGGGGGTGTTGTCTATCCATGAAGCTGAAGAAATTCAGCAACTCAATCGTAAAAAACGTAATGATATGATGGTCTCCAAAGGGAGTCGACCGATCGACCAGGTGATCATTCAAGAGGGCGTATATACGTTCGAAACGTGGAATGAAGCGGTTGCTGAACCTGTGGTCTATATGCTAGGGCAATATGTAGTCGGCGGATTTTATCGTGTGCACACCGGTCGTGGCGTCAGCGATAATCTGAATACCCCGGGTATGCAATTTGAACCTTTACCTTTTGTGCAAGCCTGTAACATGCCAGACCATAGCGGACAACAAAAGGGAAGATGTGCCAATCGGTTTTATGTTTATGGTGTGATTGCCCGACTGGCTTTATTAGCGGCAGCACGCGAGCAATTAGAAGTTTTGAAAAAATTGGAGTAATACGTGCTTAAGCCACTTGCGGTTATTATGGATCCCATTGCGGGGATTAATCCTAAAAAAGATACCACGCTAGCCTTATTGCTTGCAGCGCAGCAACGTCATTGGCCGATTTTTTATATGGAAGCGCGTGATCTTTTTTTAGTCAATGACAAACCCTATGCGCGTATGTACAGTTTGCAGGTAAAGGATGATGTGAAAAATTACTTTGCGTGTGGCAAGGAAACTATTGCTGCACTAGAAAGCTTATCGGTGATATTGATGCGTAAGGATCCGCCGATTGATATGCAGTATGTTTATACCACCCAATTGCTCGATAAAGCTGAGCAACAAGGTGTACTCGTTGCCAATCGTCCACAAAGTTTGCGAGATTTTAATGAAAAGTTGTTTACGTTAAATTTTCCAGATTGTTGTCCCCCTAGTTTAGTCACATCAAGTATTCATACAGCGCAAAAATTTTTGCAGGAACATCAAGACATCATTGCGAAACCACTCGATGGCATGGGCGGTCGCTCGGTGTTTCGATTGCGTATTAATGATCCCAATAGCAATGTCATTTTAGAAACCTTAACGGCTAACAACCATTCTTATATGATGGTGCAGCGCTATATCCCAGAAGTGCGTGCCGGAGATAAGCGTATTATCCTGATTAACGGCGAACCTTGTCCCTATGCCTTGGCGCGTATCCCACCGCCCGGTGAAACGCGCGCTAATTTAGCCGTAGGGGGAAAAGGTCAAGTCGTTAAGTTAACCGAACGCGATGTTTGGATTTGCCGACAAATAGGACCTAGTTTACGCGAAAAAGGTTTATTATTTGTTGGTATAGATGTCATTGGTGATTATTTGACTGAAATTAATATTACCAGTCCTACAGGTGTTCGTGAAATCGAAGCACAATGTCATGTAAATATCAGCGAGCAATTTATTGATACGATATTTCCTAAAACATAATGTTGTTTTAATCTGTAAATTAAATCATAGAAAATAGAAGGGTGTCTTCAATTGTGCTAGGCTGAGACAAAAAGTGCTAGTTTTTAAGTATCATAATGGAGTATACACGCAGTTTGTGAATCGAAATGCAGAAAAACAGATGCAGGTTGGCCAGCATCGTGTCATTGAAGACACCCTCTGAATTAAACGGTTAATTGTGTTGAGTAATAGTAAGGAACGATAAGGTGATACAACCGACTAGCCTTCAGTTTGATGACTTTAAAGAACTATTAATACCGCGCCCTAGAGATGCGCATAAAGGATTATATGGTCATGCGCTTATAGTGGGTGGTAACTATGGTATGACCGGGGCGGTACGTTTAGCGGGAGAAGCAGCGTTGCGTGTGGGCGCTGGTTTAGTTAGCGTGGCTACACGAACGGAATTTGTTGCGGGCATTATCAGCGAACGTCCCGAAATTATGGCGTATACCATTAAAACGGGTAAAGATCTGTTACCACTCATTAAAATGGCTAATGTTATCGTGCTGGGAACAGGATTAGGTCAAACCCGTTGGTCACATCACTTATTGAAGTCCGTTTTAAATACACCACAAAACAAAGTGTTAGACGCAGATGCTTTAAATTTATTAGCGAAACAGCCTAAAAAATCAAATAATTGGATATTAACACCCCATCCTGGCGAAGCGGCGCGTTTACTAGGTAGTTCGGTAAAAGCGATCCAATCGAATCGAATTAAAGCGGTTAAAACATTACAAAAACAATATGGTGGCGTTGTTGTCTTAAAAGGCGCGGGTAGTTTAGTCTGTACTAATAAATCATTGCGTATTTGCTTAGCGGGTAATCCCGGCATGGCTAGTGGCGGTATGGGGGATGTTTTAAGTGGTGTGATAGGTGGACTGTTGGCTCAACATTTCACTTTACAGCAAGCAGCAGAATGTGGCGTTTATTTACATGCAACGGCAGGTGATAAAGCGGCTGCGCAAAGCGGTGAGCGAGGTTTATTAGCCAGTGATTTATTAGTTTATTGTCGGGCATTAATAAATCAAGATCCCGAGTGTTTAGTGGGTGATGTCTAAGTCTTAGGTGAATTTAGACCGAGTTAATCTTTTTGGAGCTATTCATGTATAAGCAAGCCTATTCGTCGTTAGTTGCCATTGCTATCATAGGGATGTTTCTAAGCTTAATTATTCTGGCTTTCTCAATGCATAGCATTCCTAGCAATCCTATTTTTTTTATTGTGCTATTAAGTTTATTAGGCATCCTAGCATTGGGTATGATGTATCGATATATTTGCATCCCATTTTTGTTTGCAACGTTTTTTGTGTTATCCGTATTACGGATTTTAGGCTTGCATAAATGTTTTGTCCCGATGATACCCGTGATTATTAGTTTATTGTGTTTAGTGATTTTATTTCTTTATATTGCTTATCATGATGTTAAACGACAGCCTATTATTTTGCAGGGCAAATCTCATGACATGTTTGAAATGTCGGCCTATGAATGGCATCTAAGTTTTATTCGAATTTATGTAGGATTTGATCTGATCGCACATTGTACCGAAAAACTATTTGCCGGACGAATTCCCTTTCAAGCAGATGTCACCGCTTTTATGCACTTAAATGTAGTTGATCCCAGTTTTTTTGTCCGATTTTCAGGCTTATGTGAATTAGCAGGGGTCATTTCTTTAGGGTTAGGGTTGTTAACCCGTATGGGTGCACTCGGTACGTCTTTATATTTAATTGTTGCGGCGCTTATTGGACATCACTTTTTAAAAGGCTTTATCTGGGCATTACCGGGTGGTGGCTGGGAATATCCTGTCATGTGGAGTGTTTTTATTTTGAGTTATATCGTATTAGGCGCGGATGAGTTTTCTATTGATGGTGTTTTAGATAAAAATTTTAATTTACCCATTTGGCTAAAAAGATTAATGGGTGTCATGGAATCTGATGGGAAAATATGACTCACCAACGTTAAAGGGTAGATGACGCACTATTCACAGTTTCTGTGTTAAAGCTGTGTAAAAATGTGTGTAAAAGCTTTTGAATACGTTTACTGATAGGCTTTAAAAAATATGCTCAAAATATAAACAATTTATTTATAATGTTTCCGGTGTAAGGACAACAAAAATACCTGCTTCTTTTGATAAGCCAAAGTTCAACAGCAGTTTCTTTTCTGAAGTTTCTAATATAGAAAGCGTAGTCAAGGATGTTAAACAATTAAAAATGTAAATCGTTAAATAATGAGATGGCCTGCTTTATTTTATCCTAGATTGAAGGTTTTTTTGATTGACAGAAAATACCGAGAAATTTATGATGCGCATTTATTAAGGGAATAATAAATGAAAAAAGTGAAGCATGTCTCATTCAAGGAGAATCCCAATACTGAAACTTTAAAACAAGTTACACCCCTTTACTTATTGAGTACAGAAAATCCTAAATCATCTATACAGGTAGATATTTTTATTAGTCGCTGTGAAAAAAATTGCTATATTCGAGAAAAAGGGAGTTGGCAGAAACTAATTATAGAAGATTTTCTTCTCAGCCCAAAAAGTAAAACCTATTGTTTCCCAGTAAAAAATGTTTATCGCTACCTTGATATTCCTTACCAGGATCAATCCTATCTCACATTAGCAAAAAATTCTAAGCACAAAGTGGTATTAAAAAATATAGAGTTATCTGAAGAAATTCTGCAAGAATTAGCATTTCCTAATCTAGAACGATTAGATACATCCGCTATGGCTAAAACTAAACTTAAGGCTGAGAAAATTTTGCAATTAAAAATACAAAACGCTGAGATTAAAAATCGCATTAATAATCTTGAAAAACGAGTGCATGTTTTTACAGAATCAAGAGCAGCTATGGAGAAAATTGATAGCGGTAATAAAGAAGCGTTTACTTTAGAAGATATTGATGCTCAGATTAAGTTGTTTAAACGGCAAAAGCATTACTATGAATTCTTAGTACTGAAAAATCAAATAAAAATACAAGCGTTATTAATTAAAGAAACAAATTTAAATTCCGAATGTTACGAAAGAGACATGCTAAGGTTAAGATTACAAAACAAAGAAATTAGTCGAGACATTCAAAACATAATATTGGCTGTTGCTAAGCTAAAACAAGTGATTGCATGCTTTAAAAATTCAAATACAGCTTTAGACGACCCGCTGATAAAAGAACACGTTAACCGACAGATACAATTACTTGAAAAAAGGAAGTTAAACCATGAAATAGAACGGCACAGTGTGGAAGAAAAAATAAAAAATTTAAACGGCCATGAAATCAGTCATAATGATTTTTTAGGGTCGAGTTTAGCTAAACAACTTTTTTTTAATGGGAACATGGAAAAAAATATTCCTAAAAAAGTAGCAGAAACAGAGTTAAAAAACTTAAATCTTTAATGTGAAAATTAAAATTGTATAAGTTTAAAACTTACGCATCAACGGCGACTTGGACTTTACCATCGAGCAAACGAGCAGGAAAAGTTTTAATGCCTGTAAAAGCCGGCGCCCGGGTGGCAATGCCAGTTTTAATACAAAAACCGGCGCCATGCCAAGGACAAATAATTTCTTCGCCTTCTAGTTCGCAACCCTCAAGTGATTGATCCTCATGTGAGCAAAGATTCTTTAAGGCATAAAATTCACCGTTTAGATTGAAAATCAATAAAGACAACCCATTCCAATCAAATACTTGGTAGGTATCAATCGGAAAACGGGCTACATCGATTACATCAACCCAATTTGCCATCTTTGCGCTCCTCTAGAGATAGTCATTACAGTGACTGTATTTTTTACAGCATACCTAATTGTAATTTAGCCGCTTCGGACATATTTTCACTCGTCCAAGGCGGATCCCATACTAATTCCACTTGCGTCGCGCTGACGCCTGTTACCTGATTGATTACATTTTCGACTGTTCCTGGAAAAGTTTGAGCCACTGGACAGCCCGGTGAAGTTAACGTCATTTCAATCCTTACCAGACCTTGCGGATCAATAAAAAACTGATAAATAAGACCTAAATCATAAATATTGACGGGAATTTCCGGATCATAGATGCCTTTGAGTGCTTCAATAATAGCACTTCTTAAAGTGAGTAGCGTTGCTTCGTTAAGTGGATAGGGTGTCGTCATTGAATGAGTCATGAAATTAATTAAAAATTTTGGTTAGGGTGTGTCGTCATTGAGTACTAAATACAGTAATCTTAATGTTCTGTAGAAACCAATTCATTTTTCTGTTTTAAGGCCGCAAGTAATGTATGCCAAGCTAAGGTGGCGCATTTTACGCGGGCTGGATAGGCTTTTACACCCGAAAATACCGTTAACTTTTCGAGATCCTGTAATTGCTCGGGTGTTGCGGTTTCACGCGTTAATAATTGATGAAAGGTTTCAAACAACGTTTCGGCTTCGCTAAGCGTTTTTCCTAATAATATTTCCGACATCAGTGAAGCCGATGCCATAGAAATGGCGCAACCTGAACCTTGGAAACTGATAGCAGTGATCTTATTCTCTTCTATTTTAAGATATACCGTTAAGCGATCGCCACAGAGTTGATTGAAACCATGGGCTAGGCGATTTGCCAGTGGCATTGTTTGATGATGGCGCGGGTTACGTCCATGGTCTAAGATCATTTCTTGGTAAAGTTCACGTAAATTGGACATCATTTTATTTAAACAATTGTTTTAAAGTGTATAAACCGCTTATTAAGGCATCAATATCTTCTTTATTATTATAGAATGCTAATGAAGCGCGTACAGTCGAATCGACATTGAAACGTTGCATGAGAGGCATGGTGCAGTGTTGACCGGCCCGTACGGCAACACCCACTTCAGCATTTAATACGTCACTGATATCGTGGCCATGGATGCGCATACCGCGTGAGTCGCTGACCGTAAAATTCAAAATGGCCGCTTTTTCTTTAGCAGTGCCTATTAAATGCACACCTTGAACGGTTCGTAAACCTGCAGTTGCATAATCGAGCAACTGTTGTTCATGATTATGCAAGGCGAAAAAATCTAATTGATTCAGATAGTCTATGGCAGCTCCTAGACCAATGGCACCTGCAATATGCGGTGTGCCCGCTTCAAACTTATACGGTGGTTCGCGGTAATAGCTTTTTTCTAGACTCACTTCAGTGATCATACTACCACCACCTTGGTAAGGCGGCAGCGTGGCTAATAATTCCTGTTTACCATATAAAACCCCAATACCCGTTGGTGCAAATAATTTGTGACCAGAAAACGTATAAAAGTCGCAGTCTAAAGCTTGTACATCAATCTTTTGATGAGCCACTGCTTGCGCACCATCAATCAATACCTTAGTTTGAGGACTGTTAGCATGTGCCCAATCAATTATTTGTTTAATCGGATTAAGGGTGCCTAAAGTATTGGAGAGATGACAGATCGCGACAAGTTTAGTTTTGGGATTGAGTAAACGTTGGTATTCTTCTAAGATCAATTCCCCGGCATTATTAATCGGGATAACTTTAAGTTTAGCGCCGGTTTGTGCACATAAAATTTGCCAAGGCACGATATTGGCGTGATGTTCCATATGCGAAATAATAATTTCGTCGTTCGCTTTGATCTGGCTTACCCCATAGGTTTGTGCTACTAAATTAATCCCTTCAGTGGTGCCTCGGACAAAAATAATTTCAGCAAATGTTTTTGCATGAATAAATTGTTGAATTTTCTCACGACTTTGCTCAAATTCTTCAGTCGCTAATTCACTTAAAGTATGGATGCCGCGATGTACATTACTATATTCATGACGATAAAAGTGCTGTAAACGTTCAAGAACTGAGTTAGGTTTTTGTGTGCTTGCGGCATTGTCTAGATAAACTAAAGGTTTATCTTTTACTTTTTGTTGTAAAATAGGAAAATCACATCTTATTTTTTCTACATTAAACGCTTTCATGAGTATTTATTCATTAAACTGGGTAAAGACGCTCCACTGAACAGCGGCATTTGTTCAAGGATATCTTGGATAAATGCGTTAACAAGTAAGTCAGTCGCGGCTGTTGTTGTTAATCCTCGAGTACGCAAATAAAATAAGGCGTCTTTATCGAGTTGGCCGATACTCGCACCATGCGTACATTGGATATCATCGGTAAATATTTCTAATTGCGGTTTACTATTCACTTCGGCGTGTGCTGACAATAATAAATTTTTATTCAATTGCTGTGCTTTAGATTGTGTCGCACGTTCGCGTACAATAAGTTTGCCATTAAATACTGCACGTGCACGGTCAGCAATTACGCCTTTGTAAAATTCTTCACTGCGAGTGTTCGGACTAATATGCTCTATCAAGGTACAATGATCGACTTGTTGTTGACCTAAAGCATAATAGAGACCTTTTAATTGGCAATATGCCTGTGCGGCTACTAATTTAACGGTGACATCGCTACGAATTAGAGCGCCACTTAAAGCTAAAGAATAAGCCAAAAATTGACTGTTTTTTTGCTGAGTGACGTAAAGATGACTCACATGCTGTGCTTGTTTAGCTTCGCTAATAGATTTGTAGTGTTCAATATGGCTATTGGCGGCTAAATGACATTCGCTAACAGTATTCAAAAAATAATTAGCATTCCCTCCAGGCGTCATATCGATATATTTTTCGATGATAGTCGCTTGACTATTTTCTTCAGCGATAATGATATTGCGTAATGGGATAAAACGATTCGAGGCTTCATCGGTATTGATAAACAGGATCTCTATCGGTGAGCTTAAACGCGTGTTTGCAGATAAATAAATATACGCGCCATCTTGCATAAAAGCAGTATTTAAATCGGTAAAACTATTTTTATCTATCGTTTCCTTAGGTTTCCAAGCTGCAGATAATTGTTCTGGCTGTTGATCCAGCATATAGCTTAAATTCGATAGGATGCTAGTACCCGTTAACAGCGTTACTCTAGATAACTGTGGTACAAAAAAACCATTCAGGAACACTAAACGATAATCACTAGGACTTAGTTCTAGCATCGTAGTGGTGGCGTTGCAGGGTGTAGGTGCAAAGGAATAAGGTGTTTGGCGTAGCGCTGCTAAAGAAGTGTATTTCCAATCAGCCTGTTTTTTACTAGGAAAGCCACGCATAGAAAAGGCTGCTAATGCGGTTCGTCGTAATCTGCTTAAATGTTCTTGACTCTGACCGATTAATTTTTTTTCAACGCGTTGATACTCGCGGCCGTAATGGGTTATGGCGTTAACATCACTTATTTTATTATTACTTAACATGTTTTATACCAATGCGGCTTCTTGTAAAATTGTGGCATAACCCTCTTTTTCTAAAGTTTGGGCTAAAGAAAAATCCCCGGAACGAATAATTTTTCCGCCAGCCAATATATGTACATAGTCTGGTTTAATATAATCGAGTAAACGTTGATAGTGCGTAATGAGCAGCATAGCGCGTTCTGGTGATTGCAAATTATTGACGCCTTGTGCAATTATCTTTAAGGCATCGATATCTAAACCGGAATCAGTTTCATCTAAGATAGCTAATTTAGGCTCTAAAAGCGCCATTTGCAAAATTTCATTACGCTTTTTTTCACCGCCAGAAAAACCCGTATTGACCGACCGATACAGAAAATCTTGATCCATTTCGACAAACTTTAATTTTTCTTTAATCAGTTTTAAAAAATCCATGGCATCAAGTTCTGTTTCGCCGCGCGCTTTGCGGATAGCGTTTAAAGAAGCTTTTAGCAAATAAACGTTGTTAACTCCCGGAATTTCGACAGGATATTGAAAAGCTAAAAATAATCCAGCACGTGCGCGCAGTTCAGGTGTTAGGCTGGTTAAATCTTGGTTTAAATAATTGATTTCGCCTTGCGTGAGTGTGTAATTGCCACGTCCCGCTAATATATTGGCTAATGTACTTTTACCCGAACCATTAGGACCCATAATGGCGTGTATTTCACCGGGTTTTATATTGAGATTAATCCCACGTAATATTTTTTTATTATCGACTTCTGCGTGTAAATTTTTGATAACTAACATAATTTTTCTTCATCTTTATAGAATAATGAGAGGATGTCTTCAAGGGCGCTAGGCTGAGGCAGCAAAACAGCGTTTTTTGGCCAGCATCGTGCCCTTGAAAATATCTTCTTAACCGATACATCCTTCTAAACTTAGACCCAGTAATTTCTGTGCTTCAACAGCAAATTCCATGGGTAATTCTTTAAATACAGCTTTGCAAAATCCATTCACGATCAATGAAAGTGCTTCTTCACTATCGAGGCCGCGTTGCAAACAATAAAACAGTTGATCTTCACTGATTTTTGAAGCAGAGGCTTCATGTTCTATTTGTGCGCTTTGATTTTTAACTTCAATACTAGGGAAAGTATGTGCTTTGCACTCCCCACCAATTAAAAGAGAATCGCATTGCGTATAGTTACGTGAATTTTCAGCTGTTTCTGCTATTTTGACTAAACCACGATAACTATTTTGACCGTGACCCGCACTAATGCCTTTAGACAAAATCGTGCTTTTAGTATTTTTGCCAATATGTATCATCTTGGTCCCGGTATCGGCTTGTTGATGGTGGTTGGTCAGTGCAACGGAATAAAACTCGCCGACAGAAGCATCGCCTTGCAGAATAACACTAGGATATTTCCAAGTAATGGCGGAACCGGTTTCAACTTG
The DNA here is from genome assembly GCA_049283295.1 of Candidatus Aquirickettsiella sp. GTDB lineage: Bacteria > Pseudomonadota > Gammaproteobacteria > Diplorickettsiales > Diplorickettsiaceae > Aquirickettsiella. The sequence goes on from JBAPVR010000047.1 coordinate 94,993, forward strand.
TGTCCAAGAGATTTTTGAATGCACACCGCGACAATGACCACGCTTAGTGACAAAATTATAAATCCCACCTTTGCCGTCTTTATCGCCAGGATACCAATTTTGCACGGTTGAATATTTAATCTGCGCATGATCTAAGGCTATCAATTCAACTACAGCGGCATGTAATTGGTTTTCATCGCGTTGCGGTGCCGTGCATCCTTCTAAATAACTCACATAACTGCTTTCATCTGCAATGATTAAGGTTCGTTCAAACTGGCCCGTATTAGCGGCATTAATCCGAAAATAGGTGGATAACTCCATCGGGCAGCGTGTGCCCGGTGGAATGTAGCAAAACGATCCATCGGTAAACACCGCTGCATTTAAGCACGCATAAAAATTGTCGGTATAAGGAACGACGGTACCTAAGTATTTTTTAATCAGTTCAGGATATTTTTGTACGGCCTCAGAAAAAGAGCAGAAAAAAATGCCCATCGCACGTAATTTTTCTTTAAATGTGGTAGCGACAGAAATACTGTCAAAGACCGCATCTACTGCAACACCGGATAAACGTTCTTGCTCTTTAAGTGAAATACCCAGTTTATTGTAGGTACGCAACAACTCCGGATCGACTTCATCTAAACTATTCAGCTGTTTTTTAATTTTGGGGGCAGAATAATAGCTAATAGCTTGGTAGTCGATGGCGGGATAGTGCATATAGTCAGCCCAGTGTGGCTCAGTTAAGCTCAGCCAATGCTGATAAGCTTTTAACCGCCAGGCTAATAAAAATTCAGGTTCATTTTTTTTCGCGGAAATATGACGGATGACGTCCTCATTTAATCCACAGGGTAGAGTATCCGAGGCAATATTACTAACAAAGCCATGTTGATAATCTTGTTGTAATAATTTGTTTAAAGCAACTTGGGTCATGCATTATTCTCTGACAGCAAATGAAGGGGCTTATCTGTTTTTAGTATCGCTTCTAATTGACTTTGCTTAAGGGGTTGGATGAGATCCATCAAGCTAATTTGCATTAACGTCCCTTGAATATAGGCGCTAATCCTACGCCAGTTATCCCGAATCGTACACTGTTTTTCTAGGCCACAGGCTCGCGTGGTATGACTACATTCGGTTAAAGCAATTTGCCCTTCTAGCGTTTGAATAACCATACCCAGTGAAATAGCCGTCGCTGGATAGGCGAGCTGATAGCCACCTTTAATACCGCGATTAGCCTGCAAAAGACCATCATGGCTTAAGCGTTTCAATAATTTACTAGTGGTAGGCAAAGAGATGCCCGTATGCTCGGCAATGCTTTTAGCATTAATGGCAAGTCCAGGATGCTGTGATAAATACGCCATAATGACCACGGCATAATCAGTTAGTTTGCTGAGCCTTAACATAAGAATTAAATTTTTAGTATACCCATTTGAAATGGGACCATTTTAGTCCTATTCTGGCTCAAAAACAAGCGGCTACTATTAATAAAAGAAAAAATTTGAATGACTATAGGAACAACTTTTGTAAAGGAATTGAGAAATAGCGGGATGTATAAGCTTATGATTGTTCTAATAAACAAGGACGATTGAGAGTCGGTGTTTATTGAGAGAGTTGTGCCTATTTTTTTTATTAATGAGTTGCGCTTATGATTTGGATCCGCTTTGAAGTCTTTATTCCGATAATAAAATTTATTTATTATCGGAGTTGGTGAATACGCGGAGTCAGTTATATTGTGTACTGGGTGTTTTTATCAAAATCTATGATTGCACCAGTGTTGTTTGACGGGTTAGCTGCTGGAGAAAAGAATGGTTGAGATTGCTGAAACGTATTCTTAGAGGAATTTTGTCGGTCTTGCTTGATATCCTTATCCTTAGATTCTGTAGCTTCAGCAGAGTCTTTAAGTATTTTCAAAGTGTCAATTTCAGTTTGTTCCGATGGAGAAGGACTGAGGAGTTTATCTATTTTGAAGTACGTAGCTAAAGCTATAAATAGACCAGCACTAGAACCGCCAAGCGTCGCGTAAATAATCCCAATTTTGGTTAGGGGAAAAATAACTGTGCTAAACGCAACTGCTGAAACTAACGACGCAACTGCAAATATAAATACAAGCATAGATGCCATACATACAGTGAACGCCAGCACTAGTAGGAAATTCAAGGCTACTTTTTTGTAATAAGGCTTCTCTGTTATCTGTTTAACTCGTACCCCTTGAATTTTTATCAATTGCTTTAACTCTGCATTATCTAAAAGTATTTGCTCATCAGAGTTTATGGATTCTATGCGGCGTGTTAAATCCTTAAGTTCTTCCGTAATTATCTTCTTTGCTTTGCCAACGCTAATGATTTCCAGGAGTTTTTCCGTAGAAATTTTTTTAGTTGTAAGTACGGGCATAAACACTCCTTAAAAAAATGAACACTCAGTGTATCTATTAGTTCTTAAGGATTATTAACAAAAATGAAGGACAAACAATCAATTACCTCAACAGATTATTTAATCTGTTATCAAATTTATTCGACGTTTTAATTTCAGGTTAAATTTATATCTTTCATAAAGAGACAGATTTTGTAGAAACATCACCATCTGAACTCAAAAATACGCCAGTTGCTTTTTTCAACGATCAAAATTTCAGAGGATAAATTTATCAGTAGCACAAAAAATGCTCATACCTAGCCGGTAATTTGCATTATACGGATTAAAGGCTACACTTCGCTATGAAAGTTCCGTTGGATAGCGCTTGAAGTTTGATCCTAAAAGGTTGGAGATAGTCTTGATGCATGGTGTGCATGCCTGCTTTAAGTAGGAAGCCTGAAGTGCATCACAAATCGCCATCGTAGTATTGTCGCTTTCAAGTATTTTAAGACACTGACGGGACTTTTTTCTATTTTTATCTTTAAGATCTTCGCCTTTGGCTTTTCCTGTGTTGAATTGTTAGTTCGTTGCTTGAGACTGTGATTAATAACCCAGTGAGCGACCCCCATCGACCGCAATAATTTGGCCAGTGATAAAGTTGGCATGGTTTATCAAAAAAACTGCCGTATTAGCAATATCTTGTGGTGTTCCGGCGCGTTTTAAGACATTCCGGGCTACGATTTTTTCGCGTAAAGTGGCATTGAATTCTGTTTCATCATCGGGCCACAATACAATGCCCGGCGCGATCGCGTTAACACGAATGTCGGGACCTAATTCTTGGGCTAAGCTCTTAGTTAGCATTACTAATCCGGCTTTAGCAATACAATACACAGAATAATTCTTTAAGGGACGTTGTGCTTGAATATCGACGAGATTAATAATGCAACCTTTTTGCTGTTTGAGATAAGGGGCCGCGCTTTGTGATAAAAAAAAGGGTGCTTTCAGGTTGCTTCCCATCACATCTTCCCAAACCATTTCCGTTACCTTGGCTAAAGGCGTAGGGTAAAAGCTGGATGCATTGTTGATTAAGACATCAAGCTGACCCCATTTACTGAGAACTGCTGTGATTAAGCCTTCCAACTGGTCAGTATTGCGTAAATCAGCGGCTAAGGCTATGGCTGAATTTTGACGTTGTTGATTAAAGCGAGCACATAAATCTGAAGCTTGTTGCCTAGATTCTCGATAGTGTATTGCCAAACGCATGCCTAGCTGATGACAGTATTGAGCAACAGCCGCGCCGACGCGCTTTCCAGCTCCAGTTATTAGCACTACTTTATCATTTGCTTTAGAATCTGGCATGGCTTTTATACTCTTCGTACTTAAATTTATGTCTGTGTTGCTGCTCAATTCGCAATCCTCATGTATATTAATACACTCCGGTTGCTTCATTCTCGCAGCGCCTTGCCAAAAATCCAATTACCGTGAGTATACCTTAAATATATAGAGTAACAATGATAAAAATACCGTTAGGTTTACCGGTTCCGACTGAGGCACTACAGGCACAAAGTAATCAATTGTGTCAATTGATTCGCGAAGAAATACGTCAGGAGCCATTAGTTTCTATCAGTTTTGCACGATTTATGGAGTTGGCCTTATACGAGCCAGATTTGGGATATTATACAGCCGCTTTAGATAAATTTGGTAAAGCGGGTGATTTTATTACCGCGCCTGAGATTTCTCCTTTATTTGCACACTGCATCGGCCGACAGTGCCAACAAGTTTTCGCAAGTTTAGCTCAGGCTGATATTTTAGAAATAGGAGCGGGTACAGGTCAATTAGCTATCGATTTATTGCTGTTCTTAGAACAACAACAGAGTTTGCCTGAAAGCTATAAAATTTTCGAAATCAGTCCAATATTGAAACAACGTCAGCAAGAGCGATTACAGCAACACATTCCTCATCTGTTTCCTTTAATACAGTGGTTAGACGAATGGCCGGTAGTGCCCATTAAGGGGGTGATTTTGGCCAATGAAGTAATTGATGCCTTGCCCGTGCATCAGTTCTTTTGGAGTAAAGACAATATTCAAGAAGTGCGTGTTGGTTATGAGCAGGATTATTTTAACTATCATCTTGTTCCAGCGGATAGCCTAGTAATAAGTCAATTGAACCCCTTGCAAGCAGCCTATTTTCCAAAGGTAACAGCCTATCAGTCTGAAGTGTGTATGCGTTTAGGGGATTGGTTGAGCAAGCTCAGTCTGGCTTTACAACAGGGGTTGATTTTAATTATCGATTATGGTTTTCCAGCCCAAGAATATTACCATCCTGATAGAGCAAATGGGACGCTTAGGTGTTACTATCAACATCGTAGCCATTCCGACCCCTTGAGTTTATTGGGTTTACAGGATATTACTGCTTCAGTTGATTTCAGCTATTTGGCACAAGCAGCAGTCCAAGTTGGACTAAATGTGGCAGGCTTCACCTCGCAAGCGGCCTTCTTGCTCAACAATGATTTGTTACCTTTAATAGAAAAATGCTATCATGAGGTATCTTCAATGGATGTCAATCGACAGGTGCATTTACTAACGTCACCTAACGAGATGGGGGAGCTTATAAAAGTGATGGGCTTGACCCGAAACTGTGAGTTTTTCCCGCTAAATGGATTTAAGTTATACGATAAACGGATGCGTTTGTAGAAGTGTGTATTAATTTACGATTAAAATAAAATTTGAAAATAGTACCCTAAATAACAAGTGAGGAGTTTACATAAGATGGCTGGAACCAATTTTGGGAATGTTCATGACGAAAAGCAGCGTGTTTTATTAGGATTACATATCCTCTTTAAGACTACCGTAAGTATTGGAGGAGTAGTGAGCTCAGGGCAACCGAATGAATACGAAAAGGCAAGTGATTGTTTAAAGAATACCTACCAAAAAATTGAAGAAACGGGTATGGCATCTACGAACATACTTCGTCGTTAATATTAAAGAGCTAGAGACTTAATTTATGCTTCAGACTGAGCAAGAAATTCAAGTCGCTTTAGAAATAAAGAAACTATTGGATGAAGGGATAGTAGCCGGACCTTGGCAGGCCAATTTATTCTTAAAAGGGGTTAAGAAGAAGCTAGAAGAAATACGCGATGATTTTGTTGCTAAAGTGGGTTTAGATCAACACCACGAACAAATTGCAAAGGATTTGTTAGCAGAGAAAAATTGTGAAAATATTGAAGTATATATTGCACTCTATCAATCGCAAGGGGGTAATATGAATAAATGGCAAGAAGTTGTTGCGTCCTTGGTTAATTATACTATGGGGCGGCCCATTTATGACAATGAAGCGGATGTCCGAGCAGCGATTCATTTAAATGATAGAAATTTAAATCATGCGTATGCCGTAGTTAAAGTATCTAGCGAGGCAATTCTATCCGACACTTCGGAACAAATTCGTGCCGATCGGGATGGACGTAAGTTAATTAGCTTATGTGAAGCTTCGATACAATTGAAAAATATCGTTCGTTTAGTGCATGCTTCCGGGCAGTATAAATTGGTTAGAAATTTTTTAGTTAAACAAGTTTGAATTGATTTGAAAAATTGCTCACAGCAATAGGGTTTTTGTCAAGGCGCCGTGAAAATGAGCAACCGGAGCGTATTTCATCAGAATACATGAGGATTGCGAGTTGAGCGTAACACAGACAAAAATTCAAGTGTGAAGAGTATAGAAAAAAATAAATAATTATTATGGCCGCTCCTGCACAACAACAACAATCCGGAGATAATTCACTCGCTCCATTATGGATTATTTTATGTATCTTTCTTTTAGGATGGTTGCTTTGGGCTTTTTTTCACACTCAAATCGTTGCCTTTGCATTACAGATTAAATTCTGGGAATCATGTTTAATTTCATTCGTCTTGCCTTCCATGGCGCAACTTCCTGGAAATATTCACCATTTAATTCCTGCGCAAGTAGCTTTTCCACAGCTCTTAGATATCAGCCATGAGGTGGGTAGTTATTTACGTTATCCGATTATTATAGTCCTCGTAGCATTAGCCTTAATTACTTATTTTAGTCATATCAATCTACAGTTTAAAAAATCTTATGATATGCACACACTCGCAGAAGCAGAAAGAAAAAATTGGCCACAAATTTCGCCGGTCATCAAGCTTGATTTAGTTAAGGAAGATATCGATAAAGGTCCTTGGGCGATGGCATTATCACCCATGCAATTTGCTAAGAAACATCAATTATTATCTGAAGAAAAAATCATTCCCTCCATGACCATGACCGCCAAGATGCATAATCAACGGACGGTAAGTATAAAAAGGGAAGCTGCACATCATGTTTTTGTGATGCAGTGCGGCGAGTATTGGCAAGGTATCCACTCTTTAAAACCGACTGCTAAAGCATTATTTGCCGTATTTGCGGCAAGAGCCAATCGCGATCGTGATGGTGCATTGAAATTATTATTACAAATTGCAGAATCTACAAACAGCGGACGACTTGATTTTTCCGGGGTTGATGCCTTATTAGAAAAACATAAAAATAATAAATTAGTTCAAAGAGTGATGTATAGTCATGCTTATGTTTTAACGGTAATGGCTTCAATGTTAGTCTTAGCGAGAAAAGAAGGCGTTTTGGCGACTGCGGATTTTTTATGGCTTAAGCCCACGGATAGATTGTTGTGGTTTATGTTAAATTCAGTAGGCCGTCAAACTTCTTTTGCAGAAGTCAGCGGCCCATTTGCTCACTGGAATGTTGAATGTGCCATGGGCAGACGACTCATAGTCCCTATGGTAGAAGAAGCGGTGAATGGTTTAAAAGCTGCGATTAAAGATATACTTTATATTCCTGATGCCGAAGCCTAAGAGGCTTGTTATTTTGGAGCAGGATTACAGGGTTCAATGAGTTGATATTAAAAGCAGCCTTTAAGAAGCTTCAAATAATAAGCTGCACAGCAGTTGGACAGTTGCCAAGGCGCCGCGAAATGAAGCAATCTTCTTTTCACGGACAACAATTTAAGCACAAAGAATAATATGAGAGAGTTGAGTACGATATGGTAGCTATAGCACGTGGTTTAGAACAAAAACACGAACAAGATCCGCGGCGGTTATTACGTGACACACGTACGCTGTCTCAACGTTTTGTCGATTTTTTTAAAAACCCTCAAGCAGTTACCGTTTTATTAGTAGGTTTCGCTTCAGGCGCATTTTTTATTCCTACTATTGCCGATATTATTTTTATACTCGGTATTTTGTCATTTTTTTATGCCTATACCCGTAAAACCAGTTTACCGTTTCGGATGCCACAACGTTCGCATAAATTAGATCATAATGATTTAAAAGCTGGAACCGATAAGCCACAACAGGCACGCGGTATTTGTTTGTTTGGTAATGAAATATCCAGTGGTGAAGAATTATGGTTTAGTAACGATGATATGCGGACCCACTGTTTAATCTTCGGTTCTACCGGAAGTGGTAAAACCGAAGCTTTAATATCGTTAGCTTTCAATGCTTTGGTACAAGGTAGTGGGTTTATTTATGTGGACGGAAAGGGAGATAACAGCTTATTCGCTAAGGTTTTTTCTATGGCCCGATCGATGGGGCGTGAAGATGATATTCTGGTAGTGAATTTTATGACGGGCGCGCGTGATATTGTCGGGCCACAAGAAAAACGATTGTCGAATACCATGAATGCCTTTGCAAATGGTTCTTCGAGTATGTTATCGCAGCTGGTCGTTAGTTTAATGGATAGCAGTAGTAATACCCCTGATGGTGATATGTGGAAAGGTCGGGCGATAGTATTCGTTGAAGCGTTAATGAAATTATTGGTTTATATTCGTGATCAAGGTGGAATTCTATTAGATGTTAATGTGGTACGTAATTATTTTGAGCTAACACGGGTAGAAAATATCGTTATAGACAAAATATTTCCACGCGATGGCCAAGAACCTTTGAGCTTATTGGATCTGCCTGAAGTCGTATTAGAGCCTATTACTAATTATCTTATCAATTTGCCTGGTTACGATAAATCTAAAAAGGGAAAACAAGTCTCGCAGGTGTTGGAGCAGCATGGTTTTATCACCATGCAGTTAACACGTGTTTTTGGTTCTCTAGCCGATACCTATGGTCATATTTTACGAACGAATTTAGCGGAAGTGGATTTAAAAGATGTGGTTCTAAATCGCCGCATCCTCTTGGTGTTATTACCCGCTTTTGAAAAATCACCTGACGAATTATCGAATCTAGGTAAAGTGATTATTGCTTCCTTGAAGGCAATGTTAGCCGCCGGTTTAGGTGAGGAAGTCGAAGGAGATTATCGTGACATTATTGGACGTAAGCCCACTAATTCGTTAACTCCTTATTTGTGTGTGCTCGATGAATATGGTTATTACGCTGTCCCTGGATTTGCTGTAGTTCCCGCTCAAGCACGTTCATTAGGGTTTTCTATAGTTTTTGCGGGACAAGATTTACCCGCCTTTCAAAAAGCTTCTAAAGAAGAAGCCGCATCGATAGGTGCAAACTGTAATATTAAGCTTTGTATGAAATTGGAAGACCCATTAGAAACTTGGGATTTCTTTTCAAAAAGTGCAGGTGAAGCGTGGGTGACTAAAGTAGATGCTTTTCAAACACGCGCGGAAAGTGTGCTGAATAATTATGCGGATACGCGCAGTGCTTCTTCAGAAAAACGGGCACGTATCGATTTACTCGATTTAAAAGAACAACGCGAAGGAGAAGCACACATTTTGTTTAAATCTAAGATTATTCGTGCACGATTATTTTATGCGAATCCACGACCGGTGGCACGCATGAGACTTAATCAATTTTTGAAAGTGGGCCTACCTACCAATCGCTATTTGTTAGATTTACAATCACGTCTGCAAAATTTTCGACAAGTGACGGATAAAGAACAATTCTCACTCGCTAAACTCGATGAATCAGCCATTATTGCTACGTTGTCGCAAACCTTAGCCGAACATCCTGAGCTTAGCCCTATTAAAGCGGCAAAGTCAGCATTATTAGTTTTAGATGAGCCTCAAGAGAACAGCAAAGAAGAAATAGTTATTGAAAAAGAAGAAGCATTACCTGAAAATGAATTGAATGTGTTTACTCAATTAAATGTGACGCCGCAATTAGCTAATTTAATGAGGGTAGATAATCCGGAACAATTTAACACAGCATTTTTAAAACGCTCTGTAACGCAAAAATTAGTTGGAGTGATAGAAAAAGTGTCGGGTAAATTTGAAAAGCACGCTAATAGTATCGCCACTGAAATTGTTCAGGATATGGCGCTAGCAACGCATTATCCACCTGCGCTACATCATATTTTGCCTGGACCAGAGGTGGCAAAGGATGTCGACAAATTGCTGGTGGCCATTAAAAAAGAACGAGCGTCCAGTGGGCAAAAAGCAGATGAGTAATCGAGTTATACGCTTCGCACTTGAATTTTTGTCTGTGCCGTTCAACTCGCAATCCTCGTGTATGTTAATACACTCCGGTTGCTTCGTTTTCGCGACGTCTTGCCAAAAATCCCATTGCTGTGAGTATAATTTATGACAAAACGAATCTTTCTATTATTTACTTTTTTGTTGCTTTCGGCTTGTGCAAGCACACCTGAAAAACCGCTAAGCCCCGCGATTCAACAGGCTAATTTATTAGAAGCTATTAGCAACGGCGGTGTGCGTAGAGTGGAAGTAGGTGATGAATTGCGATTAATTCTGCCTAATTCATACCTTTTCATCAAAGGTACTTCTCGTTTAAAAGCTAGCGCTTATCCCACATTAAGTCTACTCGTCACTTTGCTCAATCAACGAAAAAATTTGGGTATTGATGTCATGACATTTACGCCAACTTCAGATTTACTGCGTGAAACCTCAGATTTAGCCAAACAACAGGCCTTGGCTATCCAAGATTATCTGTTAGATCATGGTTTAAATACACGAATTATTGTCGCTAGAGCTTGGAATAGAGGTGAGCAAAGCATTCGAGGGGCGAGGTGGGACGCAGAGCAACCGCAAATTTTATCGACTGAGATAAGAACACGTCATTTACATCCTGAAGATAGTGAATGAGAGGGAGGTCTGTGTATCAATATCTAGGAGATAACGAGTTTCAGGCAAAAAATTCAATTTGGATTACACTAAGCTTGCTGGCTACTAGATTTAGGTAATAAACTGACAAATAATCTTTAAAATCCTTTTTTGGAGTCATTAAAGGGCGTATTTAAAACTAGCTTTTTTGTCGGGTATTGGGTTATAGTTCGTTGAAATAAGACCAAATTAGACAAAAAGAGGGTCACAGTGGGGAACCGGATTGAGTTGCTTAAATCGCGTAAAGGCTTTTATCGAGATAATTACAATCGTGTTTGTAGTGCGCTGTTGCTAACTTTATTTATTATTTTGATACTAAGTGCAGTCGTTATTTATTTAGCTGTTTTTCCTTCTACTTCAGATTTTTTCGCAAGCTCTCAAGAAGGAAAGTTAACACGTTTAATTTCACTAGATTTCCCTAGCGATACGCATACTTGATTAATAAAAATAATTTTAAAATTGAGATGACCATGAAAGAAGATGCCTTACAAGTCGTTAAGTTACGTAACGAATTTTATCGGGATAATTATAGAAAAGTTGTTGCCGCTTTAATGTTCAGCTTTTTCGTTATGTTAATTTTAGCCGGCGCTTTATTTTATATTGTCACACATCCACCTACACCACGTTATTTTGCAACCAGTAGCGATGGTCGCATCGTTCCTTTAGTACCTTTTTCCCAGCCGAATTTAAGTAATGCCGCGGTATTGGAATGGTCTAATACTGCCGCTACGGCAGCGTCTAGCTATGATTTTGTTAATTATCGACAAGCCCTGCAACAAGCTGCCGATTATTTTACGCCAGAAGGGAAACAAATGTTTTTTTCTGCGATAAAAAGTTCGAATAATTTGCAAGCGGTAATTAGTAAAAAATTAATTGTTTCGGCTGTGGCAACAGGTGTCCCCGTTATATTAGAGCAAGGTCTACTAGCGGGACGTTATACCTGGAAAGTGCAAATTCCCATGCTCATTACTTTCCAAAGCGCTAGTCAGTTTTCTCAACAGGCAGTAACAATCACGATGTTGATCGTTCGTGTTTCGACATTAACATCACCCCGTGGTATTGGCATCGCGCAATTTATTGTATCAGGAGGCGGTGGTATAACCGGTTAACAGGTATGTATTTTTTAACTGATCAAAAAAGAAAGCCTCGTTTTATTTTTAACTTTTTAGTGCTGATAGTATTAATCAATATGTCGGTTGTGTCCTTTGCAGCGGTAGAAAATTTAGCTCAACAAGATTCTTCTTCGAGTAATTCAACAAATACAAATGCTGATAGCGCTAAAGATTCAGTTTCGATACAGTCCCTTAATAAAGCTGCTTTTGGAACGATGGCGCAAACAATGCTTCCGATGTCACCGGAACAAATAAAACGTTTACGAGAACTTTTCAATCAAACGCAAGCGGCTGCTGCCACGACACCCGGCACCCCGCCACGTCCCACTATTTCATCTCAATATGTGAGATTAGAACCCGGTGCTACACCTACAGTTATTCGCTTAGCTGAAGGTTATGTTACGACATTGGCATTTCTTGACTCGACCGGCCAACCGTGGCCCGTGGACAATTATGATATCGGTAATCCCCAGGCTTTTAATATTCAATGGGATAAAAAAAGTAATCTGTTGATGATACAAGCGACTTCTTTATATAACGTTGGAAATCTTGCTGTACAGTTACGAGGACTCGAAACCCCGGTGATGGTGACACTTATTTCTGGCCAAAAAGCCGTAGATTATCGAGTTGATTTACGTATTCCTGGTAATGGGCCTAATGCAAAAGCACTTTTAGGGAGAAATTTACCTCAAAGTGCCGATCCCGCCTTATTAAATATTTTAGAGGGCGTTCCGCCAACTGGAAATACGGTGCTAAAAATTTCAGGTGGCCTTGCTCAAGCTTGGTTAGTCGGGGATCATCTTTATTTGCGAACACGCTTAACCTTAATTTCACCCGCTTGGATTGCAACTATGTCCAGTCCCGATGGTATGAAGGCCTATGAAATGCCTAAAACACCCCTAATTTTGGGTTTTGAAGATGGGCAGTCTATCCAATTAAAAGTTGAAGGGTTTTAAATATTTTTATGAAACTTCAATTACAAAATATTGCCAATTTATTTAAAAATATTCGTACTCGCACCATTATTATATTAACGGCCTGCATACTTTTATTTGGTTTTTTATATGGTTTCCTGCATCTTACAAATAAAAAAGCGCCGGGTGAAGATGCTTCAATTCAATTGAAAGAATCCCCTAATATCGAATCTGTTCCTGGGGGCTTAAAACATTCACCTTCTGCCGATTATCAACGCTTGCAAGCGCAACAAAATATTGAACAGGCAGCGATAGCCGAAAAAACTGGCGCGAGTTCCATTCCAACCTTGTTGAACTCTAATTCGTTTAATCAAAATCAATTGGGGCAGAGTGTTAATGGGCCTTGTACAGTGATGAAGGGCTATTCACCTTGTGATCCCTGTGCAAAATATAGGGCTTGTGAAAATGCGCAGTCTTCAACAAGCACTTTATCTTCTTTACAGCCCAGTCAATTGAAATCCGGAACGTTAATCTATGATACGCATGGAAAAGTTATTGGACATCTCGGTGTTGATGGCAAAGTACGGGATAATAATGGGCAAATAGTAGGGCAAGTAGGGCCCGATGGTTTAGTCCGATCGGAAGATGGAACCGTTATCGGTAGCGCTGCGGTACCTGCAATGGGAGATCCGGTTTATGATGTGGCGGGCCGTTTAATAGGTACTGTAGATCGAGACGGACAAGTAAGGGATGCCAAAGGCCGTGTTATTGGCACTGTAGGTCCTGATGGCATTGTACGCAGTCTAAAAGGGGCCGTTATTGGTAAAGTAGTGATTCCTAAAGCAAGTGTCATTATCCCAGCCTATGATAAAAAAGGCCATCTGATTGGTACGGTGGATGCTGATGGCAAACTAAAAGACAGCAACGGTCATATTATTGGTGAAGTTGATGCCGATGGCACTGTTCGTAATACTGAAGGTGATATTATCGGAAAAACAGGCGTTAACATGGCCGGTGCTCCGGTTTATGATCCGGAAGGTCATTTATTGGGCACTCTAGGTGCCGATGGTAAGTTAAGAGATGCAGCAGGGAATGTTATCGGAGAGGTCGATGCAAATGGAGTGGTGCGGAATCCAGCCGGTAAAATAATTGGTCATGCTTATTTAAAGGGAACCCATGAAAAAAGACATGCTATTCCAGGCACTCCTGTGTATGACCATCAGGGTAAATTATTGGGCACACTCGACAGTGATGGTGAAGTCCGTAACGCGGAAGGAAGGGTCATTGGTAAGTTAGATAGTGATGGTTTGGTACGCGGATTGCATGATGAAATTATCGGGAAACTTGGCGCAACGGCTCCGGGCATACCCGTCTATGACGGTCAAGGTCATTTGGTTGGAACCGTCTCTAGCGATAGCATGGTTAGAGACGTACAAGGTAAAACCTTAGGAAAATTAGGTGCTGATGGAATGGTTCGCGATGCACAAGGTAGTCCTATTGGCAGTATTACACCACCTAGAAATAATAGTGCATTATCAACAAATAATAATGCAGCGACCAATGCGGTTGTAAGTTTACTTCCAGACACGACCAATAAACCTAATCCAGAACTACAGAGCATTTTAGATAGACAAGCACAACAAATCTCAGTCCAGAAAGCCGAACAATTGCAACAACAAATGCAAAGTTCGATGAGTACACAAGCAACTCAACTTTTTACGGCTTGGACTTCGCCCAACCAACAATATGTGGCAGGAGTTCCACAGTTAAATCGACTAGAACCTGGCTTAACGAGTGCATTGGTTGGTGGTGGATTGGTAGCTAATACCGCCGCCCCTGCAGTAAAAGCAGGAACTATTATGCATGCCGTATTATTAACTTCGATCAATAGTGATGAGCCTGGTCCAGTATTGGCTAAGATAGTCGAAGGTAAATTTAAAGGTGCTCGCTTAATGGGAGCTATAAGTAATCAAGGTCAAAAAGTTTTACTTTCCTTTAACACCTTAACTTTACCCAAATTATCCGAAAGCGTTGCGATTAATACCGTGGCTATTGATGAAGGTACTGCGCGTACGGCTTTATCGAGTGATACCAATAATCATTATTGGTTACGTTATGGGACTTTATTTGCTTCTGCTTTTCTACAAGGTTATGGCCAATCCTTTTTAGATTATGGCAATGCTTATTCCGGTGCGATTGTTATTAATCCTAGCAACCAACCTATTAATTTAAAACCGCGCGATCGAGTTTTTGTTGGTTTAGGTCAAGTCGGTCTGCAATACTCCTCAATATTAAGAAATCTATTTAACACGCCACCGACAGTGAAGGTTTTTTCAGGAACACCGATGGGTATATTATTTCTTTCCGATTTAGCGGCATTACCGACGAGTTGAGTTCATGCTTAAAATATTATTATAGAGTGAGGCGATAATGGATAAGAAAAATTATAATCAAAACCCTGATGAAGAATATAACCTTCCGGATTCAACAGAGTCAGCACCGAATTTTTCGGGTGCAAGCAGTAAAGATCCGGCATCTGCTATTTTAGAAAAGACGCAACGTCATCATATTTTCTTAATTATATTTATTATTTTTGCTAGTTTAGGTATTTATAAAATAGTAGGTAAATTAGTTCATAGTATGCATACGTCTAAACCTAAACTCGTTGCAAACGTGACAAAATCCGTTGCACCGATAATTTCACCCGCCATGCAAGCTAACATGGCGTTAGATAATCATTTTAAGCATCTAGAACAAGAACAACAGGAATTTCAATCGCATTTGCAAGATTTTGACTCGGATCTAAGTGATATTAAATCTACTTTAGCCAATCTTAATTCAAGATTGGGCGATATTAATGAGCAAACTCAAATGTTACAGACTCAACAAGAAACTTTTTTAAAAAAACAGCAAAAAGCCGAAGCTAAACTTATCAAAAGGAAAAAATCAGCACCTAAACCCGTTTATTATGTGCGTGCGATGATACCCGGTCGTGTGTGGTTAAGCTTACAAAATGGTTCCACACTTACTTTAAGTAAAGGTGATAAATTAACGGGTTATGGTGTTATAACGGTGATAGATCCTGAGCAGGGGATTATTACATTAAGTTCGGGGGCGATTATTGGTTATAACCCAGATGATAGATAATTAACGGTGAATTTATTTATGCGCAACATAAATTTAATTAAAGCATGGCGAAATGTTTTTTTCTTATTGTCTTGCTTGTTATTAAGCGGGTGCAGTGGTGTGCATTATGCTCATGTGGAAAATATGTTGCTCACGGTGTCAAATCAATTTCCGAATATTTATCGTTTAATTACCGCTTTATCTTATTTAATGGGCATCGCTTTTATTTTTAGAGGGGTGTATCAATTAAAGGTCTATGGTGATTTACGAACCATGATGTCAGTCCAAACTAACTTTAAAGCCACCATGATGGTTTTTTTTGCGGGTACCGCACTTCTTTATGCCCCGACTGCTTTTAAAAGCATGCTATTGTCGACTTTTGCGAGGACGAGTGTGACGGATCCGATGAGTTATGTACCGGCTAGTAATATGTCGACGTTACTCGCCTCGCAGGCAGTTTTGCGCTTTATTCAATTAATAGGTACTATCTCATTTATAAAAGGTTGGGTAAGCCTCACGCATGTATCTAATCCTAACGGTAGAAGTACTATGGGGAAAGCCGTCACGCATATTTTCGCCGGTCTGTTAGCGATTAATATCGAAGGCACAAAACAAATGCTTCAAGCCAGTTTTGGGATAAGTTAGAGTGTGATCATTATTACGCTCAAAGCCATTGATTTTTTGGCAAAGCGCTGTGAAATGATGCAATCTGCAGGTATATTTTATACTTGAAGGTAGCGAGTTGAGCAGTAAATAGACAAAAATTTAAGTTCAGAGTTATATAAACTATAGTTATGTTTGGAGAGAGTAAAATGAAGAGTAAATTGCTTAAGACTAAGCTGGTTCAACGTAGTCTATCGAGTTTAGGTCAATTATCTCTATGGATGAGTATCTATTTCTATACCAGTTTAGCCCGCGCTGAAGCTGATAATTTAGGTGCTGTGGCGAGTACCATTACGGGTTCTTTTGGACAACTTGCTAAATTGATTACTGCCGGGGCCTATATGGCGGGTATTGGTTTTTGCATGGCTTCGATGCTCAAGTTTAAAGCGCATAAAGATAATCCTACACAAATCCCTATTGGAACACCCATAGCGTTATTATTTATTGGCGCTGCATTGATATTCTTGCCTAATATATTTCACATTGCAGGAAATACTATTTTTGGTGGAACCAGTGGAGCGGGTGGTGTCAGTGGTACGACAGGTCTTCCAGGCGCAGGAAGTTGATAAAAATTCTTGAAAATTTGTAAAAGTTTAGGGTGCTATTATAAACACCCTAACTTTTTATTTTTATCCAAAGGGGTTTATTGCTTAAAATGATTCATGCTAAAGCTATTTGGGTGTTTAGCAGAAGAATGATTTAAGGGGATTCTAAAGGCATGAAAAATAAAAAAACGGTGTTTGTGAAAAAATTAAGTATTCTGCGCTTAATATCCATCCTAACAGTGATGTTTAGCACCTGGGGTTATGCGGCAATGAGTAGAGCCGATGGGGTGATGACATTAGGAGATATGGCTTTAACGATTACCAAATCCTTTGAGGGTTTAGCGAAGCTGATTACCGCTGGCGCCTATATGGCAGGGATCGGTTTTGTTATGGCCTCAATGTTAAAATTTAAGGCCCATAAAGATAATCCTACACAAATTCCGATAGGAACACCGATCGCCTTATTATTTGTGGGCTCCGCTTTAATTTTTTTACCGCATATATTTATTATTGCCGGATATACAATTTTTGGTGGGACCAGTGGCGCAGCTGGAATTAGTGGTACTACTGGATTGCCGGGTCTTTAAAAACGATGCATCCAATTAAATTAAGTGTAAATCCTCTTGGCTGGCGCCTTTTTATGCAACGTAAGTTGGATCGACGTTTTGAGGAATTTAGCCAAAAAATTTGGCAACGAGATAATTTTACGTGTCAATTTTGTGGCTTGGAATCAAAAAAACATCAAGAAATTATTAATTTAGATCAAAATTATCATAATAATAAAGTATCTAATTTAGTGACGGCTTGTAGCCTATGTACACAATGTTACTTTTTAGAATCCGTTGAAACGTATGGCGGAGGCGTTTTAATTTATTTACCCGAGGTATCGCAAAATCATTTGAATGGATTTTGTCATTTATTGTTTACATCGATGAATAATGAAACTCAATATAAAGAGACTGCGCAAAATGCGTATCGAAATTTAAAGTTACGTGCTCAAGTGATAGAAAATGAATGGGGAGCGCAAATGCAGGAGCCCGCAATTTTTGCTCAACTTATCATTGAGTCAGAAAACAGAGGTTTACTGGACAAAAAAATATTTAAGGATATTCGTTTATTACCTTCACGGGCGGGATTTAGGTATCAAAATACAGATTGGTCACATTCGATAACAACTATTTTACATAAAAATTCAGATGGCTAAATTTCTAAATTCATTCTTAGATGGAATAGATTCCTTTCTAGCCTGGTTGAGCACTTCACTTAAGCAGACCGTTGAATCCTATTGTGATTTAGAAACTGCTGATAGCCCTACTGTACTTGTCGCCCATGACGGCTCGCTTATTTCTGTCATCCAAATTTTAGGTGTTACGCAACTTATCGGAACGACTGAATTTCAGCGTTTGCACGAAGGGTTAACACAGACCTTGCAAATTGCACTTTCAAACTCAGGTCATGCGCTGCAAGTTTTATTTCAATATGATAGACAGGTAGTTTCCGAGCTATTAAAAGAAATTTTAGAGCCGGGGAAGCAAACCAGTCAACGTTTAAATTTAGATTTAAACGATTTGTTTGCCGAACGAGCAAATTTTCTAGCAAAACATTGTGCCTCTGAAAGCGTTTATTTTGTTTTGTGGACGCGTCCTTCGAGTTTAACTAACGAACAACATCAGCGTTCAACCAAAGATAAACTAAAATTTATACGCGAAAAAAAAATTCCCCCTTCCACACTGACGCAGAATGTCATTGCGGCTATTCCAGATTTACGTGACACGCATGATGCCTTCATCCGTTCAATAAGCCATGATTTAGTGAATCTAAATATTGCCGCCAATTTATTAGAAGTGCATGATGCGCTGCATGCTATTCGTTCGGTAGCCGATCCAACTTTCACTGATAAAAATTGGCGCCCGGCCTTACCCGGCGATAAAATATCACTGAAAGAATATGATCGATCACGCAATACCATCTCCGATATCCTATGGCCTTCTTTGGCTCGTCAAGTCTTACCTCGGGATGCTGAGAATTTAGATTTAAGGACAGTGCGTTTTGGAGATAAGATTTATTCTTGTGTTTTTATTGATCTTTTACCAAAAGAAATTAAAAATTTTAACGCTTTACTACAACGTACTTTATCCGCCAGAATTCCCTGGCGCATCTCTTTTTTCGTAGAAAGTGATGGTTTACGTAGTATTAAATTACGATCGCTATTGGCTTCTATACTGAGCTTCTCATCGGCGCAAAATCGTTTGCTAAGTGATGCAAATAATTTATTGCAATACGTAGCCATTAATACGGATGATGCCGTGGTGAGATTGCGTGTAGCGGCATGCACTTGGGCTCCCGAGGGAGAGATAGGTTTATTACGCACGCGCGCTGCAGAATTAGCTAAAGCTATCGAAGGTTGGGGTTCTTGTGATGTTTCTGAAGTTTCAGGCGACCCATTTGGTGGTTTGGCATCAACACTGTTAGGTATATCCGCTGAAAGTGTCGCGACTCCGACGATACTGCCTTTTTCCCAGGTTGTTTATATGTTACCGATTACAAGGCCGGCATCGCCTTGGAAAACCGGAGCACAATTATTTCGCACGCCTGATGGTAAACCATGGCCGTTTCAGCCGGGTTCTAGTGAGCAAACGACCTGGATTGATCTGATTTACGCACGTCCCGGTTCGGGAAAATCGGTATTATCCAATACTTTAAATTTAGCGCTTTGTTTGGCGGGTGGTTTACAACGTTTGCCGCATATTGCCATTATTGATATTGGTCCTTCAAGTAGTGGTTTAATTTCTTTATTGCGGGAGGCTTTGCCGCTAGCGAATCGGCATTGGGTTGCCTATCACCGTTTACGTATGACAGCCGATTATGCGATTAACCCATTTGATACGCAATTGGGTTGTCGTTATCCGACACAGCAAGAACGTAGTTTTTTAGTTAATTTTTTAACGTTATTAACTACGCCGTTAGGTGCGGTTAAACCTTATGATGCTATTTCCGATATGGCCGGCTTGGTAATAGATGAGCTTTATAAAAATCTGTCAGACGAAGGCATGCCTTATTCTTATGCGGCCGGTATTGAACCTTTAGTCGATGGGATTCTAGAAGAAATGGGCTTTATTCCAGACCAGCGTACCACCTGGTGGGAAGTCACGGATGCCTTATTTATTTCTGGGTTCCCGCATGAAGCAATGTTGGCTCAACGCTATGCAATGCCTTTACTCGCCGATGCAGCTGCTATTTGTCGCACGCCTATCATTGAAGATCTGTATGGAAAAATAACTGCGCCAACCGGTGAAAGCTTAATTAATGCCTTTGCGCGGATGATTTCCAGTGCCATTCGCGAATATCCGATTTTATCGCGTGTAACCCGTTTTGATTTGGGTGAAGCGAGGATAGTTTCATTAGATTTGGATGAGGTGGCAAAAAGTGGCGGCGAGGCGGCAGACAGACAAACTGCTGTCATGTATATGTTGGCGCGTTATGTGTTAGCGCGACATTATTATCTAAGTGAAGAACACTTAAATGATGTTGCGACTCAATATCGTGATTATCACAAGCAACGTATTGCTGAGTTGCGCGAAGATCCTAAACGTATTGTACTTGATGAATTTCATCGCACCTCCAAAGCAAAAGCAGTTCGTGATCAAGTCATAGCGGATATGCGTGAAGGTCGTAAATGGAATATTCAAATTGCTTTGCTCTCTCAATCGCTAGATGATTTTGATGAAGTGATGGTAGAATTTGCCACCTCTATTTATATTATGGATGCAGGTCCTGCACAATCAATCGAAAAGTCTGCTGAAACCTTTGGATTATCAGCCACCGCTAAAATTGCTTTGCGAACACGTGTCCATGGTCCGCGTGAAGAGGGGGCTACTTTCTTAGCACAATTTTCCACAAAAGAAGGCATGAATACTCAATTGCTGACGTTAACCTTAGGCCCCATCGAATTATGGGCGTTTAGTACTACCGTTGAAGATGTTAATTTACGTAATCGACTTTATCATAATTTAGGCCCAGTAGAAGCGCGACGTGTATTAGCCCGCTTATTTCCAAATGGCAGTATTAAAAAATTGGTTGAAAGACGTTTAGCTGCGATAAAAGAGGAGCTCGGTGTCATCACTGAAGATTCTAGCTTAGGGATAATTGAACAAATTGCCGAGGAAATTTTGCTTAATTACCGTAAAGATCCAGAATTATCTTCACAGACTGTCAGTTAAACATAGGTTGATGAGAAGGAGATAGTAAGGATAATTTTTTCAAGTTTAATATATCCCTAAACAAAAACTTAACCCAAAACAATATTAGTAAAAATGACGATAGAAAATCAGGATGATAGTGTTGTAATTTTATAAAAAGGTGAAGTCAACCTATCGAAATAGGCGGCCAATCCGAGCAAGATAAAATAACAGCCGATATTTTTCATAAAAAGTATGCATGGAGTGAATTTATTCAAACAGGGTTGTTTTAATTTTAATAATGCCGCATTAAGTTTAAATGAACTGTATAGAGGTTATTGAAAACTTAAGTCTCTCTGAGAATTTTTATCATCGTTTTCTTTGTTTCTCTTATTTTAATGACTTAAAGAAATTAAATCTATACCTTCCTACGACGATTGACAGGGTAAAATTTCATGGCATCTCTGATTATGTCCCTCAAGTTTATAAAAAGCATCCAATTTATATTAACCGAAATTATTAAGCATTTCGTCTTGATTGACTGGTGCAGCTGCAGTTATATTTAATAAATAATGAACAACATAAAATGAAAATAAGAATGGGTGTTATATCTTGAAAGGTAAGACTATTTTTTATAACACAATTATTTTAATCTGATGGTAAACTTAGAAAAGTTTGAATTTTACTAATAAAAAAGGAAACCGTTTATGTATGTAGATGCTGTTATTGATGTTTCTGAGTTTAATTCATCCGTTGATTTTTCAGTTATAAAAAATGCCGGTATTGTTGGTGTATTTCATAGGGCGACAATAGGTAGCCCTGAGTTGGTAGAAGGGCATACGCAAACCTATCAAACGGAAGATCGAGAATATCGTGGGCGGGAACTGCAAGCAAAAAAGCAGGGACTACTCTGGGGAGCTTATCATTACGGCCTAGGAGGATGTGGAGCTGAACAAGCACGCTATTTTTTACAGGTATTACGAGCTATCGATCAAAAGACCGATATATTAATGGCTTTAGATTTTGAAGAGCCCAAAGGTCGTGGCGAGCCCATGGAGTTAGAGGACGCAAAGAGTTTTATTCTTGAAGTGTACCGTCAAACTGGACATTATCCACTTCTGTATGGTGGGCGTGTGTTGAGAGAAAAAATTCAAGCAGCCGTTTCTTCAGGTACTAAGGCAGATAAAGACGCATTAGCTGTTTTAAGGTATTGCAAAATTTGGATTCCTCGTTATGGAGAAGAATCCACCATCATTTTGCCACCCGGTTGGAGTGCCTGGACTTTCTGGCAATATACAGACAAAGGGAAATTTGAAGGCCTGAAAGGTTTTTATGATCGCAACAGGTTTAAAGGTAGTCGAGTTGCTTTAGAGAAATTTTGGCGATTAGAGTCGATTCACATAAATGGAGACCCTTCTCTGTAAGTCACTGTGCATCATCCTGTTAGGGAGTTTTAGTTAGTTACAATTATTTCTATACGTAAAGCATGGATCGCTTTACCGAGAAAATCTTTTCCCAATGCGGCATAGACCAATCGGTGGCATTCAACTAATGGTTTATTTTTAAATAACGGTGAAGAAATGCGCACTGCAAAATGGCCTGCACCTTCTTCGGCATGACCTATATGTTGATCGCCTTCATCAATGATATCCAAGAATGTCGGTGCAAGTGCTTGATGTAATTTTTTTTGCATGACAGAGGCAATACTGTTGTCGTGTGTAGGCTGATTTTTCATGTTTTTTCATCAGAGCGAATATAACGGGCTAAATAAATAGCTTGCACGAGTATAAATACGAACGTAATCCCTAACAAGCCAAATAACTTAAAATTTACCCAAGTGTTCGTATCAAAACTATAAGCTACCCATAAATTAATACCACCCATTAAGCTGAAAAAAATAATCCAATTTCTATTTAATGATGACCAAAGGTGAGTGGGTAAGACAATATTAGTTTCCAACAGATGCTGAATTAAAGGTTTTTTCCCAAAATATTGCGTCACTAATGCGCCGCAAGCAAGTAACCAATAAAGAGCCGTGGGCTTCCATTTAATGAATAATTCATTATGGAATAACAACGTTCCCCCGCCAAAGAAGAGGATGAGGAGTAAGCTAATAAGTTGTATACTAGGTACAGTACGGTGCTTAATCCAGTAA
Organism: Candidatus Aquirickettsiella sp.; assembly: GCA_049283295.1. Lineage (GTDB taxonomy): Bacteria > Pseudomonadota > Gammaproteobacteria > Diplorickettsiales > Diplorickettsiaceae > Aquirickettsiella. The sequence continues at coordinate 118,088 of JBAPVR010000047.1, forward strand.
CTAATTACTTGTAACAAACTAATAATAATAGCGGCAGCAGTTGCTACATAGATGCCAAAAAGCTTGTAAGCAATAAAAAAGACAACTATGGGCAAAAAATCGAAGAGTAGGCGCATTGAATGAAGGTAGTAGAGACTCGAGACACCTTAGTATACTCACAGTAGTTGGGTTTTTGTCAAGGCGCCGCGAAAATGATGCAACCGGAGTGTAAATTCTATACATGAGGATTGCGAGTTGAGCAGCAATACAGACAAAAATTCAACTGCGAAGCGTCAATATAACAGTTCGACTTGTTTAGGAAAGGGTTAGTAATGTGAGCCAATTTCTCAAGATCCATCCAGAAAATCCCCAGCTGCATTTAATACGGTTAGCGGCGAATACGGTGATGAAAGAAGGTGTCATTGTCTATCCAACAGACTCAGCCTATGCTTTAGGCTGCCAATTAGCTAATAAAAAGGGTATACAACGTATTCGGCAAATACGTCAATTAAAAGATCAACATTGCTTGACCTTGTTGTGTCATGATATTTCAGAAATGGCAGGCTTTGCTCAGTTAGAAAACCCTATTTTTCGTTTAATAAAGGCCAATACACCGGGCCCTTATACTTTTTTGTTACCTGTGACCTCACAGGTACCCCGTTATTTAGTCAATGTGAAACGTAAAACCATCGGTATAAGAATTCCGGACAATAAAATAGTACATACACTATTGGAGATGCTCGATCAACCTTTGTTGAGTACGACCTTAATTTTGCCTAATTCCGATTTGCCTTTATTAGAACCTGAAGCGATCAATGATATTTTAGGTAAACGCGTTGATTTAGTTATTGATGGAGGTTTTTGCGGTTTAGAGCCTACGACTGTCATTGATTTATCTGGCCCTACCCCACAGATTATTCGTTATGGCAAAGGGGATATTAAACCTTTTCAATTGATTTGATAGTTACTCGTACTTGAATTTGTCCGTGTTGCGACTCAACTCGCAATCCACATGTATTTTGAATACACTTCGCTTGCTCTTTTTCACGGTGCCTTGACAAAAATCCTATTGCTGTGAGTATACTCTTCGTACTTGAATTTTTGTCTGTGTTGCTACCTCACCCACAATTCTCTTTTTGCAGTACTTGTCAAAAATCCAATTGTGATAAATTAAAAATACAGGCTATTGTCTATGAAAATTCGTACTCGTTTTGCACCCAGTCCCACCGGTTACTTACATATTGGCGGCGTTAGAACGGCATTATATTCTTGGTTATACGCAAAAAAACAGCAAGGCCAATTTATTTTGCGTATCGAAGATACCGACACTGAGCGATCCACTGCTGAGGCAACCGATGTCATTTTGCAAGGTTTAGAATGGCTAGGTTTAGATTATGATGAGGGACCGATTTTTCAAAGTCAACGCCTAGCGCGTTATCAAGAAGTTTTAGAGCAATTACTTAATGAAAAAAAGGCTTATCGTTGCTATTGTTCGAAAGAACGCTTGACTGCATTACGGGAACAGCAACTTGCCCAACAGCAAAAACCACGTTATGACGGGTATTGTCGAGATAGAACATCGATATTGCCGCAGCAACGTTATGTGCTGCGCTTTCGTAACCCTTTAAGTGGTGAAGTGGTGGTTAACGATCAAGTTCATGGGCAAGTTATTTTTCAAAATAGTGAACTAGATGATTTAATTATTGCACGCAGCGATGGCTCTCCGACCTATAATTTTACCGTTGTTGTCGATGACAGTGATATGCATATTACGCATGTGATACGTGGCGATGATCATTTGAATAATACACCTAGGCAAATCAATATATTATTAGCATTAGGCGCCAGTTTACCCGCGTATGCCCATTTACCGATGATTTTAGGGCATGACGGTAAGAAACTTTCTAAAAGAACCGGTGCAGCGAATATTTTACAATACCGAGATGAAGGTTATTTAGCCGACGCAGTATTAAATTACTTAGTTAAATTAGGGTGGTCACATGGCGATCAAGAAATTTTTTCCCGTTTAGAAATGATTGAATATTTTGATTTGAATCATTTAAATAAAGCAGCGGCTGCGATTAATCCAGATAAACTTATTTGGCTTAATCAGCATTATTTAAAAACGGACAATGTCGCATACCTGGCTCAATTACTTGCTAAATTATATCAGCAATTAAATATTCCAATCGATAATGGTCCTGATTTAACAGATGTGGTTATGTTACAACGCGAGCGCGTTAAAACTCTAAATGAGATGGCAGAAAAAAGTCGTTATTTTTATATAGCCCCCCCTTTAGAAAAACAAGCTATTTCTGTAGACATTTTACCGGTATTAATAATAGTGCAAGCTAAATTTAAGGCGCTGGACGTTTGGACCGACGAATCGATACATAAGGTATTAGTCGAAGTAGCCAATGAATTTTCATTAAAACTGGGTAAAGTGGCTCAGCCTTTGCGATATGTCATGACCGGCTCGAATATATCCCCGCCTATTAATGCAACGCTGCGCGTGTTAGGTAAGCAAGAAGTTTTAGCTCGTTTACAACAGATTTTAAATTAAAAATTTTTAAAAAAAATTATTTTTTTCAAGATTAAATAAATAAATTTTAATATTTATTAAAATTTATTTATTATTTTATTGTAAATCAATAAAATTAAGTTTAAATTCGCCACGGAATATTAATTAGACTTATAAATGGAACTTAAATTATGAAAATAATATCTCAGCAACCTAGTTTTGCTTCTTGGTCTCTTAACCCCGGAATGAAAACCCTATTACAGAGAGAAGCGCAATGGCCTAATGTCTTTTCACTTCCCGCCGAAGCGGTGACTTTGCTTTTAAAAACATTGTTTGAAGGGCTTAAAGAGGTCGATTATTTTACAAGTCTTGTTGATACTGAACAATTTTTTGAGTTTTTAAGCAAGCTAGTCAAGTCCAAGCCCAGCGATGCGCGAGTCTTAAGCGAATTAGACAATATAGGTTTAGATATACTCAAGAAAATAAGTTTACAAAAACAGTTTAATGCCCAGCAAGCTAAAGTAGCGACTCACTACCTTAGTCTATTAAGTCTAATGTTAGAACCCGACTATTGCTATTTGTTTGACAAGCCGGGAGTAAGTTTTCGAGCCAAAGATTTTTTAAAAATTTCGAGTATATCTTTTAACTCATTCGAACTTTTATCGCAATTTTGCAATACCTTACAGTTAAGTTTTCAATCGTTAACCTTTATTAAAAATTATTCCGCGTTAATACAAACGATTCAGAAATTGGCTGATTCATTGGATAAAACACACGTCGACTCCAATGAACTAGCGGCTATGCAGCTACTCGATACATTGGGGATGCTGCATTATACGTTGATGAAAACTAGCTGGGGCGGGCGGATTAATGTGAATCAAGCGGCGCTAAAGCTATCTATGCAGGATGCCCGCAATTTACTTTATGATCAATTTACACCGTATATCGAAGAAAATTTTTTACAATTTATTGTGTATAAATTTTATCTAAGCCAAAGTTACCCCCATTCAACCAATCTTAGCGGATTATGTGATAGTGAAAATTATCAGATGCAATGTAAATCAGATTATATGCGCTTTAAGGATGACTATCGCTGTGCAAACAAACAATTGCCAAATTTTTTGATAGATATTAAAAATAATAATTTTTCTAAATTAGAATTAGAACGATTGTGTGTTGCTATGCGAAATGCAGAATCATTTATTCCTTGGATGGAAGAATTAGGATTTAAACCCAACTATAATGTGAGTCAATATGTTTTACATTTGGCGGATTCCAAAAAAAATTTTTTAATTGATAAATTTCTTTTCAAACGCAATGAACCGGCTGAAGTATCCTCTACAGTATTGGCAACTTACCTACAAATTGAAAAATCGAGTCGAACAGCGCCTTTATTGGGATCGACTTATACTTACACCACTAATCCTTACGACCTCACTCGTGAATATATTCATCATTTATCTACTTTGTATATTAAAAATCGAGAACCAGATTTGACGTTGACTGAAGCAATGTCCGAATTATATTCAGATAGTATCTGTTCTAAAAAAAATGTTCATGACTTAAGCAGTTTTACAAATAAGACGGTTATTTTTAAATTTTTAAAAGGACGTAAATATTTTTTTTCTAAGCCGACAGGGGTCGCCTATTTAGTAAATGAACAGCCGGTATTATTTAAAACCTTAGTCGATTTTTTGAGAAATAATGATAGCGATAGCTTTTATACCGCTATTAATACTTTTACCGACAATGCTTCTTCAATACAGGAATTTGTGGTTTGGTCACGTCAACAGGTAGATATGTGTAATAATTATCTAATTAATTTCCCCGATGGGCATCAACCGCCGTTACTTTTTTTAGAGGATAGTAAACTCTGTGTGTATCAGATCCAGACGGCTCAGTGGCCCATCTGCAATACGACTAAAAGGCTATTAGCCTCTTCAGATAAAGATTTACTTGAAAGTGTATATTTTAGCGAAGCTAAGTCAGCTAACGAAGAATTTAGCCAGCAGGTGCAAACGGGTTTACCTTTATTACTAACTGCATTATTTACTGGATTTTTTTCACCTGTTCTTGATGATATGGGTTTAGCTCATAATGAGAAATATCCTTCTTTTTCAGCCTATATCAAGTATGGATTTAAACCCTTTATGTTTGCAGCTGTAACTGTCGGGTTGAATACTATTTTGTTTGATCAAACGGTAGAAACAGAAGAAAAATGCGCACGACTTTTTAATTATTTTGTGATGAATTACCTAAGTGTGTTGATGGGACAACCACTAACACAAAAGATCGCTGAAAAGATTCACAATAAAATAGTGTGCTTTTTTGTGCAGATGCTAACTTGGGCTTTGTTATGGAATCCGAGTTTATTCCTATCGGAAAGTAACAAAATATTGCCGACGCTCTTCTTACAGTTGCTTCAGGGGATTAGCTTTAAAATGGGAGAAGAAGCCTACCAGCATGGAAAGAAGATTTGTTCTTCGGCCAGTTTTTGGCGTAAAAAACCGCAGCAGCCCTTCGACACTGAGGAAAATTTTTTAAATAACGACGAGGAAATACAGATGAGTACAATTTCTAGGCAATCGCGTATATAAAAGATGTATTTTACTAAGCTTTATATTCACGGTTGACAGTACTTGAGGCTGCGGTAAAATGCACAGCACGGGGCTATAGCTCAGCTGGGAGAGCGCTTGCATGGCATGTAAGAGGTCAGCGGTTCGATCCCGCTTAGCTCCACCAATTAAATCCCTTACCTACACGAGCTTTTCACTTCCCGAGAATTCCGTAAGCCTATAGAATTGATTTTACAAACATTTGCCACGTTACTCAACCTATAGTTAAAACTGCAACACGCTATTTTTACTTAAAAATATCTAAATTATCTTTCAGTATTCAATTTATTTTTTAAATAGTATTTAATTGCACTAACAAAAAAATAAATTCTTAAGGAAATAACATTGAAATTAAAAGCCTATAATTTATACTTAAAGAGTGTGTGAAAATAAGTAAAATAAAAATAAAGGGAATATAAAATGTATAAAAAAATTGAAAATAAAAATAAGAATATTTATCCTAAAGTTACATTAAATTCTTTAGAAAATATTGAAAACTTAAGGATCTCCTATCAATCGCGTGTTAAACGTGGTAACGATGAAACACTGGTCGAAGCCACGGCAAGAGGTCATTACAGTTATTGGTTGAGCCTAGACGATCTGACTGAGATCGTCCGCTTAGAATATAGTAATTACGCTAGCATAGTAGGGGGCAACAAAAAATATGAAATACTAGCTTCTCTATCAGACTTAAATACTAAGTTAGAAACATTTCTATTAAAAACAAAAGAGTTAGCGGAGGCTAGACAGACTTTAATTATCCAACTAGAAAGTTTGCATTGGGTAACTTTAGTTATTTCTTATAAAGATAGAAATTATAGCGCTTATTATACCGACTCAAAAAATTATCCTCTGCCGCTTGAATATTATAATTTGCTTTTTGATCAATTTAAAATACAGCCTATGAGTTTAAGTCCAGGTTTTCAGCAACAAACAGAAGATTATAATTGTGGTTTATGGGCTCTCGAAAATGCAGACAAGCTGAATCGAATGCTTGATGAAAATAAGTCATTAAATTGGTTAATAAATCAATTGCAGCTATCACGCAATAAAGAATATTTTGAGAGAAAACGACTGTTTTTTACGGAAAAACTTCGCTCTGATCCTGGATGGCGTTTTAGACACCCCTTATTTTCGCAGCAATTTAATCCACAACAAGAATCATTATCTTCATCTTCCTTTTCATTGCGTCCTATTTCTTCTGTGTCTTCAGATGGAAGCGATTCTAAACGATTAAAAATGACATCTAAAGATGAAAAAGAAAAAATAACGATTTTACTAGAAGTCTTTGTCGAAAATTTTATGTGTGCGTTTACACGAAATTTGGGTAAATATCATTTGCTGGCAAAAGGAGAAAGATTAACAGAGGACGCACTGAAAAATGAAATAAAAACAGGGGTAACAGGCGCGTTACTCGGCATAGGTATTTCGCAAAGTCTTGTGGGCTCAATTCCTTCATTAGTTGCTTCACTAAGAATGATTAGTGGTAAATATTACGTATCTCTAGATAAAGCTCAAAAAATTACTAAGATTTTTTCTGAGATTAAAGTAGGTAGTTTAGGCTCTCTTCTATCTTCAACAGCCGTTGAAATTTTTTTCAGCTTTGAAAATCAATTTATGCAGATAACGGATAAAGCCGGCGACAAAATGGCCATGGAAAAATTAGCAGAAGATGCAGTAGGGAGAGTGTTTAACTATATCGATAAAGCTTGCACAAGAGATAGTATTATTTCTGAGGAACTACTAGTACAGAGTGTCATACAAGGGCCATCGGAAAAACTCTTTGATCCTAATATTAAATCAGCTAGATTAAGGATTACAGGAAATATCATACAAGATAGATATGGAAACGATATTAATACAGCAAATTTATATGAAAAAGTAGGTTTGGTCATTTTTGGTACCCATAATCAGCCCAATAAATATTATTCAAGTAAAGACCATCCCAGGAGTAATCGATTTGGTTACCGAAGGCTTTTAAATTATGAGAAAGAGGCAGATGGCGAACTGAAAGAAAATTTGGAAAAACAGTTTACAAAAGAACGATTTCCTAAAGAAGAAAATATGTTTCAATTTACTTCCAGAGGACATAATTATATTTTAGATACAGAGACCAATGCAGCGGAAGCCCAGCGTATTTTAGCTAAAATTGAGCATCGATATCCTGCTCAAGTTTTTAATAAGGAATATGAACACGCAAATAAAATGTCTATTTTATTTGATTTAAGAAAGCCTATAAACAATTTTAGTGGAAGATTAGAGCTGCTTAAAACATTGCATCACACCTTGGTATTGGAAAGAACGGTAGCCATCGTACCTATTTTGTCTGCTTTAGCTATTTCAGCAAATCCATCCACTAGCAGTTCTTCCCAAGCAGCCAGTGGTTCTTCATTTTCTATTTGTGGTTTAGGGGGAGTCGGTAAAACCCAACTAGCGTTACGTTATGCGGAGCTTTATGCTCAAGATTATGATTATAATGTTTTATGGATTAGTGCAGAAACGCAAGAGAATTTGGCTTACTCCTTCCATAAACTAGCCAACAAGCTGGAGCTTCCCATCCTAGATAGGTATGGCCAAAAAAAAGATCTGGAAGACATTGTCGATGCAACTTATGAATATTTTTCAGATAGAAAAAGTCTCTTTATTTTTGATAATATTGAGAATTACGGTTCCATAGCAGCTTGTTTACCTAAATCTATGTTAGGCAATAGACCGACTTTGTTAATAACTTCACGCTATAGTAATTGGGAAAATGTGGCATCGGTTTTATCGCTGGATGTTTTTACAGAGCAAGAAACCGAAGAGCTTATCAAAAAATCCTTAGATTTACGCGATAATGATGAAAATGTAAAAATTAAAGAACTGAATCAATTGCTTCAAGGTTTACCTTTAGCACTGCAACAAGCACTTGCTTATATTAAGCTTACAAGGAATACCGATGCTAGTTTTTCTCTCGATAATTATATAGAACGCTATAAAGAAAAATGCCAAGACTTATTAAGTTTTGATTTTTGGAAATATAACAATGATCCTTATCTACAGACAGTATATACCACCTGGGTCATTACTTTAGAAAAAATTAAATCCCATTTAGTGGGTCAAGCTGCGATAAATGCTTTATATATTATGGCTTATTTAGATCCAGATAACATTTCAATTGCAATATTTTATGGTTTAAACCCTATCCATTCTAATTTTAACACACATGATTTAGATGCAATTGTACACTTGCTCAACAGTTATTCTATGATTCATCAAGGGCCTCAGAAATCTAAATATACCATTCATCGATTACTGCAACAGGTCATACGACTTAATCTCGATCAGGATAGGCCTAAATTTGACGAAGTAATTACACAAACGCAAAAATTACTGCTACTTTCTGGTTACACAGACAATGAAGAAAATATTTTTCACAATATACATTTTTTACTCTATATATCAGAGCATACGGATCTCGAATCGTTTTTTTTATATGAGCATCACCAGAAAATATTTTTTGATAGCTTGAAAAGTCAACCTATAAAATATTGCTCGTATTTTATAGATTTAGCCTATCTTAAATTTCCCAAGGAAAGGTTCCTTCAATTTATAGGAAATGCTGTCGCTTATTATATGAAGTTAGGATTAACTTTATTTTTGGCTGAAACACTCAACTATATTGAAAAAAAGTACCTTGAAGAAACCTTATCTAAAGAAAATATTAAATATGTTGTGGAGTATATTTCTAGTTCAGGAAATTCTAAATTTACAATAAAGCGACTATCGAGTGTGCCTTTGAAAAAGGAAATGCAAGAAGGGTGCGTAAAACTTTTTTATGACTTTAAGATTAAAATGTTAGGAGTGTTTACCGAATACCAGAGCTGTCCAGCCCATAGGTTAAAAAGGAGTCTTTGTTTACCTGAAATTGAACAAACGAAAATCAAAGACATTAAGAATCAAAAAATTAAATCTCATTTAAAAAAACTAGCCTCATTATCTCGGACTATCAGTTCCGGTCTTATGGCTAAGGATACCTTAGCAGCTTTACTTCAGGGTGATTTTAGCGAGGTGGCCATTAATTTTGGATTAATAAGCAGTAGTACACTGTTTGGAAAAATATCGAATGGTTTGCTCTCCCAAGGGAAAAACTTGGCCGCAGAGACCAGTTTGCTAGAAAAAGATTTGGGTTTAGAAAGTAAAAGTGCACTCCGTATTCTATTTAACAAAGACGTATTATCTGTTGGCAAAAGACAATTTTTAGGTAAAACCATGCAAATGGCTTCGCCGTTTGTGGCTAGAGCGACGTCCATTTTTTTTGTTTATAATCTTAAAAATGAAATACAAGCTTATCAAATGGGTGATAAAGCGGTTATTCCTGATATTATTTCCAATGGCATTATTGTGGGTATTGATGGTATAGAAGCGGGTATTGAGGGCGCTGAATTGTTTGGAGTTATTACCGGTATAGCTGAATTTACGGGCCCGGTAGGCGAAGGGATTGCTTTGCTCGCTTGGTTGGGGGCTGAACTATATACCTCAGAGCAACAAGTTGCGGCCATCAAGAAATATGTTGCTCTATCTAGAACAGAACAAGTTGTTCAGTTTTTGCGGGCTTTTTTTCATATGGCGCCCTCAGAATATTTGCAGGTTAAGGCAAAGAATGAACAATTAGTCGCGCAAGCCATCCTTTTTTTAAAAGAACACACGGATATTAAGCGCTATATTTTTCCTTCTTTTCATTCTGAAATAGTTTTATATAACGATAGTGAAGTTTTTTTGGATGAAAAAAGACTGCTTGCACTTGACAGTGATAGTAACCCCGATGAACTTAATGAAGGGCATTTATTTTGCTTATCAGGCACTCCCGTCTCTGATTTTGCTCCTTCAATTTCTAACTACCGATTTCATTATCTTTGCCAACATGCCCTAGGTATAGAATACTCATTAAATAGAACAGCTGATGTGACGTTAATTGCTTTAGGATCAGGAAATCAAGAAGTCATTGCCCCTGTTGATTCGCCTACAGTATTTATCGTAGAGAATGGTCAAAAATTTTATAGGGGCGGTGATAAAGTTAATGTGTTTGATTTACAAGGAAATTCTACAACAGGCTTACTCTATGGCGGCCTGGGATCCAATATCCTTAATTTGGATAAGTTTTATCCTGAAAAAAGTGATTATTTATTGATTGATGGACATGAAATTTTATGTGGAAAAAATGGTAGTGTAGTAGAAAGTATTCCATTATTTTGTTCTTTTGACGACAGTAAAATCAAGCTGAATAGGATTAACCAAATTCGTGGTCGAAACAGGGAACAGGAAATCATTTACCTGAATACAGATACGCATGAAATCGATGGTTGCGGAGGTAAAAATAACAAACTCCCAGATACCTTCTTTGTCACTGAGCGTGCTTATAAAAATCCAAAATTTATATTAAGAAATAATACTATTATTGTATATTCTTTAAATACGGGTGTGAATTCGGTTGATTATTTAATCCCACCAACAGAAGTGGGTGTCGCACAAGTCCGATTACATTCACAAGAAACCATTCAACATCGATTCTTTTTTCAAACGACAATACAGAATATTCAGTCACTCAGCGTAAAAAATAGTACCGTAACTATTTCGGTGAGTGCATTCGATTTTGAGAATACAAAAACTTTTGCACTTACTATTTTTGACTCTTCGGTTACTGCAACTAATAACCAAACGAAAAAGGAACTGGATCTCAAAAAAAATATATCTTATTTATTTCAAGATACGGAAATGAAATTGTTAAATAACGAACAGGTCTATCTACAAGAACAAGTGTCTAATAATAAAACCATTGATGAGAAAATTAGTTTATTTTCTGAAATGGCTAATTGTTTAGAAAAAACATTTTCAATTCAATTATTAAACAATACTATGCTTTCTATTGGACGAACGAAACACGAAATTTTTTATAATAACGGCCTATTTGAAAGTCATTTGGTCGGCAATGGTGGTGAAAATGTTTATATTATATTGCCTTCAAACGATACGGTATTTCCTCTTGCGCCAGTAACGCTCTATGATACGTTAACAGAAGATGATAACGAGTTAACCGAACTCAGGGACACTTTGGATTTACGTGAGCTGGTTAAAAAATACCAACAAATCTATCCCGATGCGGTCATTTCCCCTCGTCTATCTCGCGTAGCGGGGGATTTATTTTTGACATTGATTAACGCTATTTATTCCCCCTCTCGTTATTCGGACGATTTAGCCGGTTTCCATTCTTTGGTGACTATTCGACTAAAAAACGCAGTGCTGGATAAGAGTATTTGGTATCAAAAACTGGATATTTTTATCGATAATTCTATCCCTAAAAATATAGGGACTTTGGAGGATGAGGAGGATGAAATTTGGAATTTGCTAGAAGCACCTTTGGTTTTTACGGATGATAAACAGATTATAGTTATTACAGATAAAGATATAGGTGAACAGGCTGAAATTGTCCTATTAAGAAATATAGGCAATTTTATTTTCCTGCGTACTGAAACGGATCTTATCCTGACTAATATTCCAAGCGCTTCTTCTGATATATGCTCACTTATATTTACCGGTTATAAAATCCCTGAAATGGAAAAAAAGATATTATCCGCTACGTTGATATCTTTTGATCACCAGTTTTGTTTTCAAGATTATCAAGAGAAAATAGAGCATGCCTATTTTTCTGATTTGTTCAGCTCCGAAGATATTAACACCCGGATGCCTTCTTTTTTAAACTTAATGAGTGCGATAAAACCACCTGCTGATCAGGAGATACCGTCGCAGCAAATATTACGTCGACGTAAGCGTCAAGCGGGTAATGAAGACAGAATAGAGTTAAACACTGAAAAATCAGTTTTTCCTCAGAGTAAACCACATTCTCAGCTAACTCAGGCATTTGACGGGGATCGTATTTCTATGATTGCAGATGATTACACTAATAGAGATTCTTTTTCGAAAAAAAAATTGGGTTATTTTAAGAAAAGTAAGCATCAGGGCAGCAGTAAAAAGCAAGCGAATGTGTTGCTAACAGCTCAGGAGAAGAAATCTAATTCCAGTGTTAAAAAGAATCATTCCATTAACACTAAAAATGATGGAAATCATCCTAAGCAAGCTATTCCCAGGCAGAATGTTCGACCCAAGTTAACATTGTCAACAAAGTCACGATTCGAGAATCTGTTTCATGCGCCGTCTTTTTATAGGTTAGAAGCGGCTAATCAAAAAAATTTTTTTAAAGCTACCCATGCGGATAAAAAAATTATTTATGCTGCAGGTCAGGTTTTAAATTATAAAGAAAGTTTGAAAGTTGCGATGCAAGATACGCAACCCAAAATAACGTATCAACAGACTCATTCTAAAACGCACAAACCGAATCAACACTTACCACTTTCGCGTATAGACGTATTGCCTGATTATAATAAAACGCTCATTTTTTTTGAATTAGTAGCTCGGAAAATTCTACGAAACCCGGTATTGTATTCTTTTGATAAAAAATCAAATAAAATTTTTAAGAAGGCCGAAAAGAAAATGGATAAAATAAAATCAAATATTTTTCGGATGGACTAAGGGTGAAGTGATAATAAAGGGTTTTAGATAAGTACAGCCGTAGAAGAATTAATTTAACAGGTATTCCTAACTCACGTCATAGGATTACTGGATCTAGTTTTTTGGCAGATGCTGAGTGTTGAATAAGAGTAAAAATCATAAGCGGTTAAACTTTACGCTTTTTCAGCGTAATATGCCCACAAGGACATAGCTTTTTAAACAAAAATAAATTATAAATATAAAAATTTTTTCTTTTATGATGTTGCAGTCGTTGCGTTCAATCGCGTATATTTTTTATAAAATGAGTCGAAACTATGAGAAAATTATTACGGACGGTCTCTATATTTTTGCTTTTTTTGAGCAATGTTGCGTTTGCTAAGCATCCGTTAGTTATCGACTGTGCGCCTACTGAGCAAAAAAATCCTTCAATACAGCAAGTCGTCAAGTGGTATCGCGATTCAGCCGAAAAAAGAGCCATTTATCGACAGGTTTATAACAACGGTGCTAATTATGTTGAACAATGGGTACAGCAACATCAGCCAAAAGCAAAAACTTGGGGAGTAATTTTGGATATTGATGAAACGACCCTGGATAATTCCTGGTATTTTTATCAATGCGCGGATTTAGCTGAAAATGAGTCGAATTTTGAACATTATGTTACCATTCCGCAAAAATCGGTTGCATTACCAGGCGCCGCTGTTTTTACGCATTTAGTTCATCAATTAGGCGGTTATGTTAGTTTGGTTTCTAATCGTGATGGTTCTTATGTAGACGCTTCTGGCATTACCAGTCTTCAGGCGACTATTGCAAACTTAAAACGACAAGGGATTAGTTTTGATCAAGTTATTTTAGCGAATAATAAAAAATCTAAACATCCAACGGACAAAAATCCACGCTTCAATGCGGTAATACGCGGTTGCTATGCTGGAAATGAGATGGTTTGGTCTAATAAACTACCACCGCATGCTGTGATTGCTTATTTTGGAGATAACATCCAAGATTTCCCGTTCTTTAAACAAGCAACAGCCTATGCTTTACCTGAGGATACGCAGCAATATGCTAAGTTTGGTTACGGTTATTTCATTTTACCGAATCCTTTATACGGTAGTTGGGAAGCTAATCCCTCTAGCTAAGTTTTATCTTTATTGTTTTTTTAAGATTGAGCATAAGCCATGCGGAGCACCAGAATAATTTTTTAATGTGGAATCTTTGATAAGCTTATAAGAACAACGGTGAAATCGGCTTCAGAAAATGCTGTAATACAATTAAAGGCTGCCTTAGAACCGGCTTTGCATGGTTTTTTGTAGCCAGACAGCATGACGCTCCTCTTAAGGCCCGAAAGATATTGACGTTGCGTGGTTAGCATACGACTCCTTGTGGAAAAATTTTCTAAACTTATAGGATTTTGTTTTTCTGCCAAGTTATTATTAGGGTCTAATTTATTGCATAATTTTTGCGACACAAGCGGCACGTGCCGCTGCATGAGGACATAGAGATGTTTTCGTAATACAGTCAGAATAAGCTTCGGCATATTCATCAAAAACTTGCTGTGCTTGGCTGCGGGTTAAACTGAGCAACTTTTTGACAAATTGTCGGCTACCAATTTCGAAATGTTGATAATCAATTGGATAATTCCAATAGCCACCCCAATTAATAAAACCATTTTCAGCAAAGATGTCAATGATTGTTTCTGCCATGCCGACACGAAAATCTTTTGTGGGCCGATAATTCAAACGATTGATAGATTGCTTCGCTGCTAGGGCAGGTAAAATAGAGACATGACCTAAATTATCAAATGAAACATACGGGTTTTGTAGTGGGTTGACATCGATAGCAACACCATAGGCATGTAGGGACCAATCCGATCCGCCGGTACGCGGTCGACCATTAAAAGCAGAGGTATTATTATCGTTCATAGAAGCATTATCGTCACCCTTATAGGTTTCCATTAGGAGCGCTTTGTTGATCGAGAACTTTTTTTGGAATAAGGTATCAAAAATAATTTGTGTACGTTCTGCTACTGCATCGAGTACCACGACTTGGCCTTTATCCACTTGACCTCTAAAATTTATAAGAGGAAAAGTTACTGTCCTTAAACGTCTGCAAGGTACAGGATTTTTAGTGGTGATAACTTTATGAGCTTGCATGTTTTCACATTGATCGTTTGTTATTGGCTTGATCGCTGCAATACTGGGAAGGCTTAGGGCATTAGATAACATTAATGTACTTAGTGTTTTTAAAGTTCTATTTCGTATCATTATTCATCCATTGTTATGCGTAAATTCTTCATAAATTAGTGATTTTAGTTTGTTTAAAAGTACAATACTCTTGTTGTTGCGGGTAGTTTATACGGCGAGTTGGCCAAGAATGAACGGTTTTTTTTCTCTGTTATGACCAAAGTAAGGAAAGTAATAAACCGGTATATGGGTTTTTTTAGCAAAATTTTCAATGAGGGTTCTATAAATGAGCTTTTCTTCATCTTTTGGATCTAGCTGAAAAACTATATTTCAATCCCAACAAAGTGAATACTTTCCTTCATCAACAAGCGCGTAAAAATGATTATACTCGCTGTCTGGGCGCAGTCGTTAATTACCGCAGGCAGACAGACGAGTTTTTTTCAGATGAATATCCTAAGCGTATGGAGTGTTAATTTTTAGTTTTTTGATCCTGTTCGTAATGCCTATAGCTACGCTGACGCAACTTAGGTTCGCCGCCATAACGCCGTATGTTGCGACGCTGTGATGATGGATTATTTGTGCTTGTAGCCGAACTGGAATTAACATTTACTGTGTTATTAATGCTTGATTTTTTTTCTAAGCGTGGAGCAGGGTTTTCTATCTGTTGTGGAATAATTACTTTGCTTTCGGTATTGAGCGCAGGGTTAGGGCTTGCATTTTCTCCTCGTAGGGGTTGTTGGACATTTATTTTGGTTTCGTGTTTTACAGTTCTCTCTGAGGGATGCCTTTTTTTATTGGGTAATGGTTTTTTTTCTGCCGTTGCAACAGCAACAACAGTAGATTTATTATGTAGAGTGTGTTGCTGTTGATTTTGATGTGGTTGTGCTTCATAACGTTGCTGATGATATTTATTATAACGGTTATGTGCTTGTTTAGTGCTATTGTGTTGATGTTGTCCAACAGAACTTTCGCCACCTTCTCCTTCTTTGTCACGCTTGTCATCACGGCGCTGATTTCGGATACGGTTGTTGTTGTTATTATTGTTACGTGCTTTTGAATAACGTCGTTCTGAGGAATGTCGGTGCTGAACTTCGTTAGGATGAGTCTGAGTAGGCGCTATTTCTTTTTTAATGGGTTGGCTGTTCAGTTCGGTTTTAGTTTTACCTCGATCTTTGAGCATGCCCAGCAATCGACTGAGTAAACCTAATTGAGTTTTATTTTTATTTTTGTTAATCGCAAAAGTGAGGGGTTTAACAGCCGGTGTTTCTGTGCGTTTAACAGTAGGTGAGCTATAGAGAAGTGGTGATTCTACGCAAGATTTATCGAGTATTTGATAGCTAGCACTTTCATTGGCCTGGAGATTAATGTTTCGTCCCAGGCCCGTAATTTTAAATTGAGGAGACTGCCAATACGGATTAGGTATTAATAAAATGTTTATTTTATAACATTGTTCAATTTGATGGATGGCTGAACGTTTTTCATTAATGAGATAAGTAGCCATATCGACAGGTATTTCGACACGTATTTGCTGAGTAGACTTTTTTAACGCTTCTTTTTCTATTGATCGTAGTAATGATAAGGTTAATGATTCTATAGTTCGTATTGTGCCTTCACCATTACATTGCGAACATAAGGTTTCATTGGCCTTTCCTAACGAATGTCGCAAGCGTTGTCGTGACATTTCTAATAATCCAAATGCAGAAATTCGTCCGATCTGTATACGCGCACGATCCTTTTTAGTGGCTAAACGTAAGCAATTTTCGACTTTACGTTGATTATCTTCTGAATTCATATCGATAAAATCAATGACAATTAAGCCCCCCAAATCACGTACTCTTAATTGATGAGCAATTTCTTTAGCCGCTTCGAGATTGGTGGCAACGGCGGTTTCTTCAATATCTTCATTTTTTGTAGAACGGCCTGAGTTAATATCAATAGAAACTAAGGCTTCGGTGCGATCGATAACAATGGTGGCACCTGATGGAAGTTCTATTTTGCGTTTAAACGCAGATTCAACGGCTTCTTCGATATCAAAATACATAAATAATGGAATGGAATTTTGGTAAAGCGTAATTCGCGAGACAAAATCGGGTCGAATTTGCTCTATATACTGCTTAATTTTTTCGTAGATTTTTTTGTCATCAATAATAATTTCGTCAATATCGCGTCTTAAATAATCACGTATCGAACGCGTGATCAGATCGCCTTCTTGAAAAATAAGAAAAGGAGCAGAGCGCTCATTAAAGGCTTTTTGGATGGCGTTCCATTGTTGAAGTAGTAAATTCAAATCATTTTGTAATTCATGAAAATCCCGACCTACGCCTGCTGTACGCAGAATAAGACCCATATCTTCGGAAAGTTTCATTTGACTGAGTAAGTCCTGCATTTCGCGTCGTTCTTCGCCTTCAATACGACGTGAAATGCCACCCGCACCGGGGTTGTTGGGCATAAGCACTAAGTAACTACCGGGTAGAGTAATGTAGGTGGTTAAAGCGGCCCCTTTATTACCACGTTCTTCTTTTTCAATTTGGACCATCATTTCCTGGCCGACTTTCAGCGAGTGTTTGATGGCATGGGACTCGTGATTTCTGCTCTTAAAGTAAGTAGGGGAAATTTCTTTGAAGGGTAAAAAACCATGGCGTTCGGCGCCATAGTCAATGAATGCTGCCTCTAAACTAGGTTCAATCCGACTAATTTTCCCTTTATAGATGTTTGATTTTTTTTGTTCTTGACCACTATATTCGATATCTAGATCGGAAAGCTTGTTTTCTTCGAGCAGAGCAACCCGGATTTCTCCTGGTTGATTCGCATTTATCAATATTCGATTTTTTTCATTATGCATCGTTGAATCCTATTTTGTATGAAGGCTCAACTAAGCTTGCTTATTTGTAAACGTTATAATCGTTGTTAAAAGAAATTAAAACTGTTGCGATACCTGAAACAACGACCGCTTAATTAATTAAAAAGGGTGAATGAGTCAACAGGGTTCTTTGCATAAGCTATTTTGCCCTTTAGGCTAAGTAGCGGGTTTTAAATATCTGATTTTCAACACGGATTAAATGCTTGCATATTCTGAACAGTGTATTTTTTATGAGTAGTATTTATTACTCTTCATAAAATCTGCACCCGAAGAATATTGACCAAATAAAAAGTTGCAAACTTAAGAAGCCGGACTAAATTCTATAATTTTGGGATTAAAACCCATCACCAAAAATTAATTAAATTTATAAAAAAACTAAAAATTTTTACTTTAGTTAGCTCTATTACAAAACGTTGATTTTTTATCATTTCGTTCTGTTTTTGTGTCAGTTAAATAGAGGGGGGGTAGCCGAGCTAAATACTGACACGGGAAACTAAATCTAGGACTTATTATAACAGTATTTAGTAGGTTGGCAATTAAAAGAGGGTTTGCCAGCAGAGGACTTCATAACCGTATTTAGTAGCTGGGCAATTAAAAGAAGAGGCATTGCCTGTACAGGACTTAAGCATGGTTGAGTCTGATTTTTACGAGATTTTGTTTTACTTGAAAGTTTTGCTATGCTTAAGTTGGCTTCTACTATGAGCCACTGGGTTATCAGCCAATGACTGACAACCTTTTCTTTAATGCGCTTTTGCACTACTTTTTAGATGGGGAATTTTGCTTATGTATAAGAAGTTTTTGGTTTCAATGCTGCTGACGGCGGCGTTAGTCGGCTGTAATCATCAGCCTTCTGATAAGCAAGGAGATCAATCAGATACCGCGATGCCTGTACAAGATCAAATGGCTACTCCAGCGAATTCGTCCGGCTCGGATGAGCAGCAACTGCCGGTTAATCCGCAAGCAGTGGAGCCTACTCAAACAGTACCTAGTGCTACCACGCCCGTAACTCCAGCGACACCGGATACATCCTCTAATAATGG
Organism: Candidatus Aquirickettsiella sp.; assembly: GCA_049283295.1. Classification (GTDB taxonomy): domain Bacteria; phylum Pseudomonadota; class Gammaproteobacteria; order Diplorickettsiales; family Diplorickettsiaceae; genus Aquirickettsiella. The sequence continues at coordinate 136,825 of JBAPVR010000047.1, forward strand.
AACGACGGATACCACTACACCGGCAGAACCTGCTAAAAATGATAATTCAGCAAATTCTGCAGCGGGAGCACAATAAGTTAATGTATACGGGTCGCTGAATAGACTGTAAAGGGACCTTTATATAGGCAATTAAAGAATAATTTGCCATAGGAGGCCTTTTTGGATCCTATCCTATGTTGTTTTAAAACAACATAGGATAGCCCAAGAAAAGTCTAAACTGACTTGTTTTTAGATTTCCTTTTAAATCAGGAAAAAGTCCTCCTTTGTTTAAAAATTTTACTGGAATTTGCTGCCAGTTTAGGCCTGTTTATGGTATAATCTTCGTACTTGAATTTTTGCCTGTGTTGCCGCTTAACTCGCAAACCTCATGTATAATTAATACACTCCGGTTGCTTCGTTATCGCGACGCCTTGCCAAAAACCCAATTTCTGTAAGTATAACTATCTAGAACTTTTTACGTATCATAGGTTTTGAGCTTTTTATGGCAGAATCAGTGGCTAATGAAATCATTTCAGTAACAGTTGAAAAGGAATTAAAGCAGTCCTACCTGGCGTATGCTATGAGTGTCATAGTAGGTCGGGCGTTGCCTGATGTGCGAGATGGCTTAAAGCCGGTACATAGGCGGGTTTTATTTGCCATGAGTGAGCTTGGCAACGATTGGAATAAGCCGCATAAAAAGTCTGCTCGTGTGGTGGGGGACGTGATTGGTAAATACCATCCGCATAGTGATGGGGCGATTTACGATACGATTGTGCGTATGGCACAAACCTTTTCTATGCGCTCAGTACTCATTGATGGCCAAGGTAACTTTGGTTCAGTCGATGGTGATTCCGCTGCTTCAATGCGTTATACCGAAATTCGTATGTCGAAGTTAGCGCATGCCTTGTTAGCCGATTTAGCCAAAGAAACGGTAGATTTTGCCCCGAATTACGATGAGACGGAACAGATTCCTAGTGTATTACCAACGCGTGTACCTAACCTGCTGGTCAATGGCTCTTCAGGTATAGCGGTCGGTATGGCAACGAATATCCCTCCACATAATCTCTCTGAAGTCATTGATGCTTGCATCGCTTTACTTGCGGATCCTGAATTGACCATAGAACGCTTAATGCACTTTATAAAGGGGCCTGATTTTCCTACCGCGGGATTAATTTATGGTAAACAAGGTATTATTGAGGGGTATCACACAGGTCGTGGACGAGTATTTGTTAGAGCGAAAATCGAACTCGAACAGGATGAAAAGTCGAGTAAACAACGGATTATTGTGACCGAGCTTCCTTACCAAGTGAATAAAGCAAAACTTATCGAAAAGATTGCTGAATTGGTTAAGGAAAAACGTATCGAAGGCATTACCGCATTACGCGATGAATCCGACAAAGACGGTATGCGTATGGTTATCGAAGTGCGACGTGGTGAAAATGTTGATGTATTGTTGAATAATTTATTTGCTCAAACCCAGTTGCAAGTTACGTTTGGTATTAATATGGTGGCTTTGGTTGATGGCAGGCCAGTCTTACTGAATCTTAAACAATTAATTTCCGAATTCTTGGCGCATCGTCGTGAAGTTGTTACACGCCGCACCATCTTTGAGTTACGTAAAGCAAGAGAGCGTGCGCATATCTTAGAAGGTTTAGGTATTGCCTTAGTAAATATTGATCCGATGATCGCATTGATTAAAGCCGCTAAAGATCCAGCGGATGCTAAATCTCAACTGTTAGCGCAAGCTTGGCAGTTAGGTATGGTGGCTGAGATGCTCACTAAAACTGATTTGCTTGAGACGCCTTTAACGGTAGATACAGCCGGTGACTATGGTGTAAAAAAAGGCGAAAATAGTTATCGATTATCACCAGAACAGGCACAAGCAATATTAGAGCTGCGTTTACATCGTTTAACCGGTCTCGAACAAGAGAAAATTTTAAAAGAATATCGTGATCAATTAGACATAATTGTCGATTTATTAGATATTTTAAACCAACCAGAACGTTTACGTCAGGTTATTCACGATGAACTCATGGCCATTAAAGAAGAATTTGCCGATCCGCGCCGTACTGAAATTATCAGTGTCGATGCTGAAATTAATGAAGAAGATTTGATTCCTGCCGAGGATGTTGTAGTGACATTGTCGCATGAAGGTTATGTTAAACGACAAAGCGCTGATGTCTATCAAGCTCAACGGCGTGGTGGCAGAGGGAAATCATCGGGCGATGTCAAAGAAGAAGATTTCATAGAACATTTATTAATTGCTAATACGCACGCCACCTTATTGTGTTTCTCTAGCGCCGGTAAAGTCTATTGGCTTAAAGTGTATAAATTACCAGAAGGCAGCCGCATTGCTAAAGGTCGCCCCATCGTTAATTTATTACCTTTAGGTGAGAATGAACGTATTAATGCGGTATTACCTGTACTGAATTATAGTGCCGAGCATTTTATTTTTATGGCAACGGCGAATGGTACGACGAAAAAAACCAGTTTAATTGATTTTTCTAGACCCCGTAATGACGGCATTATTGCGATTGATTTACGAGCAGGGGACCGTTTAGTGGGCGTTGCATTAACCGATGGTCAGCAAGATGTTTTATTGTTTACCGATGCCGGTAAGGTTATACGCTTTAATGAAAGTAAAGTGCGGTGTATGGGTCGTACCGCCTGTGGTGTTCGTGGTGTCAAATTACAAATAGGGCAACAGGTAATTTCCTTAATTATCGCTAAGCCAGAAGGATTAATATTAACGGCAACCAGTCATGGTTATGGTAAACGTACACCTGTGCCTGAGCATCGCTTGACGAGCCGTGGCGGTAGCGGTGTAGTCGCGATTAAAACTACCGAGCGTAATGGGAATGTAGTAGCCGCAGTGCAAGTATTGCCTTCTGATGAAGTGATGTTAATTACCAATAAAGCGACTTTAGTGCGTACCCGCGTTGCTGAAATTCGCGTGGCAGGTCGGCATTCACAAGGTGTACGACTAATACGCTTGAATGAAGGCGAAACGTTAGTGGGTTTAGAACGTATCGAAGAAGAGTTGGTTGGTGAAAGTCCAGAGCAAACCGATACACTGCTTCATTTAGCTGCTGAAAAAGCGAACAATGATGAGCTTAATTAAGTCTAACGATGCACAGGCAAACATTACTCGAAGCATTAATCAACATTGATGTGATTAAATGGGGCGAATTTACATTACGTAGTGGCGAAATCTCGCCGATATATATCGATTGTCGTGTAATTATTTCCTATCCACAACTATTACACGCTGTTGCCCAAGCATTATGGGATAAGGTAAAACACCTTAAACCAAATTTATTATGTGGCGTGCCATATACCGCATTACCTCTGGCTACCTCTATTTCACTCGATCAAAATTTGCCGATGTTAATGTGTCGTAAAGAAGTTAAAGAATATGGGACTAAAAAACAAATCGAAGGCGTTTTTAAACGGGGTCAAGATTGTTTAATTATTGAAGATGTCGTGACTACTGGTGGCAGTGTGCTACAGGTAGCAAGGCTATTAAAAAGCCAAGGTCTACAAGTAAAAGATTGCGTCGTGTTAGTCGATAGGCAGCAAGGTGGCAAAGAAGCGTTGCGGGCCGCGGGATGCCAATTACATAGCGTGTTCACTTTGGATGAGATTATCAAGGTTCGGGCTTAACATTTATTTAATTACAAATTTAAAGTAGGTTTAGTTTCATTACTGAGCGTTTCTATACGCTGATTGAATCGGCTCAGCGTATCTTCTGTGCTGAGTTCTAGTTTTGCAAACAATTTTTCCTTGAATGTTGCAAAAACTGAATGACTAAGCAGGTCTGCTGCTTTTTTATTTTCATTATTTTTTTTGTTGAGATCAATGGCGGGTTGTTTTAATAGAAATTTTACTATTTCATCATGGTTATGCTCACAGGCTAAATGCAATGCAGTATTCCCGTTTGCGTTACAGGCATTAAGCGTAAAGTCATCGCAGTTTTCTTGTATTTTAGATAAATCTCCTGTTGCTGCAGCGACTAGAAAAGCAATGTTTTTTCTTTTTTTCGCGGTAAAAATTTCTTGATCTATATATTTTTTAGCTATAATCTGTCGGTTTTCCATACATTGTTGACTATAAGTTTTTTTTAATTGTTTGACTTTTCTATCCGGATTAATCCAAATGGTTTCTAAGCAATCTCTAACATCCTCGATGTCGGTGGCGTTTAATAACTCATAAGGTGTTTGATTTTCTTTATTTTTGGCGTTTTTATTGGATTGGTTTTTCATCAACTCTATAGCAATCGATTCATGTCCCAATAAAAATGCATAATGAAGAGGTGTGTTACCGTCTTCATCAGGAATATTAACATCGACGCTGTCTTTTAATGCAATGAGCTGCATGGCAACCTTAGATAAGCCTACTTTTACCGCTAAACAGAGACATGTTTTCTCCTCACTATCGGTCAGATTGAAATTAAAGCTTTTTTTGTTGTGTTTTAAAAGATTAATTAATGCTATCGCCTCATTTTCAGCTTCATTGGCAATCAGAGTATGTAAAGCAGTATTTTTATAAGAACTAGGATTTATTTCATGACTGGCTTGCAGGTTGGGATCGACGCCTTGTTCCAATAACCAACGAAATTTTTCTAACGTGTCCACGCGAGAAACGGAGGCACTTTGTAGTAAATTACCTGAAGAAAATAATTTATGTGGGTTAAGTATTCCTTTATCTATGGCTTTTTTGAGAGCTACTAATGTGAATAAGTTACCAGGTAGAAAATAAGGTATCAATTTTTTATTAAAGAGATAGTCGGGATCAAAAATTTGAAAGTTACGTATTAGAATAGGGTTTTTTGTTTTAAATTTTTCATAGGCCTGTTCGGCAAGCTTATCTGCATTTTTAAAAGTCATCTTAGGAAGCCTATGTTTTAATTTAGTGACTATAAAGCTACAACTTTTTTCAAAAGCATAATCTAAAGGAGAAAATCCGTCGTTATCGATACAATTTTTATGACCGGCACCCTGTTTTAATAATCGATAGACTGTTCTTTTATCCCCTTGCTTAACCGCTATATGAAGTGGAGTATGACCTCTTTGATTGCTTGCATCCACATGAATATCAGGCATGGCTAATAAGAGTTTAGTGACCTTATAATGTTTGTTTTCTATAGACCAATGTAACGCCGTATTGCCATTCGAACTTTGTTTGTTTATAAATTTTTTATCTAAAAAAACTTTAACGCGATCTATATTGCCCATCGCTGCAGCGAGCCTTAATTCTATTCCAGGGTTTTTAATAGAGCCGTTTCGAAGCATGTTTTTATATCCCTAAGTTAAACAGATTAAAAAATTTTTAATTGTTTTGTTGTTTTTAAAAAAATAAAATATCTAAATAGTATAATATATAGAATTGTTTTTTAAAATAAATTTTTTCAAAAAATTAGCAGTTAAATAAAGAGGATTTCGTGACATTATTAGGTGTTAATTCTTGGTTATTAACTGTTGAAAAAAAATATAAAATACTTATATGGTTAATTGAAACACGAACTAAGGAGGGTCGTTTCAAAGATCTAAAGGGGCATACATGGATAGACTAGAGGATAATCATTGGGTTATTTTGTGTTCTTGTGTTAGTTTTATGAGTTTTTAAACCTGATGCATGTCACTACTTTAAAAAAGTAGTTTATAATACCTAAACAGGTTAGGTCCTAGCTAAGCTTCTTATATTCTTTAACATAGTCTAAGGTTTTCTAATGTCTACATTTAATTGGATTGATTACACCATTATTGCCATCATTGCGTTGTCCGTATTAATTAGCGTCATGCGTGGTTTTGTGCGCGAAGTGATTTCTTTGGTCATTTGGGTTGCAGCGATTGCAGTCAGTTTTATTTTTTATCGTTATATTGCTGATTTATTGGTAAACTTTATTCACTCAGACTCTGTCCGATTAGTGGTGAGTTTTGTCGGCTTATTCCTGGTTACTCTAATATTAGGAATGCTCATTAATTATTTAATTGGTCAACTTGTCGCCAATACTGGATTAAGCGGCACCGATCGCGTTTTAGGAGTTATTTTCGGCATTGCGCGGGGTATTTTGGTAGTAGTCTTATTGATGATGCTGGTCAGCTTAACTCCCTTTGCTAAAGAATCTTCTTGGCAAGAATCGGTACTAGTGCCCCATTTTCAACCTTTAGAAGATTGGTTAAGTAGTTTCTTGCCTGAATCGATGCATGGTCAGTTTCAACTCCAGAAAGATCAATATTAATTCTAGATTTTAAGGATATCAATTTAATTGTGCGGGTTATTGAAATCATTTTGACTGATTCAGTAAGCACAGGTTGACGAACTTAAACTTAATGCAGGGTTGCTAGAAGGCTAGCACAGCGCATTTAATCCTGTTGCAATACGGCACTGCTAATATCACAAGTTATAGAATCTTTTTATAGCGTATAGCGTTTGTTGTTACTCGTTATTCGCTGATCTTTTATCTTGTTAAAATAATGTATAAATGAGGGTTGTTCTTTATTGATTTCTGGCCTCATAGTTTTTATAGGCCGAAATTTTCTTACTTTCGCACAATACTTTCCAGCACTTTATTTTTTAATTCATAACTTTCTAGTGAGATTTTAAGTGCAATTCTCCTGGGGGCTTATTCCTTTTGATTATTTATTTAATAATTGCTTAATCTTTCAGAGGTAAAGTATCAGCTAATATTTAATTTTAAGAAGACTATGGGAATATTGCATAATAGAAAAGAATTACAGGGGTATATCGATAATGATCTTGTAAATAACGAGAACATATTTTCCCAAGGACAATTTTTTAGAGATTTTAATAGGTTCAATAAGGAACTTTATGTGAATAATATTTCTATTAATCCAGTCTTGCTGGAAGCTCAAAAACAGCTTAAGGCAACGAACCTAAGCATTCAGGCAGTTATTGATGCTGCTAAAATAGTTAATGAAAACCCCAATCAAATTGCACAGGCTTTTTTACACATAGAATCTATTATTAAAGAAAATGGTGGCGAGGCTGTGCTACGGGCTATTTCGACTCTTTGCAAAGAGATAGATGCTACTAAAGCAGAGGGACTGTTGGTTAAAACAGCGCTCGAAAAGGTTAAGCCGATCCTAAGCGCAGCTGCGACATTTGAATTATCAGAGTTTAACAAATGCTTAGAAAAATTTGATTCAGCTACAGTCTCTGAGGCTGCTCGTGCACTGAATGGGCACCATGAACAAATTGAAACTACATTTCTACACCACGCAGCGAATGAAATTTTCAATAGTCTTTTTGAGAAAAACCAGCCTTTAAACACCAAACAGCCGGTAGAGTTCAGCGCAGCAGACGGCTTAAAGAAATTTTTAAAACTTACTCTGCACCAAGGCTTTATCTATTTTAACATTAATTTTCTTAATACATTGAATGAGCAATATCTATTTTTAAATCCGGATAAAAAAATTAATTTAAGCTACAACGATGAGGGCTTGTTTATCCAAGTAAGTTTTGTTAATAAAAAGATATATGATACGTCTTCTTCCAAAGTATTTAAGGCCAAAGATTATTTCGTTAAAGGGGGTGCAACGTATAAAGTTAATAACGTTCGTACCGAAGGTGGGTGGGAGATTGAATTTAAATTAATCGACTCCGTACTCAAATGTAAAGGTATGGCTAACGATATTTTGGATCCCAGAAGTATTTTAGAAAAGTTTCAATGTTTTTTAGCTGAACTAATCAACACCATTAAAACTTATCTAAGTTCAAATGATTCTCAACGTTCAAAAACAAAATTTAAATCCTTTTTCTTTATGTCTGAGGAGGGTACATCCGCCTTACCTAAACGAATTTCTGAAAATAATCTTGATCCTACAGAAAATATACTCAATTTAGTAGTATAGGAGATGAAGGCTGGTTAATTATTGTTATTTGCTGGACTTAAAAATCCATGAATTTTTTTAGCTAAAATAAACTAATGACACTGTTTGATTAGGCAGTGCAATTAATGTATTGCCTAAACCAGGAAGCCAGTCACTTAACACAAAACGTTTGATCCAAGTATTATCGGTTTGTTTTACGAGTTGAATACTCGGCAGGTGCGTGTGACCATGGATAATTTGTTGCGTGTTTGGATAGCAGGTTATTAAATACGCTAATAAATCAGGCATGACGACATCATATTTAGCCCTATCACGCACTGTGCAGGAATGCTCACGATCTCCTCGTAAGTAAAGGGCAATTTTTTGGCGCCATAGCAAAGGTAAATGCAAAAATAAAAATTGCCAAAGGGGATAACGCGACCAGCGCCGGTAGCGTAAGTAATGTTTATCCAATGTACACCAACTATCGCCATGGGTGAGTAATGTTGCAGTACCATAGAGATCAATGACAGTCGGGTCAGCAAGATAAATACAACCCGTTTGTTGAATAAAGTCTTTCCCGACGAGGAAGTCGCGATTCCCCGGCATGAAATAAGTGGTGACGCCACTGGCGGTTAATTCGGCGAGAGCCGCTATAATGGTTTGATTATAAGCGCTTAAATTATCATCGCCGATCCAGCTTGCAAAAAGATCACCTAATATATATAAAGCCTCTGCCTGCTGGGCTTGTTGGCGTAAAAAATTCAGAAACAGCTGCGTTATAGCGGCTTGGTCGCAACCGAGATGTAAATCAGATATAAAGAGGGTCGACATAGAGCTTAATCATAGCTTAAATTAGTTTATAGTGATTATATACTTTCCGCATTTGAATTTTTGTCGGTGTTGTTGCTGATTCGCAATCTTCTTTGCCGTACTTGCCAAAAATATAAGTACTGTAAGTATATGTGATAAGATTTTTAAAAAATTGATCCTGTTGTAAGGTATCTTGGACTAAGATATCAAAATTTTAAACAAGTAGTTGATTATGAAAACTCGTTTCGCACCTAGCCCCACTGGATATATCCATTTAGGAAATGCTAGAACCGCTTTATTTAATTTTTTATTCGCCCATTCGCAAGAGGGTTGTTTTTTGCTACGTATCGAAGATAGTGATGCCACGCGTTCGCTGTTGTCGCTGGCTAAAGCATTAGAAGAAGACTTGCTCTGGTTAGGTTTACCTTGGCAAGAAGGGCCGGGTCAAGAGAAGGGTCTCGGACCTTATTATCAGTCGCAACGACAAGCTATTTATACGCTTTATTATGAACAATTAGTCAGTGTTGGCCGTGCTTATCCCTGTTTTTGTAGTGAATCGGAGTTGTTGATGATGCGCAAGCGTCAATTAGCGCTCGGTAAGCCACCGCGTTATAGCGGTCAATGTTTTCACTTAACGGCCGAGCAAGTGGCCGAGAAAAAAGCGCAAGGTCAGCTTGCCAGCCTACGTTTTCATGTCTTAGCGAATGAAGTGATTAGCTTTGAGGATTTTGTTAAAGGTGAGCAAAGCTTTGCCAGTAATGATATAGGTGATTTTGTGATTCAGCGCAGTGATGGCTCAGCTGCATTTTTCTTTTGTAATGCGATTGATGATGCATTAATGGCTGTGACGCACGTACTGCGCGGTGAAGATCATTTAACCAATACACCGAGGCAGATTATGTTATTACAAGCCTTGGGTTTAACCATTCCAGCTTATGGCCATATGGCATTAATTGTCGGTGATGATGGCGCGCCCCTGTCGAAACGACATGGCAGCTTTAGTATTAAACGTTTGCGAGAAGCGGGTTATTTTGCTGAGGCTTTACAAAATTATTTGGCGCGTTTAGGTCACACTTATACCCATCCGGATTTTCTCGACATCCAAGCCTTAGCGCAACAATTTTCGCCCAATCGTCTTGGAAAATCACCCGCACGCTATGATGAAACACAATTGTTATATTGGCAAAAACAGGCTTTACTCCATATTTCTAATGCTAAACTTAGCGAATGGCTGGCGGCTAAAATACAAAATATAGTGCCAGACAAGGTTAAACTAGACTTTATTGAATTGATGCGTTCAACGATTTGTTTTCCTGAACAGGCAGTCGAATGGGCGACTATCTTATTTGCTGAATCTAACACGTTAAGCTTTACCGAAGAAATTAAGGATTTTTTACAAAAAGTTGATCCTATATATTGGCAGACACTCTTAACGTTATTAGAACAAGGAAACCCTACTTTTCAAGTCTTGATAAAACAGCTACAAGAAAAATTAAATCTCAAAGGTAAAGCTTTATTTGCACCGTTACGTTTGGCATTGACTGGGCGTCATGATGGTCCTGAGCTCGCTAAATTATTTAGCGTGTTAGGCAATGAAAAAATTCGTAAGAGAATACTCCATGCTAAAAATTTATAATACGCTAACCCAAAAAAAAGAAGAATTTACGCCTAGGCATGCCAAGAAAGTCGGTATGTATGTCTGTGGGATGACCGTCTATGATTTTTGCCATATTGGACATGCACGCGTATTAGTGGCCTTTGATGTCATGCTGCGTTATTTAACCAGGCAAGGCTATGATGTGAATTATGTTCGAAATATCACAGATATTGACGATAAGATTATCCAACGTGCGCAAGAAAATAATGAAACTCCGTCAGAGTTGACGCAACGCATGATAGTGGCGATGCATGAAGATTTTGCACAATTAAATATTTTGCCGCCGAGGCATGAACCTAAAGCGACGGATGCTATCCTAAAGATGCAAGCTTTAATTCAAATCTTACTGGATAAAGCGTATGCCTATCCTGCGGAAAATGGCGATATTTGTTATGCCGTGGATAAATTTAAAACCTATGGCGAATTAGCCCATCAAAATTTGGAAAAATTACGCAGTGGTACACGTGTGGCCGTTGATTTAACTAAAAAAGATCCTTTAGATTTTGTATTGTGGAAAAAAGCTAAACCTAACGAACCCAGTTGGGAATCGCCTTGGGGAGCAGGTCGTCCTGGCTGGCATATTGAATGTTCAGCGATGTCGATGGCCGCCTTAGGTGAGCATTTTGATATCCACGGTGGCGGTTTAGATCTGGTATTTCCACATCATCAAAATGAAATTGCCCAATCCGAAGGTGCTACGGCTAAGAAATTTGTTAATACCTGGATCCATGTCGGTTTTGTACAAACCGATCGGCAGAAAATGTCAAAATCTTTAGGTAATTTTTTTACTTTGCGTGATGTATTAAAGCAATATCCCGCGGAAGTGATTCGTTATTTCTTAGTGTCCAGTCATCATCGTAGTCCGATACACTATAGCCAAGAAAATTTGCAAACAGCACAGGCGTCATTACAACGATTGTATACTAGTTTACGCGGTTTAGTCAGCCAAGCATCGCCAAATTTTGTAGTCGATCAATCTGCGCATGACTATCAACAAAGATTCCAAACAGCAATGGATGATGATTTTAATACACCCGAGGCCTTAGCCGTATTATTTGAATTGGCACGTGAGATTAATCGTCTACGCGAAACCCATAATAAACAAGCGCGGCAATTTGCGGGAGTTTTACAATATTTAGCAGGTATTTTAGGCATTTTGCAACAGGATCCAGAACAGTTTTTAAAACTCGGACTTGAACAAGACAGCCCTGATTCAGAAAAAATAAACCGTTTAATAACGGTACGTAATGAAGCGAGAGCAGCTAAAAATTGGCAAGAAGCGGATAGAATACGTGATGAGTTATTGAGTTTAGGTGTGGCATTGGAAGATACTAGTAGCGGAACAGAATGGCGGCGCAAATAAAATTTAGATTAAGTTGACCCGCTAGGTATAAGACTATTATATGCTAAATCGAGGGGTCCGTGATAAATGGGCTTGATAAGGGCGCTAAGACATAATGTCATCAAGTCAGGGATTTGTAAGCGGCTGAAATAGAATTAACTCTAAATAATAAGAAAAATTAAGCTTGAAGAAATGTATTCAATGAAAACCGGGTCCAACTGTATTTTCTAGATCTGTTTCTTCTGTTTCCTGAGCATTATTAGTTTGTGACGATGGACAGAGTGGTTGCCTACTTGAAAAAAATTCTTGAGAGCTAGAAACGATACTTGGAGGTTTTTTCTGTATTGTGTTGGGGTGCCAAAGATATCTGTCACTGTTAGCAACAATTCTAATATTATCACTTTCGTCTGTCAGATCCGCTGAAGAAAAGCAATAGGTAGACACTTTTGGGCTGTATTTAATTATTAATGCAGTAAGACCCAACGTCCAGCCTAAGAATATACAGGCACCTACAACGGCAGTTACTGGCGGAAAAATGGCTGTGCCTATAAGTATGCCTAGCACCCAACCACCATAGGCAAACATCCCCATACTTAATAAGCTTAATAAACTAGAAAAAAAATTTTCTTTTTGAAATAAACTTTTTATATACTTTATGCTCTCTTGCGTTGCAAAGATAACACCCAACAAACTGCTGGCGAATAGGCCGATAAAAAGTGCAAATGCAAAAACAATAACACTTAGCAGTAATAATCCACATAGCCAAAAAGACTCTTTTATTCGCCCTATAAAACTTGGTTTCGGCTTATTCGCGTCAGGATTAGAAAAAGTCTGATAGCGATTCGGCATGGAAGGGTCCTTACAATAATTGTTATAATTTTATAAGTCTTATATTTTATTGTTTCTAACTTAAGAAACCCTTAAAGACAGCTCAAAAATTTAACGAATCAGCACTATTATTTAAGACTCTACTTAAAGCATGCAAAGTGGCGTATAAATTCCTATCTGAGGCTGTGTGCCACCCGGCTTATTTATTAGCATAGTGATACTTCTATTCTGGGATATAAGAGAGATTCTCAGAACCCAGGCCAAAAATTTTTTCTTTGGGTATCAGGAAGTTTCGGGGCTGCTCATTCAAGCGAGTCACTATGCTCACGAAAAATTTCGGCCGTCGTGTCCCCAAAATTTGTTCGCATCACGTGACTAATATTAGGCCCCGATTCGTCCGGCGTCGCCACGCACTGGCCCATTCTGGGCTGCGCGCAGTGGCTTCCACCATGACTTTACGGCGTGATGCGTTTCCTGCTTCGCCCGTCAACGCACGCCTATCGTGGGCTCCTCGACTTCGCACTTTGTGCTTTCCATGTCTCGTCGCTTGACTCGCTTCCTAGGAAAAAGTGAGGATAATTTACGAAACGGAGAGCTAGTTGATGGTTTTTCGGTTGCTGAAACTGAGTCTGTATTTTTTTGCTTGTTTTCAGAGGATTTATCATTGCTATGAGCTGTTGAAGTTGGAACAGGTTTCTTATTTCTAGGTGGTAATGGTGGAGGTAGATTTGATGCTTGGTTTTTTATATTGTTTGATTTTTCATTTTTGGGTGTAGGCTTCAAATCAGAGATTTGAATTTTTGAAAGATTAACAAGCGAAAGTAAATTTTTTATCGATGTTTGAATCTCTGAATTTAAATCGTTTCTTGCTTCCAAAGACAGTTTGGCTTTTTTATTATTTTGCTTATAAAAATGTTCTGGAGGTAAATTCTCAATGGAAGAAATAATGTATAACATAGATTTATGTAATTGATTTAAGTGATTTTCCATTTCTTTTAAATGATCGCAACCAGTCAAAGGTTTGCTATATAGTGGAGCGAAAATATTTGTTGCTAAGGCTAAAAAGTCAGCGGCAAATTGTTTCTCTGCTGTGTGTGGGTTTTTTTTAGAAATAACTCTTTCAAATAAGGGTTCCAATTCAATAATTTTTTGGATAAATGTCGCATTAAACCCCAAAGCAAAACTATCCAGTTTTTGCTTTTTTTGTGTTTCTATTATTTCATTATGAGAAAGCAGATAATTTAATTTTAGTGCGATTAATTCGTATATTGGATTGGGTAAATTCGAAAAAAGGAGTGTTTTCACTGTAGTCGCATTAAAGTTACTAGACTTGTTTTTGTCTGCCTTGAGCTTTTCAAAGGTTTTGCTATCAACTTGCTTGTTGATAATGGTTTTACTAACAAGTTGATAATGGTTAATTAATAATGTTTTAATACTTTTTGTTGAGTCTAGTTTTTTAAGATCTGATATGTTGTTAAGAATAAATGGAGCTGGAGTCTTACTTATTTTGTAAAAAGTAGTGAGGGTTTGATAGGCTTTCTGAAGTAGGGATGGATCTTTCTCGATTATTTCAAAATCATAAATTATTTTTTCACTACTAAGAGATAATTTTTTGTGTTTATTCACCGCTTGCTGCAAATTTAAAATTTGTGAGTTTAATAATTCTTTTCCTTCGATATTATTTTGTATTTTTTCATGTAACATGCCTAAAATTATATTTAAACGAATCAGAGATTGTGTATAAGTCGTTTTTTCTTTTTCTTTTTCTTTTTCTTTGAGCGTGTCTAATCCATGCAGAGTTTGTATTTCGTTTTCTAGTAAATTTAATAATGGTTCAGATGGCAATGCAGCCTTGATGTCAGAATACGTTAGCAAGGCTTGGTTTTTCAAACTCCTATATTGATTGCTAAACCTACTATAAATGTTTTTTATAGGTGTTTTTCTTTCTACATTAGGCCGAATCTCTTTTTCTATAACATATTCTGTATGTGCGATAGAAAATTTTATTGCGTGAACAATATCATTAATTTGTTTTAAACAAATTTCTCCTTTAGTATTTTCTAAAAAATATTTTTCTTTGGATAGTTGATTAAATAGATTAATCAGTTGACCTAAAAAAGTAGCGATGTCATTTTTTAACTTTAAAGTTAATATTGGCTGTTCATGTAACAGATCTTGCATATTTGATAATATTAAGCCAAATGTTTCAAAAATCTTTGGGTTAGTTTTTTCTAAATCACTATTATCTGTAGTTAATAAATCAGTGATTACGTTCATTTTTTTCAAAAAGATGGCAGTGAGTGGTAATGGCACGAAGTAAGAAGGTAAATAGCCTTCAAAATTGTTAGTGTCGCCGATTCGGTCTAAGTGCATGACTATACATTTTAGGAAGAAATAATATTGCTTTATCTTAAGATAAAGTTTAGGGTTTTTATTTTTATCGAGAGTAAGTAAAATTTTTTCTATATTAGCTATATTTAATAAAGGCTCGGTTGGTTTCTCATTTTTAATTAGATCAACCGCATAAGCTATTATTTCCTTAAGCACATTGGCATAATCTGAGTTCTTTTCCTGATCTATGGATCGGTCTAATTGCCACATTTTTGTAATTAAAGTTTGTAAGCCGTCCAAATTTTTATCCTTGTTCGCGCCTCTATATTTTTGTTTTTCATTGACCAAACTCAGCGCTATTTTGGATAGTATGTGCTTAAATGAATCTATGGTTAAGTTGATAGATGTGAAGATGCCTTTATTTATTTGTATTTGAGGCGTATTTTTTTCTAAAATAGCCTTTATAAATTCTGAAATATTGGCTTTTACCAAATGATCGGTTTCGAATTGTATTATTTTTACCTGTTCATTTTTCTGCGCCGTAGAATTTTGCATTACACGTAGTGAGTCCTCAGATGCTTTAATGAGTTTAGAAGTAAGGGCTGAAGATTTTTGTAAGTTTGAAAGTAGTTCATTTAGTAATTCACTAATTTTTTCTTCCGGATTTTGTAATTTTGTTAGGATTTTTTTTATAAGATCTTTAGTATGTTCTAGTACTGGAAGCTCATTCAACCAGCATATTATGTCGTTTGATTCATTTTCTCTTATCACAGAATTTTGAGCGGATAACAGTCGTTTTAGCGATGGTTGTATTAGGCTTATTTTAGAGAAATCTATCGGACGATTTATTAATAAAGATGATTTGTTTTTTAGCGCTTCTATTTTATTTTCATTTGCATCCGTAATTTCTTCTAAAAAAACTTTATCTCTTAGCCCTAAATTAGAAATATTTACGGGAAGATTCGTTAAACAGGAGTTTAGCGTTGCTAACGCTTTTATCTTTTGTTCAAAAGTTGCAGATTCCAATTGTTTTATAGATTTTTTTATGGGATTCAACAGATCATTCATACTGTCGGAGTTTATTGTGTATAAAGCGCTAATATCTGCGCTTAAATAATCCATATTTAACTGTAGCGATAAATAAGTATCCTTATTTATTGTATCTGTGGAATTTTCCGGATTTTTAGTATTGCTATGAGTTGTTGCAGTTTGACCAGGATTTCTAGGTGGTAATGCTGGACCTTGAACGGATGAAACTTCATTTGCTTGTAGCTTTTGTGCTGGATTCTCTACGACTGGATTTTTCGTATTGCTACGAGTTGTTGAAGCTTGAACAGGTTTTTTAGATGGTATGGGTGGTCGGCCTTGACCAGATGAGCTTTTATTAAGTTGTTGATTTTGCACTGAGCTTTTTACGCCTAGATTTTTAGTACCGCTATGAGCTGTTGCAGTTTGACGAGATTTTTTAGCCGGTAAGGGAGGGGGAGGAGTTGCTAGGTTCTTCTCTACTGATATTGAAGTTTGAACAGGCTTTGGGTTCACTACGCCAGATAATTGCGGGCGAAGAGGAAGTTTGGTAGCTATCAATAGTTTTTGTGCTGGATTCTTTACGCCTAGATTTTTAGTATTGCTATGACCTGTTGAAACTTGAGCAGGTTTTTTAGGTGGTGTTGGTCGGTTTTGACCTGATGAACTTTTATTAGTTTGTAGCTTTTGCGCTGTGTTCTTTACGTCTGAACTTTGAGTATTACTCTGAGCTGTTACAGCTTGAATAGGTTCTATAGATGGAGGTTGATCTGATTTTATCCTGTACTTATCGCTAAGAGCAGTTATTAATTCTTCAGTTTTATCCCGTGAGAATACTCGTGGAGGAGTTTGAGTTTGGTTTGATTTTGACTGTCTATCCAGATAAGCTAATAAAGTTTCACTGCGTTCTGTACTCAATTTAAGGGATTCTAAAACTTTTTTTACTGTAGCTTTTTTTACTGCTTCGTTTTCGTTTTGAGCATCGGTTATAGACTTCGCCATTTATCTCATCCCAGTTATTCATTTATTAAATAAGAGATTAACAACATAACCTTAAAATTTTATTAAAAATGTTTAAATAAGATAAAATTATCTGATAAATCGAACTTAAGCCCTTTAATAGTTTCAGGCCCAATTGTTATGAGATATCTATTTTACTTATAATGTTTGATATTCATGTGATGAAATAATGATAAGCATGCTCATACGACGAGACAAGGAGAGAACGAAGTTCGGAGTCGAGGAGCCCGCGATAGGCGCGCGTTGACGGGCGAAGCAGGAAACGCATCGCGCCGTAAAGTCATTGAGGGAGACGCGGGCATGAATCCCGTTA
>JBAPVR010000048.1:0-15899 GCA_049283295.1 Candidatus Aquirickettsiella sp.
TATTAATTTTGGGTCTAGGTTTATTTCTTGTTCTTGTTTCATTGCTTATTTCTCAATTAGCTCTAGCGTTTTTGTCGCTAGCTTAGTTAATAATAAGCACTTACACAATTTTATTTACAGGCTCGTTGCTGGAGAGATATTCATCCATTTGATTCAATAACTGGCTCAACCTATCCTCCTCACCTTTCTCCTTTAACTAAGGCCTAAAGAAATGAGCATTATTACTAGTTTCTGGAATGTTTGTATCTGATGCGGGGTGAATTGCTGTTTGTTGTTGTTGAGTTGAATGAGAAAATAATTTATTCAATTTAGCTTCAAATTTAACTTCAAGTTCCTTTAATTTAGCTTCTGAATCTGCTTTATCTCGCTCTCGATGAGCCTCAGATTCCTTCAACTTAGTCTCCATCGCTTCCTTATCTTGTATTCGCTGAGCTTCCATCATTTCTTTATCTTTCGCTCTTTTAGCTTCGACTTCTTTCAATTCTTTGGCAAAATCTTCGAATGATTGTTTCAACTCTTTGATTGATTGCGCTAACACTTGCATACGTCGTGTAAGATCAGAACATTCTCTTATTAATTGCTGTCTTTGCAATTTTTGTTGATCAAGAAGATAAAATTCTTTGATACGCAGATGATAATTTTTTAAACTATCTAAATAACGCCCACTCTGTTCCAAATAGGCTTGACTGTAACGGGTTATCAGCTCCTTCATTGCCTGAGAATGTATTAGATTCAGTACATGATCGGGATGGAATAAAAGCATCCCTCCTTGTAATAAAGGCTTTAGTTGACGTTGTAAATTTTCCAAATAGTTTAAGAACTTACGATATCCCTCCTCTTTATCATTAACACCAGAAAGCATCTTATCGCAAAAGCCAATATGAAGTTCAGTTATCTTTTTAATATCATTCAGACCAGCCTGTAATAGCTCTTCTACTTTCTGTAAAGAACCTTCTTTGAGCAGTAACTTTAACAGCTCTCTCTGCACTCGTATCCATTCTTTAGATCGATGTAATGATATATCAGTTTGATAAATCGCTGTTCTTGGGATAGTCGATGGCGATGAAGAAATAATTTGTGAACAACTATTGTTTATTAAGCTAAGTTCGGTATTTTGACTCAAACTTCCATTTTGAATAACATCGATTCCTACCTCAATCCTTCCATTAGAAGGAGTGATACGCGGAAAAAGGCTCCATAGACCATAATAATGAAACATAAATGCCTCGACTTGCTGAAATTCATGTTCAGCTTGTTGTTTTAGAATAAATCGTTCTCTTTCTTTTTTAATTTGTTGCAAGGACTTATGTAGCTTACTCAAAAATATTTTTTTTATCTGTTGCTTATAAGTTTTAATTTCTTTCAAAAAATGTTTTTCTTTCCACTTTGGATTACTGCAACGTTTTTCTAAATACGTTTCAAATTTGACATTGGATTGATGTAAAACCAAACCTAATTCATCGAATAGTGGCCTATTCTTACTCACAATGAAGTTATCTTGTTCCAGTTTATCTAGACGTGTCGCTTGATAGGCCAAACAACATTGATAATAATTCCAGACATCAATCTTTTTGTTCATCCCAAAAGAAGCAAACCAACGCCGCCAACGCGGTTTTTTCCAGTAAAGTTCTATTTTTTTTCTCAACTCCTCTGGGCTTAAATCAAATAAACGTAATAGGCGAAGCTCATCTTTGCTACGTTTCCATAAAGGGTAGTCCTTGGTTAGTGGGGGCTGGATAGTCATATTAACTATCCAGCGTCTTGACCACCAATGACGTTTAAACGGTTTATTGGAGAGATATTCATCCATTTGATTCAATAACTGGCTCAACATATCCTCCTATGAATCCCTCCCTCTTAACTAACGTCTAAATAAAAAAGTATTATTACTAGTTTCTGGAATGTTTGTATCTGATGCGGGGTGAATTGCTGTTTGTTGTTGTTGAGTTGAATGGGCAAATAATTTATCCAATCTAGCTTCAAATTTAGCTTCAAGTTTCTTTAATTTAGCTTCTGAATCTGCTTTATCTCGCTCTCGATGAGCCTCAGATTCCTTTAGCTTAACCTCCATCGCTTCTTTATCTTGCACTCGCTGAACCTCCATCGCTTTTTTATCTCGCTCTCGTTGAACTTCAGATTCTTTTAGTTGATCTTTAGTTTCCCTTAGTTCAGTTTTCAAAATTTCATTTTCTTGTTTCACTTTTTCTATATTTTCCTGCAAAGTCCCTACTATCCTTTCTGACTTCGTTTCTTCTTCTCTAGATTCCTTTTGGTATACTTCATTGACCTTATTTATAATGTATGAAATAGGACCATCAAATGCTTTTTTCATAATCGTATATAAAGTACTACTATCGATTTTTTGAGCTATCTCAAGTCTGTTTTCATGATTTAATTTCAAATCATCTAAAGCCTTATTAATGGCGTTTACATCTTCTGCTGATAATACGGCACATAAATCACCGATATAGAGTTGCACACTCTCCAATCGCTCTTCTCCAATTTTCTGACCCAACTTAAAAAAGTTTTTAACTAAACATTCGAATTGTTTCTTGAGCGGCAACTCATTGCGATACTCTGGGTTGACTCTCACTAAAGCTAGCATAAAGTAATTCTTCAATTCCTGAAGAACCGTCTCTGTTTCTTGAGCCGTTTTTGACGCTAGACCGTTTAACGCTTTGCTGTGCGTTGCGATAGAGGATATTTCTTTGGGTTCTTTTAATATAGCTTGTATGGAAAGACTATTTTTTATAGCCGTCTGTACTTCAGGCGTATTTTCTTCAGGCGTATTTCCTAATGCTAAGAGGCTTTCACTAGAAGAAAATAAATGCGAAAGCATAGGCACGGCGTTGACTTGACAGTCCCTACAAGCGTAAATCCAAGCATTTGTTCTCGAGTCATTTTGGTAATGGGGAAAAAAATAATACAAGAGTTGGTTAGATTGCGAATAGGGCTGAGAAGAAGAAGATTTCCAATAACAAACTCCATTTGGATCAACGCCTCTATAAATCACATGTAATAAATCATCTTGAGTGGGCACTTGCTGTTTTTTTTCTACTTCATTAATCGTTCCAGCTTGGTACAGATAAGGATATAAGCTGTTGCTTGGAGAAGTAATCGCAGGAATGTATCGATAAGCTTTCCTAATACGAGACACACCCGTTTCATGTTCTTGATTTTCCTTTGCTTCGGAGGCTTCTTTTAATTTATTTTTAAAAGAAGTAAGCATCACATCTAAATAATCGGTGAGATGATTCTCCAATTTTATTTTTAATTGTTGGAGATCAACTATAAGCGCTTGGGCTAGTTTGTACATCACAGAAGAGACGACATTGGGATTTTGAAATTGATTTTCGAGTTCCCGACGATCCTTCGGAAGAATACTTGAATCAAATGATTTAGGTAACTGGATTAACGTATCATTTTCGTCCCAAATAGCACCCCAATGACTATCAAGATGCTGCTGAATAATTTTTGCGCTTTCATCAGGCGCTAAACTTTTAAAATTGGCTAATGCTGATTCAATGCTACGATGTTTGAAACAACAAGGTAAAACTAAAACTTCAGTGAAAAATGCAGTTGAATTTTGAATTTTTCTTTTTGTTTTCAGCCACTCGAGCAGCCCATCAAGATCAGCGTTCGGCAACACTCTTCCTTGAGTCAATCTGCTGAGAAATTGAATCATTTGTTCGCACTTTTTAATTTGCCAACTACGTAAAACACAAGCCATCTCATGAGAAAACTGACTGATTTCAATTTGATTTATTAAATATTTAGAAACATGTTTCCGTAAGAAAATTTTGGCAAGCGTCAATTTTTTTTCCTCGGGATGAACGGCTTCATTCATTGCATGGAGAACAATACGTTGTCCAACTTCAATTTGTTCCGCTTTCGTCAGCAAACGAGCCCAGTTTGGATTATTTTTCAATTCACAGGCTTGCACTATCTCTTGTTCTGCCTTATGTGTCTGTTTAAATGTCTCAGATATTTGAGTGATATCGGTACAGATAACAGCAAGTTTTGCATTGTTTGGCAGGATCGCATGCATGGTTTCCGACAGTTGATCTGGGCTACCTAAACACTGTTTTATGTCTCGCTGTAATTGTTCAAAAGAAAAAGCATTTGAGCTTGTCGAAGCTAGCAAGGTAGGAATAACATCAAAACCTTGCTTAAATTGGTCAGTAATTTTTTGTTTTATTTCTTCCAGTAAATCAGCGTAAGTTTCAATTGTTTTTAATCGGTCATTATATTGTTCAATAACTTTAATTCCAGATAACAAATCAGCAATATACAATACTTGACGTGGCGGTAGTTCAATTGAAAGTGAAAATTGATTAAACTCATCTTTAAAGGATTCAAAGTTACTCTTAAACTCTAATAACTGGGATGAAAACTGACAATTTCCCTCAGCCACCAAAGCATTAACAAGTTCTGTTAAATTGGTATGGATTGCTACAAAATAGTCTTTTGCCTTCTTTAAATTATCGACACTATCCTTCAGTCTACTCAGATAAGCGCGTGCTTCATTATTAATATCACAAATAGCTTGAGCCGCATCACCCGTAGCCTCAAAATCGTAGAGCGTTTCTGCTTTCCTCTCAAGTTGTAGTGCTGGATTTTTTTGATCGTGCCATTTTAGCTGTTGTTGTTGAATGGCACGTTTTATAATACTTCCTCCTTTATAACTGGCTTTGCCTGTTATATGTCCAACATGCACCCTATGCAGAATTTCAAGTGTCTCCCATACGATTTTAACAGAAGTAAAGGCTGTTAATGTCTCCATAATCATTACTAGCTCCTTTTTATTGAATTTATTTTTTATTTAATTTTCTGAGTATAGAGGATCAAAAAATTATTTCCTAGATCATTTATTATATAAATTTTTATAAAACAAATTAAAAAATAATTTTTATTTTATTTAGTGTAATAAACGTCACCTTTAATAGTTATTTGTTGTGTGCTTATTTCAACATAGATCCGACTCGGTCGGTTTAAATTAGCGCCCTGCTCTATAATAAAATTTCTTTTTTTATTATCCTTTTTTAAATTTAATATCAAGCCTAACGTAACTGCGGCCACTCCTGTTGCAATGTCTTCTTGATGACTAAACAAAAGATTAAAATTACGTCCTACATTACCAAGTTGCTGCGCAGATTGTTTAGCGGTAGCCTACTTTTTGCACCATTGACTGATTAGATCGAAATTAGGCGCCATACTAAATAGAATATTTCTATTGATAACAGGTGCTGTTATATATATATATATATAACTTTCTCAAATACATTTTGATTGCTCCGAATTTCGCTTAAAGTCAGACCGACAAAAAATTTATGACATCTATACCAAAAATAGTGGTGGTTTATTAGTAAAATTTAGTATAATTGCTTTAAATCGAAACACAGCAAAGAAGCGCACAGCTAATCCGAATCCCCTAGGCGCTAGCAGAAAACCTTACTTGTTCTAAACCAATGTCAATACGTCGCATAATCTATGTAGTAAAATAGTTCAAATTAAAGTAGCTTAAAATTTGCTAGCAATACATTATATCTTCACGATCTTTAATATACGCCTCCATCTTCTCAATGGTGGAAATTTCTTTGAATTTATCTAAAGGAATAACTTTGTCATAATGTTTTTTTATTTTAGATAGCAGAATAGCAATATTTAAAGAATTTCCTCCCATTTCAAAAAAATTGTCTGTTATACTAATCTCGCTTTTATCAATTTTACCTAGTGCATCAGAAAAAAACTCTCTCAAAATTTTTTG
This sequence comes from Candidatus Aquirickettsiella sp., assembly GCA_049283295.1. Lineage (GTDB taxonomy): Bacteria > Pseudomonadota > Gammaproteobacteria > Diplorickettsiales > Diplorickettsiaceae > Aquirickettsiella. The sequence goes on from JBAPVR010000048.1 coordinate 5,768, forward strand.
ACATTCAGTCTTCGGTTTAGTGATAGCTTCGCAGTGTTTATTTATTGGATTGGGTAGTTCATCTATATTAATTTTGCCATTTGTCGTTAATGGAAACGAATCAAGAACAACAAAAAAAGAAGGTATAGCTTGGATAGGCAATCGAGAAGTTATGAATTTTTTTAGTGCGGATATATTTGCCTCTTTATTATTCAATACCAAATAGGCGCATAGCACATTGTTGTCATGATCTTTTATGACTTTAACAATTGCCTCACTGACGCCATCATATTTTAAAATACAACTTTCTATTTCTTCAAGCTCAATCCTGTGCCCTCTTATTTTAACTTGACGATCTATTCTTCCTATGTACTCAATATCACCATTTGATAACTTTCTAGCAAAATCACCCGTTCTATAAATTACTTTTTTTCCTAAACCACTATTATTTAAAAATTTATTGTGCGTTAATTTTTCATTATTATGATAACCAGAAGAAACTCCTATTCCTGAAATACATATTTCTCCTTCAGTTTGCTCTTTCAAGTTATCATCAAGCAGGAAAATTTCCATATTATCTATTGGTTGCCCAATATGCGTAGTATTATTTTCATTTAAATTTACATTAAAAGAAGTAGTACACGTGCTTTCTGCAGGGCCGTATTCACTAATTAATTTTATATCTTGCTTTTTATTTTTTATCTGCCTTATTAAACTGGGATTAATTTTTTCTCCGGCTAATACTATAAAACGCAGAGAAGAAAAGTTAACTTGATAATTTAATAGCCCTTGAAGCATAGAGGGCACTATACAAAAATTTGTTATGTTTTTACTCAGAATAATGTTATTTAGAAAAAAGAAATCCTTCCGTTTAGCGTTAGATAATAAAACTAGTTTCCCCCCTGATAATAAAGTAGTGAAGAATATAGCACTAAATCCATCCATACTGTTTGATACTAATTGCAAGGTAACGTCCTCACTAGTATAGCCATAGGTTTTAATCCGCCAACGTACATGATTTATCATACTTTCATGCCTTACTAGAACTCCTTTTGGTTTACCACTGGTTCCAGAAGTATAGCTAATATGTGATAAAGGGATTGATATATTCTCAATGTCCATATTTTCCGTAGAATAGCTTTTTAAATCATCTTCATTAACCCATGTTGTTTTCAATAAGGGCATCTCTTGACTAATTTCTTCGTCGGAAATTCCCGGTGGTAATAATAAATGCGTAGCAGTTGCATCTTTTATTAATTCTATCTTTTTTATGACTGGATAGCTTGTATCAATAGGAATATATATTGCGTTATTTTTTAATACGGCTAAGACCGCAATTGAAAAATAGATTGAACTATCGATCATGATGGCGACACAGGTACCGCGAGTTACACCACGCTGACAGAGCAATTTAGCCAGTTTATTGGCTTCTTTATTTAACTCATTAAAACTAATTTCTGAATGATGATCGATATCAATTATCGCTATATTATCAGGTATAAGCTTTACTTGAACTTCAAATAAAAGATGCAAATATTCCTTATTTTTCAGCATATAGTTAAACCCTTGAATTTTATTTGATTCTGCGCACAATTAAGGAAAATACTTCGCCAAATACGGGGAATATATCTACTTTTAATCCCTTAGAATACCTCGTTGCTACCTCAGAAATTTTTTGCGTTTCATCTTGATTTAATTCGGGCCATTCCAATAAAAGGCGATTAAATCCATTGTTAATCGTATTTTTTAAAATAACAATTTTATGTTTGCTCCATTTTTCAGTAGCTTCAACTTTAGTTACTAAGTTTTCGTTGATAAAAATACTACTGCTTCTAAGGCTTTAGAAAATGAGTGTTATGAAGGATTATCTTTCGAATGAACTACCAATTGATTATTTTTTACAGATAGTTCAACGCCAAGCTGATTCCATTTAACCAATAGGCTAGTAGTATTCATCCATGTTCCTTAAGCTTTATTGCACTAAATTTTTATTTACTGTTAGGAAAGACAATAATTCCATATTCTTCTAAAAGATTAGTTTGCTGCCATTCACAAATCTTAATACCAGAAAAAGCAAAATTTTTTAAGTCTATACCTGAAATATCAGCATTACGTAAGTCTGCTTTCTCCATTGTTGCTTGAAAAAGAATTGGAGAGCATAATACTGCATTTATAAAGTCACATTCATCTAAAACTGAATTAGTAAAGTCCGTATTTATAAATATACTCTCACTTAAGTCGCAAGCTTTTAAGTATACTCCTTCGAAAGAAGCGTACTTGAAATTACAATTTTTTAATATCGTTTGGGCCATTATTTGTGTACGACTAATTACGTGCGTAAAATTCGCAAATTTGAAATTTACTCCCTGAGCCTTACAGTCATAAAATTCACTTTGAAACACAATGGCACGTTGAAAATTACCATTAGAAATATCACAATTTTTAAAGATTGCCCTTCGAAGATTAGTATTCCTAAAATAACAGCCTTTCATTGATTCTCGGTCATAAAATTTACAATTTTCCAGTACTACATCCATCATATTCGCTTTATCAAAAGCACACATTAAAAAATCACAATTTGTTGCACGTAATCCTTTAATATTTATTCCGCTAAAATCTACTTTAAGGAATAAACAATTCTCAAAAATAAACTTCTTTCCAGAATATTCTAATGGAGAAATTTTGGAAAGATCCATATTTTTAAAACTATTATTTAACTGCGCTGTTTTTTTGAAAAAATCAGAATCAATGATATCTCGTATTACTTGCTTTATCTCCATTTTAATCTTCCTTTAATAAAAATTAATATTTAATTCTTAAAATTAATCTACTCTAAAATCTAAAAAATAAAAATCTACACATTCAACAATTCGAGTTAAGCATTAACAATCTTTTTCTATTAGCATAGAGATACTGCATCGTAGTAAAACAATTTTTTTTTAAAAGTACCCATGACGACAACGACTATGTAATAATCATTCCTATCTAAAGTGAAAAATTTACAGGGTAAGGTGTGTACTTGATCGTGATGGGTGGAAATTTTTATACAATCTTCGGGAAATTTATTCCTATCAACCGTGATATTGGCAATATTTATCATTAAACCTATTCCACAAGCTTTTAAAAATGCTTCTTTTCTAGTCCAACAACGAAAGATAGCTTGCTCTTTTTCTTGTTCATTTTGTAATGTTGAAAAAATTATTATTTCTTCTCGAGAAAAAATAATTTCACTTAAGCTTGCTACTGATATTCCTGTAGCCTTGTATTCTACGTCAATACCTATTGAATCTTCTGCTGTTATCGCAATAAGAATAAGACGATGTGAATGTGATATATTAAATTGGATATTTAAATGATTTTGTAATTCTGTTAGCGAAGGCTTTCCTTGTTTTCCTAATTCAAATTTTAAGCATTTTGGATCACAATCTAAATAATTGGCTAGAATTAACCGCTTCATGCTATGGGTTATTTGATAGCGATGACGATCACGAGCAAAAATAAATTGTTTAGCGCGCTTTATCTCTCCCGGTGAAAGTAGTGAGATAAGATGTTTGAGTTGATAGTTGATATTATCCAGATTGATTCGCCAAACGTGCAACTCTGATCGCGAAATCGATAACCGAACGGGCGGCCTTTCCCATAAAATCGAGTTCATATTATTATAAGTTAAAAACCTATGTGTATCTTAAATTCTAGGAAAATTTTTTTGAATGAAATAATTCTTTAACTTTACTTGGCTTGAATCCTAATTTCAATATTCGGGTATCTTAAAAACTAAAAAATCCATGTGCGACTGAAAATCTATGAGGGGATCATAGTCGGACTTTTTAATATGTCCTCTGCGCAAGCCAAACCCGCTAAAAGATATCATCAAAACTATCAGTACTAACAAAACTCCGTACGAATTTCCATTCGTACGGAGTTTGAATAATAGTCACTTACCAAAATTTAGATTGCCTTTGATTGCTTGCGGGGGGGATTTGTAAAATTAACGGTCGATTTGATTCTTTAGCGTTGGATGTCAGATCCGATTTTTTATCTTTTGTTTGGTTTTTCTTCCAACACCAAAAAGAAACTCCTACTGCAACGCTTGTCACTACTGATAAAGTAGAAACAAGCGGTATTACCCAATTAGGAATGTTTGAATGATTAGCATCGGGATTATTATGATTTATCAATCCAGTGTTATTAGAACCCGCGACATTTAAAATGAAATGAGTAGTATTAATCGCTACGCTTGTAATGGCCCAAGGATTAATCGTCGTCGCTAAGCTATTACTAGGCTTAACAGTGGGGGCTTCTAGTTGCTCAACTATAATTTGTTGTAATGTATCAATATTTATAGTTTTTTGAGCAAAACAATTTTTAAATTCAGTACTTAATCCCGACGCTGAATAGAAAACAAAGCTCTGGATTAATCCTTGCAAGTTATTGTCCATTCCAGGACTAACGGCGCTTAAAAGTCGATCCGTAACATAATGTTCATTGGTTTTCAGTAAATCGGATATTAGAAGATTTCTGTCTATAGTAGAATTTTCTAACTGTTTCTGCATAACGAAGATCTCTAACGCACTTTTAAACCATCTATAATCGCTTACATAAATCGCTTGAGAAGTTCCACTACTACTATAACGACGTATATCCTCAACGCTTAATACAAAAACGGTATTAGCAAACGTGAATTTAGTTGACCCGACCTGTCGAAGAAAATTTCTTAAGTCAGAGTTACTCGTTAAATCTTGTCGATAAATTTTTTGTGCATAATTCAGAATTTCTCCTTCTAAAAGCGCTCTCTTTCTCGGATCCAAATCTTGCTGAGATATAAACGCGATGATGCCTTTTAAATATAATTCATCTTGTGGCACACTGATAGAGGATAAGGACGAATCATCTGTCGATAGGCCAATCACAGCGTTTAGTAATTTTCGTTTAAACCATTCATAACGTGAATAATCAAGTTCCTGCGCTGCTTCCACATTCCCGCTGTTCTTGTAAATATAGGCACAACTTATTTTCCAGATTTCTAAGGTATAAACATAACCATCCGCAAACTCAAATCGAATTTGACCCTTATTCTGCTTTATAAGATATTCGAGATCGGGAGCATTTTTTAAAAGCTGTAAATATTCTTTTTGCACCCGCTGGGTATCTAAAGGAGGCCGAATATACTCAGTCTTCAGTTTTTTAAGCCAACTCTTAAACGCTACTTGTTTATTATTTGCATAATCCTTTATTGCTGAATCAATAAGCGTTTTATCAGCTGTTTGAATGGTGCGAAAAATTTGGCCTACCTCGTAAGTATTATCTTCCTCGAGCATGTATTTAAGCCAAAAATAACCCCAAGCGTAAACGATACTTCCTCCTTCATCCAAGGTCACCACTTCAGCTAATTCTTTAAGCTTGCCTTGTTCAAATTGAAAGGCCAGCCAATTCATTTTATTCGAATTGAGGGGTCCTTTATCAAACCAATCAGCAATGCCTTCGCCAAAAGCACCGGAGACATAATGTCTATAATTTTTACCCAGAAAATGCATCATCAAGGCATGAATAACTTCATGCTTGAAATTCAGAAACCCCTCAAAAGTTTGATAAATATTAGGGCTACACAAATCTTGCATAGGATCACAAATCCCTCCTCCGCTACTATCATAATTAAACACTAAATATCCATAACGCTCAAAATGATAGTCATCATTAAATAAATTAATGCTGATAGTGATCGGCGGCTTTTGCACACTCACCAAGTTCAATTTGGATTTCAAATCTTCTATATCGCGATAAGCTTCTGTTGCGAGCTTAAACGCTGCTGCTTTTTTTTCTGGTAACAGCTGATCGTAGTTAATGGTTACGCTGAAATCAGGTGCGCCATTCACGCCTTTTAGCAATTGAGTTTCCGCGTGGGGAAAAATATCTTTAGGCGTCAGAATTCTATAAAGTCCATCAAACCAGCCCCTATCAGAAGGTTCTAAATGTTTCATATAGGTAGCACCAATATCTTCTTTAATCCAAATTTCGGGGTAAGGTAAATAAAATTGGTGTGGAATTTTAGCAATCGCTTTTTCACAGATTGATTTTACATACCTATCTATGTTGTGTGTAAGGTATCTATTCGTTTTAGATTGCTCTCGGATATCTTTTAAGAAAGACAAGGCTTTAAGCAACATAGCGACCGGATCGTTCTCATTCCATACTAGGTGTGCATCCATTAAATTCAGCAAAGGTTTCATTAAAGATAATTCATTCGTTATGCCAGGAGGTAAATAACTTTTAAAAGCATTAAATAGCTGGGAAATAAATTTATCGGCGTTTTTAGTACGACTTAACGACTTATCCCGGATAGCGTTATCAATATATAAAGTAAATATATTCGCATTTTTATCCGAATAAGGATAAAGAGCTTTTAGAATAATGAATATATCTTCAAGTATACTCAGATGTTCAGCTTCCAACAAAAGCAATTCACTATCCTGCTGCTGCAACGTTGTTGCAATGATGTTATACAATCTTTGATTTTGATCCGGAATAATATTTTTTTCAGAAGAACCCAAATAATTCCTAAAGAACCAAAAAATTTTTTGTTTAATCAGATAAGATAAATTTCCGTCTTTTATTTCAATTTCAAGTTCATTTAAAATTTCATTTATAGAGTCATAATATTTTGACCAATCATAAAAATTACTTTCTATTATTTTTTTTAAAAAATTTGGGGGAGTTGTTCTAGGTTCTGGCCTACCTAGAACTAGATTTATCAATGAAATTCCGAATAATGTTTTTAAATTAAATTTAACCCCCTCAAATAATGGGCTAGCACTTTGGAAAGGCTTAAGATTTCTAGAACCAGTTTTTTTTTCATGCCTGTTAAGCCAATGTTGTATTTTTTTGACTAATGTCGTAAATGTCTTCGCAGCCTCTCCTCTAACAATGGGGGGATATTCAATGGAGACAGCTCCTACAGAAGAAGCATTCATTTCCGAATAAGACAAATTTTTTAAAAATACTGAAAATTTTCGCACATTATCATAAAATTCAGGTTTATCTTTACTATCTTCTAACAATGCTTCAATCTGTGTTAGATCAGGACTAAAACTACTTATACAACTAAGCTCAAAAGCTAAATTAAATGCATTTTCTAATTGATGAAATAGTGTTTTTTTTCTTTTTCTCATTTTAAACTCCGAAATTTTTTAGCCGCTAAGAGAAATTAAAGTCATTTTTATTTAAATAACTTTGTTTCTTGTGAAATTCCGGATTTTAACTATGCATTTCAAACTAAAATTTATTAATCTTCCTAGAAACCCTACCTGACAATAGGCGCTGGAATCATAAATGATAAATATTAACGATTTATTAAAGTTAAGATATTTAGCAAAAATTTTTTTGTAAAAAATTATTTTTAAGTAAATAAAAAAATATTTTTATTTACTTTTTAACTTTTTCAACAAAGAGTACAAAAGGCAGATGATTATTTAGAAACAAACTGTGCAAATTTTGTAAAATTCATATTTATAAAATCTTCCAATCATTACGCAAACTGTAAAAGTAACCATAACAAAACAGCAAAAGCTAAAAGTAAAAATTAAGGATTGAATTGTATTCTGAGCATCACGTCCAAAATTAAATATATCAGATGTAGAATATCGTTCGCGTATAGCGACACAATGGATCAGGGTAACGTGTAATATGCTAGCGTTTGAATTCAATGGGTGTTTTCTCCTTTACACAATTTAAATCCAGACTGCTGTTAGCAAATTTATAGAAATCTTGTTGATAAATCTTATTTTCTAAGAAAACAAGAAATTTTTCCGTATGATTTTTTAAAGCCTCATAATTTATCATATTGAGTTTTTTATCTTGAGGCTTGACGCCTAATCTCACTAATTGTTTTTCTATATGAACTAACAATTTGCTTCCATGATAAATATAAGATTCACTGCGGATACTATTACGAACCAACAATAAAGCCAGTATCAGCACATCTTTGGAAGTTTCATATTCATGATAATTAATAGTATGCAAAATGTCGGATAAGAATTTTTTCTGGGCATTCCTTTTTAACCGTTTATTACTTTTTTCAGTAGGTTGATACATTCTTAATATATTTTTATAAGAATTACAGCAGGCCTGTATAAACAAACTATTTACTAAAATCGGCAATTTATTATAATTGCTTATGTTCGGAAACTTTCTTAGTAGACTTATATACGTTACATGAGCTGATAAATCTGCCCCTCTAGTTATCTGTAAAGAAAGTATAGCTTCAATAAAATCAAACTCCCGTTTGGTACAAATATACGTTAAAAGAGAAGTTCCTTGTTGGTTTGGCGCTAAAAAATCAATTGTTGTATTTTCGATCAAATCCTTAAATGTATTTATGTCGCGATCATAAATACATTTCCAGAGACGACGATCTAGATGATGTGGCTTAGAATTAACTGCCGGTGCTATTGCTCTAACAATACTTTCTGCCAAATCGTATTTTTTATGAATTTTCTGGCAGATAGCATGATATTGACGAATAACTTCCGGATCTTTTAATAAGTCTTTTAATTGGTTTCGCTGGACAGCATTCCCTGTTTCAGGATGAATTTTCCCTTCCATGAGTAAATAAGCCAGCTGGCTTGCTTTATAATCACTATCACTATCCAATGCGTAAAAAGTTTTTAAAAAATTGTTTGCTAGTGTTTTTTTATGGACAAGACATTCATAAACTACTAATTTTTCACAGGAAAGCGCTTCTCCAAACGATTGATCACCTGTAGCTCCCACTAAATCTTCACTTAAAGCTTGGAGAGCTATCATTTCCCTATGAGTAAGTTGTTTAGCATGATAAAATCGATACACCTTTTCTGAAGACTGTTGCTCATTGAGTAGGATTTCTTCAGTTCCTGATTCTAAATCAATATAAATTACCTTGCTGTACCCACTGTCTTTGAGCGTAGGTAGTAAGCTTGTTAAAGCCTTTCTCTTTGCCTCCGTGTTTTTCCCAACACTAATAATATCTTGGTTTTTAGCAGATGCTTCACTAAAAAGCTGATGAATTTGTAGAAAACGTTCACAGTGATTACGATGAAATATGTTACTACTTCCTTTTTTTTCGTGACTATATTCGAAATAAAGCTCAGTGTTTTTGTGATAGCTTTCAATGGATTGTTTTGGAAGGATTTTTTTTGAGAAACTTTGTAATTCAGTCCAGTACCGCTCCCTAAAGGTAAAGCAATTATTTCTTTTATTTTTTGCTACGTCAATGAGTTCTTTGCTAAACAGAATGCCTTGTTCTAATTGGGGAGTAGAATCCTTAGCAACACGAACGCCACTTTATATAACATTTAGTTTTATATGCATCGATTTGCTTAAGCGTTTTTTGGCCGAATTGGCATCCTCAGGAATAGAGTATTCGGACACTAAAAGTATAGGGATATAATCCGGTATTGTAATCTGATCGCGAGTCTCAGGATGAAAAACGGGTCCTTCTATAAAATAATCCAAATCTCGTGCAATCTTTGAGCTATTAAATTCCTCTGTTGATTTAATTTCGACTCCAAACTCTTTATCTCCTCCAAGTTGTAATATTTTATCCTTTCCGCTTTCTGATGTTACCAAATAAAATGGTTTATCATAGCCTAGTTTTCTTAAAGATTCTTTTAATTCCTTAAGAATCTTTAATCCAAATAGCCAATCTCCAAAACCTCCAAAACCTTTAAAATTTCCAGATGGACCAGGAACGTAAATTGCAATAGCCATTTATTCAACTCTCTAAAAGCAAAGATGCATAAAACATACCTGATATAGCTTAAGATAAACTTAATAAGAATTAATCCGCAAAGCCCCTGGAGGGATTTTGTGCGACTAAGATGCGGCATATATGCTGCACTAAACGAAGAAGCGGCGTTGCGTATCGATGTTGAAATCGTGACTAGGCTTGATTAGAATCAAAATACTATTAAGTTTATTTTAATAAGGTTAAAAATTTATGCGTTACTCACTTAACCCAGCGCTAGAAAATCAAATGAAACACGCATGGAAAAAAACAGGCGAGTCGCTATGCTCACGAAAAATTTCAGCCGTCGTGTCCCCGAAATTTGTTCGCATTACGCGACTATCATTAGGCCGCGACCGTCCTGCGTCCGACGCGCACTCATCCCTAACGGGATTC
>JBAPVR010000049.1:0-2027 GCA_049283295.1 Candidatus Aquirickettsiella sp.
ATTCGCCGCTTCGGCCGCGCGTCGCACTTCGTCCATCGCGTTGCCCTGGTAAGGCGTGGGCATCGCCTCAAGCCCCGAGCTCATCCAGGCCTTGATAACATCACTGCGATAGTGGCGCGCGAAGTGGCCACTGGTGTAGGCGGTACGGACAAAGTCTTCCGAAGTGCCATTAAGAATCTGCTTTTTGTAAATCGGATTGATACCGCCCTCTTGCGTCACCAAGAATGTCGTACCGCACCAGACACCCACCGCGCCCAAGGCGAGTGCCGCCGCCACGCCGCGCCCATCAGAAATACCACCGGCGGCGACCACGGGTTTCGGTCTCACCGCGTCGACGATCTGCGGAATCAAAGGAAAATTACCAATCGTGCCGGTGTGGCCACCCGCTTCATAGCCCTGCGCGATAATTACATCGGCGCCTTTGCGCGCATGGCTGAGCGCATGCTTGACCGCGCCGGCGAGCGCCATGACTTTGATGCCGCGCTCGTGCGCTAGGGGCACCACCTCGGCGGTATCGCCCAAGCCGATGATCAGAATCGGCACCTTCTCTTCAAGAATCACCCTGAGCTGCTCGCGCGTAGCCGCGGGCGTTTTCACCCAGCTCTTTCGGTCCGGCGGCTGCGGCGTCAAGCCGAGTTTAGGACTCAACTCATCGTTGTACTTAGCGTGCTTGGGAAATTTTTCTTGGATCTCTTTGTGCACTTCGTCGGGGTCGGGAATTCTCACATCTTCCATTTTCGGCAATGTGATATCGACGCCGAAGGGCTTGTCCGTCAGTTGCCGAACCGCGCGGATACGTTCGCGGATGACTTCGGGTCGGATCGAACTGCCGCCGATGCAGCCCAAGCCACCGGCATTCGACACCGCGGCGACCAGCGCCGGCGGGGTCGTCAACCCTTCTTTGTCCCACCCCATGCCGGCTTGGATGATGGGATATTTGATATTCAGCAAATCGCATAACGGGGTATGTAAAGACATAAAATCTCCTCTTTCACAGGCGCAGCCGATTGCGCCCTAAACAACCACCTCCACGAACACGATCACGTTATTTCTTCCGATCCTCCGGCTTCACGTATCCCGTCTTACCGCCGCCTTTCTGTGAGTGCAGATAGCCTTCCACGTCGTTGAGCGGATTGGTGTAGTAGCGCATGCGGTGCGAAACCAAATCGTCTGTCTTGAGCGCGGTCAAAAAATCCATGTCTTTCTGCATGTACGCGGCGATCTTGGCGCTCTCCAAGGTCACGGCGTTGCGGCTGCCCAACTCTTTGGCCAGCTGTTCGACGTTCGCCACCAACTGATCGTCTGGCACGACCTCGGAGACGAGCCCGATCCGCTCGGCTTGGGCCGCGGTTAGATTCCGCCCTGTGAGCTGAATGTAAAAAGCTTTCTTGGTTGGAATACCGCTGTGAAACAACGTCGAGGTCGCCACCGCACCGTAGCTGCCGCGGATGACTTCCGGCATGCCGAACTTCGCCGACTCCGCTGCGATGCAGAGATCGTGGCCGTTGATCAGCGCCAAACCGCCGCCGAGACACCAACCTCGCACCGCGGCGACCGTAACCTGGGGCATATTGCGCAGCACTCGCACGATTTCGTAAGTCGTTCCAGCGTGATCCCAGGCCCGTTTGCGCTTCCACGAATCGCGCAGATCGTAAAGATCGAGTCCGGAAGAATAAGAGTCGCCCGAGCCGGTCGTCACGACGCATTTGATCTTGTCGTTCTCAGCCAACTCCTTCAGTGCCGCGATCAACTCCGCCATGAATTTTTGGCTCATGGCATTTTTCTTTTCCGGCCGGTTAAACGTCAGCCACGCAACACCAGCCTCCGCGTCAATCTTCTGTAGAACAGTCGTCAATTCCGCCATAAACATCCTCCAAATATCTATCGTGATCCCTATCAGAACTAAAGGTGAATCATCAAACGGCGCGCGGCTAAAAATGACCTAAAGCCACTTGGCCTTGCGAAAGCGGTAAAACAGATAAAGATCGATCACGGCCATGGAAATCAATGAAACCGGATAACCATGC
>JBAPVR010000050.1:0-90672 GCA_049283295.1 Candidatus Aquirickettsiella sp.
AATATGCTATTGCCGATAAAATTTCTTATATATCTACGGGGGGAGGAGCTTTTCTTGAGTTTATACAAGGAAAAACGTTGCCTGCTTTGACCCTGCTACAAGAACGCACAAGGGAAAGATAATCATGAAGCGATTTAAGCGAACCAAGATCGTGGCTACGTTAGGTCCTGCAACCGATCGAGCAGGAGTGTTGGAAGCCATGATAGCCGCAGGTTTAGATGTCGTTAGATTGAATTTCTCTCATGGTAAAGCGGAAGATCACATTAAACGAGCTAATTATGTTCGAGAATGTGCAAAAGCTGCGGGTCGAGAAATTGCTATTATGGCGGATTTGCAAGGGCCAAAAATTCGTATCGCGCGTTTTAAAGCGGGGTCGATTTTTTTAAAAAAAGATACTTTGTTTATTTTGGATGCTGATCTAGATAAAGATGGAGGTGATGAGTCTTCAGTAGGTATTGATTATAAAAAATTACCACGGGATCTGCATCGTGGCGACTTATTACTACTTGATGATGGACGTTTAGTACTCAAAGTTAAAAAAGTTCAGAAAAATAAAATATTTTGTCAGGTAGAAGTAGGTGGAGAACTATCCAATAATAAAGGCATTAATCGAAAAGGAGGGGGGCTTTCAGCCGTAGCATTAACAGCCAAAGATAAAAAAGATTTAAAGACCGCTGTGAAATTAGGTGCTGATTATATTGCTATTTCCTTTCCACGTAGTGCGGCCGATATGAATTTAGCTCGAAATTTATTAAAAAAAGCAAAAGGCCATGCGGGTTTGATTGCAAAGATAGAGCGTAGTGATGCAATTCCAGTTATTGATGAAATTATTCGTGCTTCTGACGCGGTAATGGTGGCGCGTGGAGATTTAGGTGTAGAAATTGGTGATGCTGAACTGCCAGCGGTACAAAAACATATTATTCAACGAGCACGCTCTTTAGATAAAGCAGTAATAACTGCAACACAAATGATGGAATCGATGGTTCATAACGCTATTCCTACGCGTGCAGAAGTTTTTGATGTGGCAAATGCAGTTTTAGATGGTACAGACGCCGTAATGTTATCTGCGGAAACTGCTACCGGAGATCATCCAGCTTTAGTAGTGATGGCTATGGCACGCATTTGTTTAGGTGCAGAAAAACAAGCTAAGACGCGTATGTCTAGGCATCGCGTAGAATGTCAATTTTATCGTCCTGACGAAACTATTGCAATGGCGGCTATGTACACGGCTAATCATTATGATATTAAAGCTATCATTGCCTTAACTGAGTCAGGCGCTACGCCTTTATGGATGTCTCGGATTCGTTCTGGAATACCTATCTATGGTTTAGCACATAGCTTAAAAACGACCCGTCGATTAGCACTGTATCGTGGCGTATATCCCTTATATTTTAATATTGATAAAATGCATAAAGAAAATATAGGTCAATTAGCAATTAAAGAATTAAAGAAACACAAGATTTTAAAAAAAAGAGAAAAGGTTCTAATCACCTATGGAGATTTATTAAAAACTACTGGGGGGACCAATACTCTTAAGATTTTAGAAGTAGACTAGCTAGATTTTTTATTACTCTAAATTATTTATTTAATTTTGCTTTTGTTTTTTAGAACATTTATTACAAACGCCATAAATAATTAGACTATGGTCTGTCATTTGATAATTAGCTTGTTTTGCTACAATCTTTTGACGTTGCTCGATGATTTTATCAACAAATTCGTCAACTTTTCCGCATTTGATACAGACTAAATGATCATGATGGGGGCCCTGATTCAATTCAAACACGGAATAGGCATCTTCAAAGTTTTGACGCTTGACTAAACCCGCACTTTCAAATTGGGTTAATACTCGATAAACTGTGGCTAAACCTATGTCTTTACCCGATTCTAATAAAATTTTATAGATATCTTCGGCGCTTAAATGACGAGTTTTAGCTTGTTCAAGTAATTCAAGTATTTTTAACCGAGGGACTGTTACTTTCAAACCCGCTTGGCGTAGTTGTTGATTATCCATTAGACTGTCTCTAAACTCCTCGATTAGTAGTATGAAATGGTTTTAGGTTAATTGAAAATTTTTTTCTTATTGTTTCGTTTATCATTTTGTAGGAATTGAGATTACGACTTTATTTTTTTCAATGAATTTTTTATGAAAAAGTTTCTTATAAGCTTGTTTTTAACATTACTGATTTCTGGTTGCCACATTATTTATCGACCGGATGTCCAGCAGGGTAATATACTGCAGCAGTCTACCATAGACCAGTTAGAACTCAGTATGACTAAGGAGCAAGTTCGTTATCTATTAGGTAGTTGTGTATTGCAGCCCCCTTTTCAACAGGATCGTCAAGATTATATTTATTTTCTTCAACCAGGCCATAGTGAGCCTATCCAAAGACGTGTTACGCTTATATTTTCCAAGGGACGTTTACAGCACATTGAAAAATCAGCACTTAATTAATTTGGTTTAATCATTACTTGTAAAGAACAACTAGATTAGTATTAAACATTGGGTTGTTGTTTTTTAGCACGATTGATTCTAATTTTTTTAGGATCTGTCAGAAGTGGCTGATAAATTTCTATTCTATCTCCCGATTTTACTTTAACATCCAAATTACATAATTTTCCAAAAATCCCGACCTCGTTCTTGCTTAGATTGATATTTGGAAATTCTAATAAAATTCCCGAAAGTTTTATGGCCGTTGCAATACAACTATCGGAAGGGACTGAAATTTGTATGATTTTTTGTTGCGAATGCTCAACAAATACCACTTCAATTTGAAAAAATGACATACTATTTAATTATCATATTGATGAGTGTTGTCTTCAAATTTGCGATCTCCATAGACCTGCCGAGCACGGTTAGAAAACGCTTCCACTAGCGTATTAGCTACTTTCTCAAAAATAGGGGAAAAAGCAAGTGCTAGCAAACGTGTAGAAAATTCAAATTCCAAATTTAAGTTGATTTTGGACCCGCGCGGAGTAGGTTCAAAAGACCAATAGCCTTCTAAATGTTTAAAAGGACCATTGATAAGGCTAATTTCAATTAATTTATCTTTTTGCAGACGATTTGAAGTGGTAAAACTTTTTGATAAGCCTCCTCCAGTCAATGTAAGTTGGGCTTTTATACTATCTTCGTCTTGACTGATGACTTTGCTTTCCGTACACCAAGGCAGAAATTCACTGTACTTTTCGATGTGGTTGACGAGATTATACATCTCTGACACATTGTAGGGTACTTCTAAGGAATGTTGAATAAATGGCATAAGGTTCAGGGGCGACTATCGTTCGTATGTTTGCTATGCTTGGGAGTTATGATTGTTAATATGTTTGAGTATATCCCATGAATTCTAAGAAAGCATTGCAAGACACAACTATTGCATTAAATAGACGCGCTCGCCATGATTATTTTATTGAACAATCTATCGAGGCAGGGTTAGCTTTGCAGGGTTGGGAGGTCAAAAGTCTTCGTAGCGGGCGTGCCCAGTTGACCGAGAGCTATGTCGTACTAAAAAATGGCGAAGCATGGCTTTTAGGTTGCCATATTACTCCACTAGTCACAGTGTCTACAAATCATAGCCGCCCCGATCCAATTCGTACGCGTAAACTTTTACTCCATGAACGAGAACTGGGTAAATTTTCCGGTAGCATTATGCGTAAAGGGTATACGCTTATCGCATTAAAGCTATATTGGAAAAAAAATCGAGTTAAGCTCGAAGTAGGCTTAGCTAAAGGCAAACAAGAGCATGATAAACGGGCAAGTCTTAAGGAAAAAGATTGGCAACGTGAAAAATTGCGTTTGGGGCGTTATTCTAGGTAAGAATAATACCTACATATTTGGCCTTTTTATCCTTTATTTTTCAGGCTTAACAGAAAATAGGCTAAATGAGGTATAATGAATGCTCGGGGGCGATCTGGCTTCGACGTCGGTTACAAACCCTGAGGTGCATGTCGAGGACGCAACTTTGCCTCGTTAATCATGTTGTAAATCTATAGTTGCAAACGATGCTAACTATAACGCTGAAAACGACGTTGCTATTGCTGCCTAATCGGTAGTTAATTTTGTAACGTTGGTGCTGCCTAAACAGCAGCCCGGCGCCATGAACTCCATAGGCTTGTATGTGGAGGTAGTGGTCATAACTGACAAGCTCGTAGTCTAGCCCCTTCTGAGGCGAAAGCTACTAAAACCAAACAGAATCGTCGGTCAATTCCCTGTCAATCGGAGATAGATCGATTAAACTTAAAGATTGTACTAAACATGTAGTGCCAAAGGCAGCGGACTTGCGGACGTGGGTTCGATTCCCACCGCCTCCACCAGTTTTAAAAAGTTTTCTTAAAGGAATTTTGAGTCAGTGAGGATATCAAGTTTTGTATAAAGCCGAATCTAATAGGGAGGCTAAATCTAGCTTCGGTCTACCTGCTCCCCTAGTGACAACTTCCTTAAAAAAGAATAGACTACCGGCTCGTTAGAAAAACATGATTAATATTTATGGAAAACCTGGTTGTTGTTGTCCTAGGCCTTAATGAAAATCAGCTTACTGATCAAATATTTCGATTTGTTGCGCATAGCGGCTGCCATATTGTTGATGCACGTGTAAATACCACAGCAACACATGTAACTATGACCTTGTTGATTGGTGGGGTCTGGAATACCATAGCCAAATTTGAAACACTCATAAAAAAATATGAAGGTCAGGTTTTAGTTGCGCGTACGCAATTTCGTAGTGCACAGCCTGATAGTTTTCCTTATTCATCTTATATTGTGGCTCCTGATATGCCCGATGTTTTAGCTAAGATAACCCAATTTTTATCGGAACACGAAGTAACACTGTACAATCTCCAAATTGAATCCTATAAAGCCCCGATAACTGAAGCAGCTATGTTGGGAATTTCATTGTCTTTTGGTTTTCCTGCGCAACCACCGCATTTAGTTGCTGATTTTCGTGAACATTTTATTGTATTTTGTGACGAAAATAATTTTGATGTCGCCATGGAACCCCAGAAAAATTAGATCTTTTTATTTTTAATAGTTATATGTTAGTTATAAACAAGCCCGCACTAGACTTTAAGTTACCCGCTACTAGCGATAAAATGATATGTTTAAAAAATTTAATAGGTAAAAATGTAGTTTTATATTTTTATCCTAAAGATTGCACTTCAGGATGTACTCAGGAAGGAAAAGATTTTTCGGAAAATTATAAAAAATTTGCTTCTTTAAATACAGTGATCTTTGGAGTCTCACGCGATAATTTGAAACTTCACGAGAAATTCAAATCAGAACAACAATTTCCTTTTGAATTATTATCCGATGCGGATGGAAAAATATGTAAGTTATATGATGTATTAAAAGAAAAAATTATGTACGGCAAGAAAACTTGTGGTATAGAACGAAGCACTTTTCTGATTGATAAACAAGGTATTTTGCGTCGAGAATGGAGACAGGTAAAAGTTCCCGGTCATGTAGAGGCTGTTTTACAAGCAGTTGGAGAATTAAGTTAAAAACCAACTTTTAGCTTAATTTATTTTTATAAGAAATAGCATTTAGTATAGCTTTTACCACGCTAGCTAGCGGTATAGCAAAAAATACTCCCCAAAATCCTAGTAAACCTCCGAATAGCAGCACAGCGATAATGATAGTGACAGGATGTAAATCAACAGCTTCCGAAAATAAAAAGGGTACTAAGACATTAGCATCTAACGTGATAATTAAAGTATAAATTGCAACTAGATAAGCAAAATGAGCCGTCCATCCCCACTCTAAAAATCCAATAATAAGAACGGGAATCGTTACCATGACGGCCCCTATGTAAGGGATAATCACTGAAATTCCAACTAATACACTGAGTAGTATAGCGTACTGAAGACTCAGTATTGCGAATGATAGATAAGTCACTATCCACACTATCAACATTTCTAAAGCTTTTCCCCTTACATAATTACCTGTTTGGGTAAGAACTTCTTTCCAGACTTGAGAAATTAATCGACGCTTTTTAGGTAAATATTGACTTAGCCAGAGGGTTATTTTTTTTTCATCAAGTAAGAAAAAATAGACTAATAATGGCACTAATACAAAGTAAATGGCAAATGCGATGAGGTTGGGAATATAACCTAATGAAGCAGATAATATCCCTTGTCCTGAATGGGTTAATTCAGCTTTGAACTGAGTAATCCATTCTTGAATTTGACTGGATGAGGTATAGCCTGGATAACGAGTAGGTAAATATAAGAGTAGCGCTTGACCTTTTGCAGCCATAGCGGGTAATTCAGCTATTAAGTTACTTAATTGACGAAATAATAACGGTAATAGACCCACAATCCCAAGGATAACTAAGCCTACAAAACTAGTATAAACCCCTAAAACTGCGGCGATTCGTGGTAAGCGAAGTTTTTCTAAAGAACTAATGGGCCATTGTAATAAGTAGGCCATAACAACACTGACAAACACCGGTGCTAAGATTTTTCCTAAAGAGGCAAAAACGATAATAATAAACAACAGAAATAGCCATAAAATAGCCAATTCCGGGTCAAGAAAGTATCGGGTAAACCAGTTTTTAACAAGTTGCAGCATAGGTTAAATCGCTACTTCTATGAAGTATAAGTAAATGAAGTCTATTGAACAGACGAGTTAAAGTCAAAAATAGCTTCCTATTCGCTTTGTATTTCCGGATAGAAGTGTTTATTCCCATTCTATCGTTGCAGGGGGCTTTCCCGAAATATCATAAACTACTCTGGAAATACCATGTACCTCATTAATAATTCTATTTGATACAGTTTCAAGAAAACTATAGGGTAGATGCGCCCATCGGGCAGTCATAAAATCTATGGTCTCTATTGCACGGAGGGCAATAATTGGAGCATATTGACGAGCATCTCCTATAACCCCAACGGAATTTATCGGTAAAAAAACACAGAAAGCTTGGCTTGTTTTATGGTAATAATTTTGTGCACGAAGCTCTTCAATTAAAATAAGATCAGCTTTACGTAATAAATCTATTTTATCTTGAGTGACTTCACCTAATATACGAATTGCTAAACCAGGGCCTGGGAAAGGATGTTTATATACAATTTCAGGAGGCAAACCTAATTCTAAACCCAATTCACATACTTCATCTTTAAATAATTCACGCAATGGTTCCAATAACTTAAGCTTAAGTGTGTCCGGAAGACCACCCACATTATGATGAGACTTAATAGCATGGGCTTTTTTGGCACCTGTGCCAGCAGATTCAATGACATCAGAATAGATAGTGCCTTGTGCTAACCAAGCTATATCTGGATGCTTGCTGGCTTCAGTTTCAAATATTTTAACAAATAAATTACCGATGGCCTTACGTTTTTTTTCAGGATCTATAATTCCTTTTAAGACATTTATAAAGCGCTCAGAGGCATCGATTTTTACAACAGAGATATGCATATCATCAGCTAAGCTTTGTATCACTGAGTCCTTATCGGTAATTCGGAGTAAACCTGTATTAACAAAAACACATAATAATTGTTTTCCAATAGCTTTATGTAATAATGCAGCTAATACAGTCGAGTCGACACCACCCGAAAGAGCAAGTAATACCTTTTCTGTTCCTACTTTCTTTTTTATTTCAGCAATCTCATGTTCTAAAATTTTAGGGGCTGTCCAACTGGGTTGGCAATGGCAAATTTTTTCTACAAAGCGAGACAAGATTTTTTTCCCTTGATGGGTATGGGTTACTTCTGGGTGAAACTGTAATCCATAGAAATGACGTGTAGGATCAGCCATACCAGCAATGGGGGTGTTAGGCGTATTTAATATAACCACAAAACCAGGCGGAAGTTGATCTACATGATCACCGTGGCTCATCCATACATCTAACAACGCCTCTTTTTCATTCTTGGAGTTATCTCGGATATGCGTTAGTAACTCAGTATTGCTAGTCACTAATGCAGGCGCATATCCGAACTCTCGGTTAGCACATGAAACGACTTTACCACCAAGTTGCTCAGCCATGGTTTGCATACCATAACAAATGCCTAGTATTGGACAGCCTAAGGTAAATACAATTTTCGGCGCTCGCGGCGTAGTATCTGAAGTAACAGTTTCAGGGCCACCTGATAGAATAACTCCTTTCGGTGCAAAAGCTAAAATTTCAGATTCTGAAATGTCATAAGGGTGTATTTCACAATAAACATGTAATTCACGAATGCGACGCGCAATTAACGGTGTATATTGTGAGCCAAAATCGAGAATTAATATGCGTTCTTGTGGGATAGTCATCTTAGTACACTCCTTTTTTATTAGAGATTTAATTTTAAGGGCTATAAAAATGCTAAGAATTATTTCGAGAGTTTATTCAATCTTCTCGGTAATAATTAGGAGCTTCTTTAGTAATAGCCACATTATGAACATGGCTTTCTCTTATGCCGGCAGCAGTTAATTTTATAAATTGTGCTTTTTTATGAAGCTCGGCAAGATCAACACTTCCTGTATATCCCATGCCGGCTCTAACGCCACCTAATAAATGATGAATAACTGTTTGTACGGGGCCTTTATAAGGTATTCTGCCTTCTATGCCTTCTGGAACGAGTTTGTTTGATTCTAAAGAATCTTGAAAATAACGATCAGATGAGCCTTGTTGCATGGCTCCTAAAGAGCCCATACCACGATATGCTTTATAGGGTTGGCTTTGATAAAGCTCTATTTCTCCGGGGGCCTCTTCAGTACCTGCAAACAAGCTACCTATCATGACTGCGTGTGCACCACCAGCCAATGCTTTACAAAGATCTCCTGAATAACGAATCCCACCATCAGCAATTATAGTCACCGGTTTTCCTTTTAGGGCTGCAGAAACGTTCATGATAGCGGTAATTTGTGGGACGCCTACACCCGTTACTATTCGAGTTGTACAAATTGAACCAGGTCCCACACCTACTTTTATAGCATCTGCGCCGGCATTCGCTAAAGCTAGTGCCGCATCGGCAGTAGCAATATTTCCGGCTATAAGTGAAACATAGGGGTATTCTGTTTTTAACCATTTGACCATATCGATGACGCTTTGGGCATGACCGTGTGCGGTATCAACACAGATTATATCCGCGCCAGTTTCAATAAGTGATGTTGCACGTTCCTTGGCATTAATTCCTATACCTACGGCTGCACCTACGCATAACTGACCACGTAGATCTTTAGTTGCGAAGGGTTTTTCTTTGGTTTTTTGCAAGTCTTTTGCTGTCATCAACCCTCGGCATCGAAATTGGTCGTCGACAATCAAGATTTTTTCTAAGCGGTGGCGATGTAGTAAATCAATTATTTCTTCTGGCGTAGCTTGTTCTTTAGCTGTGATGAGTCTTTCTTTGGGAGTCATTACTTGAGAGGCTGCTTGTTCTAAATTTTCTTCGAACCGTATGTCTCTATGTGTGACTATACCTACTAATTGTTCATTTTCGATAACGGGTATTCCTGAAATTGAGTAAGTTGACATCAACTTAAGTAGTTCGCGTAACGTCGTTTCCGGAGCCACGGTGATGGGATTTCTTACCATGCCATTTTCAAAGTTTTTTACTTTTCTAATTTGTTGGGTTTGGGCTTCTATGGTCATATTTTTATGAATAATGCCTAAACCACCTTCTTGAGCAAGTGCTATCGCAAGCTTTGCTTCTGTGACCGTATCCATGGCGGCTGAGATCAAAGGTATTTTTAAATTAATTTTAGAAGTTAATTGTGTTTCCAGCGATACATCTTTAGGTAAAACCTTCGAATGATTAGGAAGTAAGAGGATATCGTCAAATGTTAACCCTTCTTGAATCATTTTCATAATATAAGTAAAAATATATAAATTTAAATTAAATAAAATTGCGTAGAAGGTACCTTATAGCGCCCCCTGAAGTCTAGTGGCCGAAAAATAAAAAACCATATTTGGTCCAGAATAGGCTATCATTTATTATCTATTTTTAGTTAACTACTTGAGTTAAAATAATTTTTTCAAGTTTAATAAATATCTCTTACAAGGAGACTAACCATTATGTCCCAGGCATTACTTCAACGTAATTTAGATACTCCCGGTGCAAGACTTAAATATTTACGTTCAATTTTGCGGCTTACTAGGGCATATATAGAGAAAAAATATAAATTGCCAGAAATTACTTTGAAGTCTTGGGAAAATAGTATGATTAAGATTTCTAAAAATGGTATTAAACGTTGCGTAGCAGTCTATAAAAATGAAGGTTTAATAGTTGATGAGTCTTGGATAGCCGATGGTAAAGGATTAGATCCTACCGTTAGGCTTTCATTAGGGCATTATTTTGCTATGCCTAGCGAAATTGTTAATTTACCTATCGATGCAGACGATGAAATTGCTATGATGCGAGATGCTCAGGAGTTTCGAGACCGATATTCAAATGCAGTAGTCATGATTGTTTCTAATGATGAGATGAGTCCCCATTATAGAGCTGGAGATTATGTGGGGGGGAGACTAAGGTCCAGCAATGAATTTGACTTAATAGTCAATAAGGATTGTATTATTTACTTAAAGAATGGCGGGCAATATTTTCGGCGACTTTTTAAAGATTCTTTAGGGCGCTTTAATCTTGCCTGTTTGAACCCTATGGGAGAAACGGCAGAACCTATCATTTTTGATGCGGATATAGAATCCGCCGCAGCAATTATATGGATTCGAAGAAAAGACGTATAAGTGAATAGTAAGAAGGTAAGAAACTTCAGTTAAAAATATAGTTAATTTCTCTTTCAATAATTTTGCTAAGGTCATTTTTAAGTCTAATAAGTTGAGTATAGTATTTAGTGAGAAAGTTATAGTGATTAAATTTAGAAAGCCCAGTGGCTAGTACAATCATATAGTTTAGACGGTGTTGTTTATGTATAAGCATTAAACCATTCTTCATGCCATGTAATGAACGTTGTCTCATGACTTCCTTTCCAAGCGAATCGATATAGTCTATTTCTGAAAAAGGTATAATATTTCTTTGTGATAATTTTTTGGCTTTTATTAATGGATCATCATTAGTTATCTGATTTTTATCGAAATAAATTTGCCATTCTAATCTTGAAATGAGGGAAGTGAGTTTTTTTTGGACATGATCCTCGATGCCTACAGCAAAATAATCGATGGGAGGGATGTTAATGTTATTAATATAGTCGAAAAAGGTAGATCGTGTAGACTCCGTGCATATAGGAGTATAATGATATTCCTTCATGGAAAAAAGACCTCATTGGACAAAGATGCAGGTAAGCTTTAGCCTAGTATGGGTTAGTATTTTAAGGCTTTACATGCTATAAATGAGAAATATTTTATCATATTTCTTTATCAAACACAGATATTTATACTTAGTATTATGGAATTTGTATGTTTCCACTTTATAAGGTTGATGCAAAGCCGCTTGTTATTGCTCATCGTGGAGGAGCAGGGCTATGGCCAGAAAATACCTTATTTGCATTACAGGAGGCAGCAAAAATAGGTGTAGATTTAAGTGAAATTGATATTCATATGACGAGAGATGGTGTTTTAGTTGCTATCCATGATGAATCTGTAGATCGTACAACAAATGCTAAAGGGCTAGTGCAAGATCTCACATTTGCAGAGTTGAAAAAATTAGATGCAGGTTATCGTTGGACTAATGATGAAGGCCGTACTTTTCCTTTTCGGGGTCAAGGAATTAAAATTCCAAGTTTAAATGAAATTTTTGCTGCTTTTCCAAAGCAGGTTATTAGTATCGAGATAAAGCAAAATGATCCGCCTATTATAGCTGCATTAAGGCAGCTAATAAATTATCATAACAAAACTAAACACGTATTAGTGTCTGCTTTTAATTCCCGTACCATGAAAGTAGTGCGTAGGCTTTGTCCTGCCATTGCTACTGCGGGTACACAAGCTGAGATGGATCGCTTTTCGAAATTGAGTAAACTATTTTTAACGCGAGCTTTTTTACTATCGGCTACCGCCCTAGAAGTTCCTTGTAAGATGGTAACTGCGCATTTTATAAAAGCAGCGCATAAAAAAAATATACGAGTGGATGTTTGGACTGTCAACGAAATCGAAGAAATGGAAAGACTATTAGCTTTAGAAGTAGATGGTATATTAACCGACTTTCCGGATAGGATGCTAAATTTGGTCCGCAAGGCTTAAGTTAGCTTGAGACCGGACAAATGGCATTCGAAAAAGTCCTTAATCCAACCATGGAGAAGCCCAGGACAGGGGCTAAGGTTATCTATTCCCAACCAAAGGTCTCTTAAAAACTGCAAAAATACTGTTTTTATATGCCATGAACATGTAAAAAGCCTATAGTGCGGCGCTCTTAAGTCTGTATAATACGTTCTATTATTAAAATAATTATTTGTTAGAACAAAAGTAAGAGGCATTTATGATAATTCAAAAGACCCTTTCTATTATTAAGCCTGATGCGGTTAGAAAAAATTTTATTGGCGAGATTACTAAAAGATTTGAA
Source organism: Candidatus Aquirickettsiella sp. (assembly GCA_049283295.1). Lineage (GTDB taxonomy): Bacteria > Pseudomonadota > Gammaproteobacteria > Diplorickettsiales > Diplorickettsiaceae > Aquirickettsiella. Next base: position 12,421 of record JBAPVR010000050.1, read on the forward strand.
AATTCGGGATTAAAAGTTATTGCAGCCAGAATGGAGAATTTAAAGAAAGATCAAGCTGAAAAATTTTATGAAATCCATAAAGATAGACCTTTTTTTAATGAATTGGTTGAGTTTATGTGTTCAGGGCCAGTGATGATACAGGTTTTAGAGGGGGCTAACGCGGTTCTAAAAAATCGAGAATTGATGGGCGCCACTGATCCTAAGCAAGCGCTACCAGGCACAATCCGTGCCGATTTTGCAGAAAGCGTCGGCCAAAATGCAGTTCATGGATCCGATAGTATTGATACCGCTAGACAAGAAATTGCTTTCTTTTTTACACCCCATCAATGTTTTGGCGAAAGGTTCTAAATAATGAACACGCCGCTTAAAAATTTACTTGATTTAGATCGAGAAGAAATGCAACTTTTTTTTCAAGAGTTAGGTGAAAAACCTTATCGAGCAATGCAAGTTTTAAAATGGATTCATCAAATAGGTATCAAGGATATCGAGATGATGAGTAATTTAAGTAAGTCTCTGCGTAGCCATCTCAAATCCATAGCACGAATCGATTTGCCTGAAATTGTTTTTGACCAGCAGTCAGATGATGGGACTAGAAAATGGCTGTTGCGACTTGGTGATGGTAATTGTATCGAAACAGTTTTTATTCCCGAGAAAAATAGAGGCACGTTGTGCGTTTCATCGCAAGTGGGCTGTGCGTTGAATTGTAGTTTTTGTTCAACGGCCCAACAAGGTTTTAGTCGTAATTTAACTGTAGCAGAAATAATTGGACAAGTATGGTTGGCAGTGCGGTGTTTATCTGATGGATCGTTACGCCACGACCATACTGTCAGTAATATTGTGATGATGGGGATGGGCGAACCGTTATTAAATTTTGATAATGTCGTTAAAGCGATGAATCTGATGATGGATGATTTTGCTTATGGTTTTTCTAAACGACGTGTTACTTTAAGTACTTCTGGAATAGTTCCTGCATTACGACGCTTATCTGGGATAAGTGAAGTTGCACTTGCGGTATCCTTGCATGCGCCTAATGATGAGCTAAGGGATCGTTTAGTTCCTATCAATAAAAAATATCCACTTTCTGAATTATTAGATGTTTGCCGAAATTATTTTAAAGGAGCTAGTAGAAGACGTATTACTATGGAATATGTCATGTTAGAAGGCATAAATGATCAACCTGAACATGCTCAGCAATTAATTAAAATTCTAGAAGGTATTCCAGTTAAAGTAAATTTAATCCCTTTTAATCCTTTTCCTAATACGATTTATCGTCGTTCTTCTCTGGTAGTCATTGAAAAATTTAAAAATATTTTAATGAGAGCCGGGCTTAACACAATAACGCGAAAAACCAGAGGTGAAGATATTGATGCAGCGTGTGGTCAATTAATAGGCCGAGTTCAAGATAGAAGTTATCGTAGCAGAGAACGTCAACAAGTTATTCCTATTTTGCTTGAATCATCTGCAGGAATTTGATGGAATTTAAAAATGAAGGGGAGAGTAAATGATATCGATATTAAAGCAATTTATAATCATTTTTTTTATAGTAACTCTTACGGCATGTAGTATTTTTTTTAAATCAAAAACTCAGGTGTTGCCTCCACAAGCCTCCGATGTCAATGTACAATTAGGCTTAGCTTATTTACAAAATGGTGATGTGCAACGTGCGCACCAAAAATTATTGCTTGCTGAACATCAAGCCCCTGGATCCTTGCAGGCGCAAGGTGCAATGGGCTATTTTCTAGAAAGTACAGGAAGTCTTTCCTCTGCAGATGCTTACTATCGTAGAGCGATAGCACTTAATCCAAAATCCGGTGCAGCACAGAATAATTATGGTACTTTTTTATGTCGTCGTGGTCGTTATTCTGATGCCGATCAGCATTTTTTATTGGCATTACAAGACCCAACTTATCTTAATACAGCTCAAGTTTACGAAAATGCAGGGTTATGTGCTATGCAGATACCCGATACAAAAAAAGCAATGGGTTATTTTACTCAAGCCATAACTCAGGATCCTAAACGTGCGATATCTTGGTTAGAATTAGGAAGAATAAGTTACCAAGCAAAAGACTATTTACAAGCTCAGCAATATTTAGATCATTATATGCAGCTTGTTGAAGCGCCTACAGCTAATGCTTTGTGGTTGGGCGCTGTTTTAGCCAGATCTTTAGGAAATCAAACCGTTGCGGGGAGTTATACCCTAATGTTACAAACACGATTTCCCAATTCTGATGCTTATAAGACATTAACACGTGTCCATAAACAAAAAACCAAACAACTTTATTATTAATTATGGCAGAAAAAATACAAGCAATACGTGGGATGAATGATATTCTACCCATGCAAATTTTTATTTGGCAAAAAATTGAAAATATATTGCGTAAACTTTCGAAACAATATGGATATCAAGAAGTTCGTTTACCTATACTTGAAAAAACAGAATTGTTTAAACGTTGTATTGGCAATGTAACAGACATTGTTGAAAAGGAAATGTACAGTTTTATAGATCGTAATGGAGATAGCCTATCCTTAAGACCTGAAGGGACAGCGGGTTGTGTTCGGGCTGGTATAGAACAAGGTTTACTTTACAATCAAATACAACGTTGGTGGTATTTAGGCCCTATGTTTCGGCATGAACGGCCGCAAAAGGGTCGTTATAGGCAATTTCATCAATTTGGTGTGGAAGTGTTTGGTTTAGCTCAAGCTTATATCGACGCTGAATTAATTTTGATGACAACGCGCCTGTGGGATGAATTAGGTTTAAAACATCAGTTAAGTTTGCAAATTAATTCACTAGGGTCTTCAACTGCACGCAAAGCATACAAAGAGAATTTAGTGAATTATTTTATTCAACATCTGAAATATTTAGATGAAGACTCTCAGCGACGATTACAGATCAACCCGTTGCGTATATTGGATAGTAAAAACCCTGATATGCAGGAGATTATTGACAAGGCGCCACGGTTACTTGATTATCTTGATCCCGACTCGCAACAAGATTTTTGTATTTTACAAGAAATACTTGTTAATGCCGGTATTTCCTTCACCATTAATCCTCGTTTAGTACGGGGCTTAGATTATTACAATAAAACCGTTTTTGAATGGGTTATTACAGATGAGGAGCAAGCACAAAATACAGTTTGTGCAGGAGGCCGTTACGATAATCTAGTGGAACAGTTGGGTGGCCATGCAACGCCAGCTGTGGGTTTTGCCATAGGCATAGAACGGTTAATTAACTTATTGCCAAAATTAAATTCGGCGACATCCATTTCAATTCCGGATATATATTTCATTACGATAGGGCATAGCGTTATACAAAAGGGATTAATTTTAGCAGAATATTTACGTAAAGAATTGCCAGCTATTAGTTTGATACTGGATGTGAGTGGAGATGGGATTAAATCTCAATTTAAACGTGCCGATAAAAGTGGCGCGCGTTTTGCTTTAATTTTAGGGGAGGATGAAGTAAGGTCTAAAACTTTTATTATTAAAAACTTAAGGGAAAAAAATCCGCAAGAAATTATATTGCAAGATCAAGCGGTTCAAAAATTGCAGGAATATTTAACGTATGAATGAATTATTCGCGATAGAACAAGCGGAATATGTAAAAAAATGGTGCCGTGAATATGGTGTTGGGATTTTAATGGGCATTATTATTGCTGTTTTTATTTGTTGGGGTTGGAATTATTGGCATCAAGCAAAAGAAAATAATTTGCTAACAGCATCCATGCAGTATGAACGCTTAGTAGTGGCAATAACCACGAATGAAAATACAATGGCACTAAATAGTCTAGCAGATGGATTGTTAAAAAAATATCCCTATACACCTTATGCTTCCTTAGCGGCTTTACAATTAGCTAAATTAGCAGTTAATCAGAATAATTTGTCCGGTGCTGTTAAGAGATTACTTTGGGTTATTGATCAGGGTCAGGATCAGGATTTACAATCTCTGGCACGTTTACGTTTAGCACGAATTTTATTAACACAAAACCAAGCAGCAGAAGCCTTAAACATGCTATCTAAAAATGAAGGTGATGCTTATATTCCGATTTTTTTGGAGGAAAAGGGAGACATTCTTAATAATTTAGGTCATACCAAAGAAGCATTGCAAAGTTATCTAGCTGCTAAGCAAGCTTTTGGAAATATTATTGAGCAACCTTTGTTAGAAATGAAAATTAATAATTTGGCTTGCGCTTGATGAGAAATCTAATGACTAAAATTTATGTTCATTGCAGTATTTTTCTGTGCTTGTTATTTTTAACAGGCTGTACTGGTTTAGGTGATGATAATGCACCTATTCCAGCACCTTTGACGGCTTATCCTTTCCAATTTCAACCAGTATTATTATGGTCTATAGCAACCGGTAGGGGTATGGGTGAAGATTATTTACGTTTAAGTCCTGTTATTAAAGAAGATAAAATTTTTGTTGCAAGTAAATCCGGTCTTATTACTACTTTAGAATTAGCACATGGCCATAAATTATGGCAAAAAAATATTAAGCAAATTATAACGAGTGGCCCAGCCGTTGGTGAAGGAATAGTTATTATCGTCACTAAGGAACCCCAAGTGATAGCTTTAGCGGCGGATACGGGAGATGTCCTATGGCGAGGAATATTACCAAATCAGGTATTAGCGCCCCCCGTTATCGGAGAAGGTCAAGTTGTTTTTAAAACAGTAGACGGGCAAATATTAGCACTAGAATTACAAACCGGTGAGTCCTTATGGACTTATGAGCATGGTTCACCTATGTTGATCCTAAGACCAATTAGTGCACCACAAATTGTAGGCAATAAGGTTATAGTTGGTTTTTCTGATGGTAAATTAGCTGCGTTGAGCCTAAGTAAAGGTAGTTTATTATGGGAACGAAATATTGCGTTTCCTCAAGGCGTGACTGTCGCTGATCAATTAATTGATATAGCTGCGGATCCATTATTATCCTGTGATGTAATCTATGTGGTTACTTATCAAGGTCAGCTAGCTGCTGTTTCTTTGCGATCGGGACGAATTTTATGGCAAAGAAATTTCTCAAGTTATTCAGGTCTTACTGTAGGTGATAGTTTGTATATAACTGATACAGAAGGCAGCGTGTGGGCCTTTGATCGTGCTACAGGTAAATTGCGTTGGCAACAACAACTATTAAGACATCGCGGTTTAACCGCACCCGCTATTTTTGGCAATACTTTAATTATAGGGGACCAAGAAGGCTATATTCATTGGCTTGCTCAATCTGACGGCCATCCTTTAGCAAGAGATCTTGTTCATGATAATGCCAGTATTATAGCTAATCCTGTTGTGGATTATCCAATGGTATGTATCCTAACAAGAGAGGGTGGTTTATCGGCTTGGTCTCGTACGACCTTACCTGTATGACTGCATCCACTTTGCCAAGTATTGTTCTTGTAGGCCGACCGAATGTAGGAAAGTCGAGTTTATTTAATTCCTTGACTAAAACTCGCCATGCTTTAGTTGCAGATACTCCTGGTTTAACTCGAGATCGACTTTATGGTAAAGGAGTTGTGGGAAATCAACCTTATTTAGTGATAGACACTGGGGGGTTAAGTGGGGGTAAAGAAAAGGATATTGCTTTTCTAATGGAACAGCAAACACAACGTGCTATTACTGAAGCTGATTATGTTTTATTTTTAGTCAATGCAAGGGAAGGTCTATCCGCATTAGATCAGCAATTAGCACAACTATTGCGTCGGCTAAATAAGAAAATTACATTGGTAATTAATAAAAGTGAAGGCTTAGATACTGCTTTATTACAAAGTGAGTTTTCGCTGTTAGGTTTTGACCCAGCTTCACTTGCAATTATTTCCGCAATTCATGGCCAAGGTATTCAAGGGCTAATGGAGAAAGTATTAAGTCACTTTCCTAGTATTGAAATTCCAATCGCTGAACTATCATTGCCGGACAAGGCTATTACTCAAAGAATTAAAGTATCTATTATAGGGAAGCCGAATGTAGGCAAATCAACCTTACTAAACAGAATTTTAGGTGAAGAGCGAGCCATTGTTTTTGATCAGCCTGGGACTACTCGTGATAGTATTGCAAATGATGTTGAATATCGAGGTAAATTATACACTTTCATTGACACTGCCGGTATTCGTCGAAAATCGAAAACAGTACAAGATATCGAAAAATTTTCTGTAATTAAAAGCTTGCAGGCTATCGAGGCAAGTAATGTTGCTTTATTAGTAATTGATGCGCAGAAAGGCATTAGTGAGCAAGACTTGCATCTTTTAGGGTTTATTCTGGAAAGTGGAAAAGCACTTATCATTGCAGTAAATAAATGGGATAATTTATCCAATGAGCAAAGAACTCAAGTCAAAAAAGATTTGGATCGACGCTTACAGTTTGTAACATTTGCTAAACTCATTTTTATTTCAGCACTTCATGGAACAGGGGTTGGTAATTTGTTTGCATTGATTCAACAGGCTTATCGATCTGCAACTCATAGTTTATCCACATCCCATTTAACACGTTTGTTAGAACAAGCGGTCAACGCACATCAACCCCCTTTGAGTCGAGGTCGCAGTGTTAAGTTACGTTATGCTCATCCAGGAGGATATAATCCTCCAATAATCCTTATCCATGGACAACATGCTAGTTTTTTGCCGGCATCCTATCGTCGATATCTTGAAAATTTCTATCGTAAAGCGCTGAAAATTATTGGTAGTCCAATTCGGATTGAATTTAAAGATAAGTAAACTCAAAATATTGTAAAAAGAAATATTGAATAATCTAAATCTAAGCAATATGAAAAATTTTTAGGGGAAGATTGCTAAAATCTCTTTGGCTTTTTTTCTTTCGGATCCTTTGCTACTAATATTGCGTTGTACCACTAATGATACAATAGTTGCACCTTTATAGATATCACGTGTAAATTCTGTATCGTGATTAGAAATTATCACTTGAATCCCCTTTGAGGCCAAATTTCTTGCAGTGTTGGCTAAGCTGATTTGTTGTGCATGACTAAATCCTTCAGAAGTATAATGAGTAAAATTTGCGGTTTTAGATAATCCGACATAAGGAGGATCACAATAGATTATATCGCCTTGTTTTACATACGCCAAAGTAGATAAAAAATCACCATGGATAAATTTAGCTTTTTTTGCATGTATATAGAAAAACTGCATTTCTTTTTCAGGAAAATAGGGAGCTTTGTAATAGCTAAAAGGAGTATTAAATTCACCCTTTTGGTTAAATCGGGCTAAACCATTGAAACAATGTTTATTTAAATATAATAATAAAGCAGCTCGCTTGCGATGTTCTTTGCTATCATTGAATAAACGGCGTAAGCGATAAAATTCCTCTGCGGTATTGAAATTATCATGAAAAAAAAATCGACAATAATCAATGAAAAACTGACCTTCTTGCTGCAAATATTTATATAATTGAATTAAATCAAGATTATTATCACCTAATAGATAATCGCGATATGACGTGTTTAGAAAAACAGTGGCAGAGCCTAAAAAAGGTTCTATTAAACGATCAGTTTTAGGTAAATAAATTTTAAGTTTATCAAGAATTCGATGCTTATTTCCTGCCCATTTCAAAAAAGATTTCATATTAAACAAGTCTAAACAAGATAGACTATTAAAAAAGTTTGAGTTTTAATTTAAAATAATAAAAAAATTTATTATTTTAAATATGATAATTAGATTTTTAAGAAAGTAATATATACTAAAGATAAAAAAAATTCATAAAAAAATTATATATACAAACGGGCTATTTTAATTCATCAAATTTCCAAAAGGAGCTGTTATGGACAAAAAATTTTCCATTAAAAAAAAGGAACCTGCGGAAATACAAGTAACGTCCGAATTTAATGGTAATAGCCTTAATTGTTCTAGAAAATTAGAAAGACAAAGAAGTTTATCGGGGCCTGGCTCTGAAGGTGAAAAATCGTTTTTAAAAAAAAATCCGCGTTGGTTAATAAGTTCTAAAGCAAAAGCCCCTGTTTTTAATAGCTGTCTTTGTTCATTAGATGAAGTTGTGGCCACGCCCTCTTTCAATGTAAGTGTGATTGAAAGTGCCTGTGATCATGATTTTAAGTTTTTTGATGCTATTAATAACAGTAAATATGTGGGGTTTATCGATGGTGCTCTAGGGAGCCTTGGTTTGTTTGCTGCTGCAGTAGGAATTTATGTTGTTAAATATTGTGAGTTGCGGGAAATAGAACGAAATAGTAATTATTTTTATTTTAGTCGATTATTTAACGCGGGTAATGAAGAAGACATCAAAAATAAAATGGGTAAAATTCAGCATGATAATTATGATTCTGACGAACCTATAACTTATAATCATTTATTAGCTGCAGCTTATTTCTATCCGCCTGATATTTCAAAAATTGCATGCTGGAGACGTCGTTTTTTTGCGTTCGGGTCGGCAAGAAAGCAATTAAATGAATTAAATAAATTTTTGCAGAAAAATTCAAAAGAAAAAACACTGAATAAACTACATAAAGAAATCACTGAAAAAGTATGTCAATTATTAAATAGTGACGCTCGCTCAAAAAAATTTAAAAAAATATTTTATAAAAATAAATGGATTATTGCTTTGACAGATAGTTATTCAGCAAATTTTTTTGGACATGTACAGTCTTTAATCGATGAGCATGCGGAAATGACATTAAAAAACAATAGCGATAAAAAAAATAAAAAATTTATTCCTGCTATTTTAGCTGCGTTAGGGCAGGCTAGTTTTATTTACTGGATATTAATATTTATCTTTTATTTTATTCCTATTGCGCCAGTTGTAACAGCGGCTTTAATTTCGGTCATTCCATTGGCTATTGCATTATGTGGCGCTTTGCCTCTGTTATTAATTTTTAGGATAACAAATGTTCAGCAGGCATGTAATGCTAATAGAAATATGACAGTGACTGATATAAAAGAGCAAAAAAAACACATGCTTGGAAAGAAAATTGTTGGCTTAAATAAAAAAAATAAATTTTATGAATGTTTGCAGTATAAAGAGAATATTTCGACTGTAGATTTAAAAAATTCTCCTTTAATGGCTGATTTAAAAGCAGTACTTAAAAAACGACGTTTTAGCAAATACCATGCTATAGGCATGGGTTTTATTGAGGGTTGTTTTTTACCTTTGTTTACGGGTTGGTTATTGCTAGACGGAACTAAAGTTATCTTAACTTATGCACTTTGTCCCGCAGTTATTCCATTAACCAGCTTTACACCAATAGGACCTATAGCAACCGCAATCATAGCAGGAGTAACTCTCTTCATTGGTATAAGTTATGGTATTTATTCTGCGTATAAGGCCAATCAAGTTCATGAAGCTAAGTTTGACGACTTACAAGTTAAAGTTAAAGCATTAGAAGATGAGGTGCCAACTAAACAGGTATTAAATAAACGGTTACTAGATTATGAACACACACACCGGCGTTTCAGTAATAAGCTACATTTTTGGACCTACGCTAAGAAAACTTTAAATCGATTCATGATAATCATTAAACGCTTAGGTACCGGAAGTTTGGTTTTTCGTCTTGTTATATGGGGGCCTATAACTGCTATCGTTGCAGCTTCTACTGCAGTGATGCCGACTTTTTTTCCGCTCATATTAATTATAGGTACAGCAATAGGGGCATTTATTATAGCATCCTGGTATTTATATGCTTACAATGTTGAAAGCAAAACTACCCAAGCTGGAAGAATAGTAGAGCATTTAGTGCAAAGCGAACAATTATCTTGGATAGATACGCAGTTACCAGTTCCACTCACTGAAGAATGTTTGAACATACATGAGTCAAGTTCACAAGATGTAAAAGTAGTCGCGGTAAAAATAGTTAAATGCGAAAATGACGCACCTACACAACAGAATGGGCTGTGCGTCACTGCAAACACTGCTGAAGTTGATGCAATGACAACGAAAATTGAACCTAGTTTGCAAAGAAGTAATAGTAATTCAAGCGTTAAGGGGGGATTATTTAAAATTATTCAGAATAGGGAGGATAAAAATACAAGTAAAGATAGTAATGAAAACTTGAAGGGTTGCTTAAGCATCGCGGCTATCCCTAGCTATTAAACAAGTTAAATAAATATCTAAGCGATGTTGTTTACCGAATATACTATGATGAGGTTTAATATCGGCTAAATAACTAGATAAACGTGGCCTTTTTACTACGACACGTTGTTTTGCGCAGGTGATGGCTAATTTTAGTAAACTAGACGCATCATTATCGTTACCAACAAGGAGTCGAAGAAAACGCATTTCCTTTTTAACTAATGCAGATTTATTAGAGTGAGGATACATAGGATCTAAGTAAATAATTTCAGGAGTTGCTTGTATGTGGGTACTTATTTGTTTTAAATAAATGAGTGCCTCAATCTTTATTAGTTTAACCGACAGAGTTAGACAGTTTGGGTGTTTTAAAATACGTTTTATAGCGTCCGCCAATAAAAGAAAAATTACTGGCGAACGTTCTAATAAAATGACAGGACAACCCAGCTGCGCTAAAATAAAACTATCGCATCCTAGCCCTGCCGTAGCATCTAACACTATTGGTTTAAAGTTAGGTTTTAATCCAATTGCTTTAGCCAATAATTGCTTTTGATTTTGAAGATTTCGTAATCGATAGGCTAGTTTTCCTCGAAGAAAATCGATTTTTAATGAGCCTAGTTTCTTCTTGACATCCTCTAGGGATAAGCCCGATGGGCTTAAGACTAAAACATAATCAAATTTTTCTCTTTCAAAATAACTTATATAAGGTAAGTAGTTTTTTTTTGCTAAGGCTTGTGCAGTAGATAATAAGGAAATTTCATTGCTTGTTACTGCAATAGAAAGAGGAGTATTCATTCGTAACGAAATACATCAATACGAGCTGGAGGTAAATTTTGCCATACCCATTGTTGATGAATCAATTTTAGCTGTGAAGAAGGGCATAAAGGCTTTCCCCATAAACTATAGGTATATTGAATATATAATCCTCCTTTTATTAAAACATGATTAATCTCAGCACCAATTTTTTTTACGATAGAGGGTGATAAGGTGCGTAAAGGTAAACTTGAAACGATAGCTTGTATGGGCGCAGAAGTAGATTGGTTGATTAGTTGATGTAACTGACGTGCATCTCCTTGGATAATGTTTAATTTAGGAAAGCGCTGTGCTAAATGATTAGAAAGTTTAGCGGATCGCTCAATCACGATAAGCTGACGAAAAAGATTTTTTTGGTTAATCAGAGCTGCTGTTATAGCTCCTGTTCCCGCTCCTAATTCAACTACTAATCCAGAAGGATTAGCTGCTATTTGTTGAGTTAAGCTATAAGCAAGCCTTTTTGAGCTAGGAAATAATGCTCCCACCCTACAGGGATGCATGACGGCTTCGTAAAGAAATAGAGTAAGAGCCCTCATTATTTTTATCCAGAAATCTATTATTTTAAATTATCCAAAGGGTATTTTAAATGAAAAATCCCTATCTAGATAGCATTAAAAAAACGCTTATCTAATGGATGTGCGATTTAACCAGTATTTTTTCTAATAGGCTTAAAAAGCAGCGGTTTTGCTTTTCTGTACCGATCGAAACCCGTAAAAAATTAGATAGTCCATAGTCAAGCAGAGGTCTTACAGATATGCCATATAATAATAGTAGTTGATAGATAGGCCAACTTGGAGACTTCAAATCCACACATAGAAAGTTGGTAAAAGAAGGTAATGTTTCTAAACCTAATTTTTGTAAGCCTTTGGAGAGTTGAGAGTGCCCTTGCCGATTCAACAAACGGGCTAAATTAATATGCTCTTGATCGTTGAGACTGGCTTCTGCTGCCGCTAATACTATAGCGTTTACTCTAAAAGGTAAGGACCTAAGATTTAACATGGAGGCTATTTCAAATCCACTAATGGCATACCCTAGTCTTAATCCTGCTAAACCATAGAGTTTGGAAAAGGTCCTAAGAATGATTAAATTAGAATAGCGTGTTATCAATTGGATGCTATTAGGGTAATCTTCGGCTTCAACATATTCTGCATAGGCTTCATCTATAACGACTAATATAGTCTTGGGAAGATGTTTTAATAGATATAGCAACTCTGATTTATTCATATAGTTGCCGGTAGGGTTATTTGGGTTAACAATGAAGATTATTCGGGTCATTGGCTCAATGGTGTCTAACAAATGTTGGCCTGAGATATACGAGTGTGAATTTTTGGCTATTTTAATTTTTACATTAGCGTTTTTTAAGATTTTTGAAATACCTGTAAAGCAAAAATTTGGAATGACAGCTGAATTTAACGGGCCTAAAGTATTTTTGACAATAAGTTCTAATAAACTTTCTGAGCCATTACCAAGCGTAATATTTTCAGGGAGAACACTTAAATGTATGGATAAAGATTTTTTTAAAGAAAGGCCATGGTTATCTGGATAACGATGGCAGTTAAGCATGGCCTGTTGGCCGGCAGCTATCGCAAGAGGGCTGGCACCAAAAGGGTTTTCATTAAGATCGAGTTTTATAATTTCAGCAGGTTTTTCTGCATTAAAAGTAAAGTTTTTCTTTGAAGAGATTGTCATTAGGCTGGTATTTTAAGTATAGTGATTAGTTACTTTATACCTTTAGTAGGTTCAATTTATGCTGTTATGTTTAGATGTAGGTAATACTCATATGTTATGTGGAGTATTCGCCAAAGATAAACTTATTTTGCGTTTCCGATATGCGACCCCATTATTGGGCACAGCCGATCAATTCGGGATTTTTTTAATAAATATACTTAAGCACAATAAGCTAGAGCCCCTGAAAATTAAAGCAGTGGCTATATCTTCCGTAGTTCCTAATTACGATTATACGCTGCGGCATAGTTTTTTCCAATATTTTAAAAATGCTGATTATTTTATCTTACAGCCAGGGGTTAAAACGGGCTTAAATATCCGTTGTAAAAATCCGAATGAAGTGGGAGCTGATCGAATTGCGAATGCCATAGGTGCAATAACTGCTTTCCCAGAAAAACCATTAATTGTTGTTGATATGGGTACGGCTACAACTTTATGTGCTATTACTAAAGATCGGAATTATTTAGGGGGGGCTATTTTGCCAGGATTAAGACTTTGCATGGAAGCGTTGAAAAATAATACCGCTAAATTGATGGCTGTGGACATAGAAACACCCACTACTTATATGGGTAGAACAACACGTGAAAGTATACAAAGTGGGCTTTATTATGGACATTTGGGAGCGCTTAAAGAAATTATTTTAGGATTTAAAAAGGAAGTTTTTCATGGTGCAAGTGTTAAGGTCATTGGTACGGGTGGGTTTTCTCAGCTTTATGAAGAAACTGGTTTATTCGATACCCTTATTTCTGATTTGGTTTTACAAGGTTTGCGTAAGGCATATGAATACAGCCAAATAGAAAAATACTAGCTTAGTAAATTTGCCGCTTAACTGGAATTATTTTTGTTTCATCCAAAAAATTATAAATATAAAAACGAAGTATCCCTATATATTCATGAATTGCGAAATCATTCATAGCAAAATTATAGCCTAATGGATATTTAGTAATAGGGATAGTAATGAAGTCTGAAGCGATAGGCTTGGGATGAAGATTAAAAAAAGAGAAGTATAAAAGCGCTCGTTTTAAAGCTATTCCAGAATTAACTAATAGCAGTTGTTCACTGGGTTGTTTTTTTAAGAAATAACTGGAAAACTCCGCATTTTGATAAGTATTGTTACTTTGATCCTCCAATTGAATATCTTCAGAGTTGATTCCTAAAGATAATAAACTTTCTTGATAGGTCTTTGCTTCGGATTTTCCCTTATTCGATGGATCACCGCCGCTAATAAGAATATGGCAGCGTGCCCTAGTTTTTTTACATGCACGATAAATTATTGCTGTTTGTACAATTCTGGAAAATGCCAATATGCTGGGGTTTATTTTATTCGACCTCGGATCCTTACTTGTGCCGCCCCCCAATAAAATTATGTTATTGGTTTTTTTCCAGTTAATAGGAGTAGGTTGACTATAAGGTGATTGTAAGCTTCTTAATAGATAAGCAGGGAAAAGTCCATCGCCTATAACAAGATAACATAGGATTAAAATTGATCCGGCAATTAAACTCATTTTTTTAAAATTAAATAGACTTAATGAAATACATATTAGTAATAATAGAAATATAAAAAATGTTGACATATTTAATTTTTAGTTGGCATAGAAATAATGAATATAAAGCAAGTATTGAAAGATAAAAAACAAAATAGTTCAATTGGAATTCTTGACTCAACTCTAAAACCATGAATAATAGCTACCTTACTATATATCATTAGAGCATTTAGTAGTTAGATACTACTCAGATAATCTGATTTGGCTTCTAAGGAATGAATTATGCATGTTAAAGACAGAATATTCGCTCAAGAAATAATCTTCAGTGAACAATACAAACTATATTCGAATACATTTAATTTTTCCATACACGAATGTATCAACGAAGTCAATAAGCATTCTTTAAGACAACTGTTATTGGCTTTTTTACGTGAAGGTATTTTGCCCTATCATTATCAAAACGCGACTGTAATTTTTGATCTTCAACGATCCAATTATTTTATGTATGTTACGCGCGTAAAATTATTTTCCTTATTAAGATTTACTCACTTCGATAGTTTAATCTTGAAGCATAAATCAACTTCTTTAAAACAAACTATTACCGATCCTTTAAAATTATTAGACATAGTCAAAAACGAATTAGAAAGTATTTTGAATATGGACCAATGGTTAAAATTTTACAAAGAAATAGCCAATCATTTGCAAAATGCTCTGCTTTCTACATGGAAAAAATACAGTGTGAACAACTTGGCTGATAGGAGTAAAAAAAAATCGCATCTTCAGCTGAATAATTTATTGAAATCGCCACAAATAACAGCTAATAACTCTTTGCAATTTGAACAGTCCGTATTTAGCGGACATCCTTATCATCCTTGTGCAAAAACAAAACTAGGCTTTACTACCCAAGATACTATTAATTATTCGCCTGAATTTCAATCTAAAGTAGGTATTTATATCGCTGCAGTACAAAAAAACTATGTCCATATTGAATCTATGCAACCAAATGTAAATTTTACTAAGTGGTTTATTGAGCTTTTTCCAGATGCATGGTCCAATTGGCTAGAAGAGTTGAAAAAAAATAATTTAGAAGTTGAAGATTATATTCCATTCCCAGTTCATCCTTGGCAAGTTTATTATTTTACATTTATATCGCCCTTGTTTAAAGATTATATCGAAAATAAAATTATTGTTATTTTGGATAAAGCTAAAATAATAGCGAGTCCAACCTTATCTTTTCGTACACTTTTACCTATTGAAAGTATTAATTCACCTTATATTAAACTACCAGTTGCTGTGCAAGCAACGAGTATTGTAAGAACGTTATCACCCATCTCAACCAAAAATATGCCAAGGATTAGTAATGTTCTGCAAAAAATTTTGAGAAAAGAGAATTATTTTTCTAGCCGCTTAGGTTTATTGCCAGAGTCTTATGGCTTACATTTAAAGGGTCTAAACATAGATGAGGCAAAACATTTTACGGTTATTTTTCGAGAAAATATCACAAAACATCTTGCAGCTAATGAAGTTGCAATTGTCGTAGCCGCGTTTTTTGAAAAAACATCAATGAGCGAAACTAATTTATTTATTGAGATAATGCAACTATCAGGGTGTTTAACTTATCAAGGGGCATTAACTTATTTTCTTGATTATACCGATCTAGTATTAGGTAGTTATTTAGACCTTTTTTTACTTTATGGAATTGCTCTAGAGGGTCATCAGCAAAACACTTTAGCTATCCTTCGAGAAGGAAAAATTAAAAGATTTATAGCGAGAGATTTCGATGGGATTGAAATTCATGCTGAAAGTTTGAAATCGACGGGAATTAACTTAGATTTAACCGAAAATTCTCCCTATTTACAAAAAAATAAAGATACGGTGCGAAATCAACTTTTATATACGGTATATCAATTACACTTAGGTGAAATTGTATTACTCTTAGCGAATTATTTTAATTGTGAAGAAAAACCTTTTTGGAAAATTGTTAGAGAAGTGACGGAGCAGAGGTTTTATGCATTAAAAAATCGAATGTGCCCCATTACTTGGAAAAAAGAATTTAATACGATTTTAAATACCCATTGGCCAGTAAAAGCCTTGCTTCGAATGCGGTTAGAAAAAAATTATTTACGTGATGGATTATTTTCTCAGATAGTGAACCCCTTAAGCCTGTAAATATGAAGATTGCGACATCCAATACTCTGTGGTGTCAGCAGACCCGTTATATAATTTTCGGCCAGCTTATTATTATTGCCATGCTGGATATGAGCGACCCTTACTGGCCATTGATTTTATCTTCGTATCATTCTTTTGATGCCAGAACACTTCAATACTGGAGTGGAGTCATTTATATGGCACCATTGCTCACTACCATTTTTACAACGTTATTGTGGACAAAAATAGGTGGGCGCATCGGATATAAAAAAATGATACTACGTGCAGGATTTGCGTTAGCCGCGAGTCAATGGACCTTAATTTTTTTTAAAAATCCATGGTGGATTCTATTGATTAGGTTACTACAAGGAGCTTTGGCAGGTTTTACGGCAGCTGCGCAGGCATGGTCACTAAAAATAACACCTATCAACGCACATAGTCGAATAGTTGGGCGTTTACAATCAGCCACCGCATTGGGGAGCATAGTAGGGCCTATATGTGGAGGGATTCTAGCAAATTATTACGGATATTCAGCTATTTTTATGACTTCTGGATTTGTTTGTGTCTTGGTTTCAGCTTTATTAGCTAATTTTCTAATTGAGAATCCCATTAATAAAGAAAATAAAAAAATTATAATTCAAAAAATAAAAAAATTTTATCCAGGTGAAAATTTATTACTTTTCCTTATTTGCTTCACCCAAGCGGCAAGATGGATGTCGACCCCTTTTTTTGCTTTATATGTAGTTGAACAATTACATTCAGGAAATATAGCTGTAGGGATCATTTATGCGTTAATCGCTTTGACGATGTCATTAACGACACCCAACCTGGGACGTTTCATTGATAAACAAAATAATTTTGTTTGGGGTAAGCGAATTTTAGTTATGGCATTGCTACTGGGCGGCTTAGTTTATTGTGGTTATGCATTTGTTACCAAAGCTTATTTAGCATTTATACTAAGTTTATTTTTGGGGATAAGTCTCGGTGCTAGTTCTTTGATACTGTTTACCTTTTTACTAAAAGGAATAACAGAGAATAGGCGTTCACAACTAGTGGGTTTAGGTAACACGGCCTTAAAATTGGGGAATTTATTGGGTATCATAATGGGTTCGACAATCCAAGCAGGAGGTCGGTTTATGATAAGTTTCATTTTTATTGCGTTTTTTTATTTTTTCTTGGCTGTTTTATCTTTGCGCTATAATTAAGGTTATTTTTCATTAAGTATCAATTAATTTAAGGGATAGCTAGATTGAATACCACCATGCATCTAATAATTTTTCAAATATTTTAAGAGGGTTGGTCACTTTAGCCATTGCAAGTTTATTTCTAGCTTATATTTGTGAAGAAGGTGCATATACTATTCTATGCAAATGATTTTATGGCTACAGGATTAAGTGTCATCGCTGAAATCGATAAGTTAATCTACTCTAGTTTCCCTTTGCGAGACGTGCATTTTGCTGATGAAAAAAATTATTTTATAATCAATGATAAAATTGACAATAAGTTAGAAAAATTTTATAAACGTATTAGCCTAAGTAAACAAGCAAGTTATATTTATTTATTATGCAAAGAAAATGTGTGTTATCCGCATTAAGCATTCCAATTCTATGAAAGCTATTACAAAACAATTTTATCGTTTCTTTATAGTGGGTGCTTTATCAGCTTTGATTCAGTTTTCAATTTTAATAAGTATGGTTGAGTTTCTGTTTATAAAACCTATTTGGTCTTCTACTTTTGGCTATATTGCTGGATCTATACTTAATTATACTTTAAATCATTATTTTACTTTTAAAAGTAGCTTCTCCCATAAAAAAGCTTTAGTAAGATTTACAGTAAATTCCTTGTTCGGACTTTTTATAAATTTTTCTTTAATGAAAATTTTCTTAATTTATTATTCTTATATTTTAAGTCAAATTTTAGCATCAGGAATTATCTTGTTTTGGAATTTCTTGATACATCGATATTGGACTTTCGGTTCTAATAAAAATGGTATATGAAAGAAAATATAACTTTACCTATCTTTCTCCCATTAATTATTTCAGTTTATATGAACAAGAAGTATTAAAAATTTTTTATCTGCGTCTTTGTGCAGTTTTAAGTTCTGGCCACAAATCTATCGAAATATTATATGTAGATGATAAAGTCAGGAAGGTTCTGACGAAATTATTGAGCGGAAAATTTACTCCTTTTGGAGCGGGAGCATCACAAGCATTTCAGCAACACGATCCAAGAAGGTTAATAGAAAATAAATTACTTCGATTGCTGACTGAATACGCATGGAATAGCATTAAACTTAATGAGGTAGTTACTTCTTACAATGGCGAAAATTTATTATTAAGTAGGCATTTTATAGCTAATTTATCATTTGACTTAAATGAACATCATAAAACGTTGTCAGAGTTAAGTATCAAAAACGCAGCTTTTAATCCTCTTGCTTGGATTAATTTTTTAAGAAACCAGTCTTTGTTAGAAATTTTAGGTTTTGAAATAAACATTGTCATTGATGAGTCCCTCAAAGAACTTTGTTCAGTTCTAGAAAAAGATTCTCAATTAATTGAGTTAGATTTAGGTGATACAGATATTAGCTTATTAGGTTACCAATCTCTAAATGAATTACTAGATAAAAATTATAAAATTAAAAAAATAACATTAAAAGAGCCTAAAAATCCTGGATTAAAAGTACTGTACCAGGAACTAAATCAACGACTAGCTAAAGAAAAAACATCTAAAGAAAGATTTGTATCCGAACAACTAAACCTGCAAAAAATCGTTAATTTAATCTTTGATGCACTTAAAAAAGGCAATAGGGATCTCTTTTATTTTTTGATGAATGAAAGTGCACAGAATACCATTACCGATGTGGAACGCTCCAGTATTTCCAAAAAAATGGAGACATGGGTACAGAATTGATATCCTGGCATATCTACTATTTATACGGCGCGCCCTGAGTTTATTAATGATCCTTCTGCCGTATTAAAATGTTCTTTAAATGATTACTTTTAAAGAACATTTAAGTACAGTGGGGTTATTTTTTACTTGATAAATTTTATGATTTAGATAATTTGGATACGATGGAATTTTTAATACTCTCCGGCGCAAATTCATTATAAAATCCCAATATAGGAGAGAACTCTTTATTTGATAAACTCCTTGAAAACAAAAAGTTTAAGCATTTAAATAAAATAATATCTCAAAAAATAAACCAAGATTTATCTATCGTGATAAATCGCATCGATCTTGCGTTGCGGTTTAGGAACACAATAAGCTGCTTCACCGAGTTCCTGAAAAATATTCCGCGCACTTTTAGGGGTTGATTTATCTCGATTCTTGCCATCATGCGGTAGATAATGACTGTGTAACCGCAGATAATGTTTATTACAAAAGCGATGCGCTTCATTGATATAATGTTGTATCGGATGATTATTGGCTGCAAGATAATAAATAATATTTGGGTTATGGAGATGATCAAATTGGAGCAGAATAACCACCGTCGAATCATTCACACCTAAATCATAAAACGCATAAACCAAGTTATTGGGTAAAATTAGCTCTGGAATAATACGTTTATTTTCTTCGAGATATAGATTACTTGCTTTGATTAGATCCATCCTTCGTAAAGCAGAACGAGAATGGAAATGGATTGATAAAGCCCCGGTTGTGTCTATGCGCCATGAAGGCGAAGAAGAGGAACGCGGGTTATTAAAGGATGAAGTAATAAAATTACTTAAAGGGTTACCTTCACATTTAGTTGATTTAGTTATTTTTTCTTTAGCAACAAGATTAAGACAAGCAAATGTTTTGGGACTTTGCTATCGAGATGTAAATCTAGATAAACGACATCCAATAATTTTTGCAAGCCAATCTAAAACAAAGTATCTATTGTTGTTCCTCTTAATGCCGATGTGGTTGTGATTTTATTAGTGGTCGTGATGGGGTCGAACCATCGACCAATAGATTAAGAGTCTACTGCTTAAATTATAAGTTATTGAAAACAATATTTTTAATCGTGGTGGCTATTACAATTATCATGTAAATGTATATAAAACCAGTATTCAATTTCGCAAAAGTTCCGCATAGGATTATTATTATTTTTTATCGTTAATAAAACTTTAATTAACTTTAAAAATCCATTCAAATAATGCCTCTCTCTAAATAAAGAGGGGAAATTAATCGTATTTTACGGTCCTTAAAACTAAAATGGCCACGTATTTTACTTCTATTTAAGTATAGAAAGCGTTTAGAGTAACTAGGACATAAATTTTGTCTCAAATGTGGACAGAACGTGTGCTACTGCTACTGACGCGAATTTAATTTTTTTCTTGTAGTTTTTTCTGTATTGGTTCATAGTATTCCTCTGTTTTATTTTTTATATTTTTGAAATTTAATAGAAGATTATCACGTATTCGCCAAGGATTCGTTCATTGTATAACTAAAACGAAAGGTGTTTAGTGCAACTCACATATTCTCTTCTGGTCAGATATAATTCCGAAGGTAAATTATTCCAGCTACTAATCCTAGAGCTTGGTAACTTTGACTTATTTCATAAAGTAAGAGTTAAAATGCGTATATCGGGTGTTGGAAATGAATTGGGTTTCTATAAAAAAGGCGAAGAACAACCTCTTATTGAAAGGAAAAAAGAAGATATTGAGATTAATTGGCGGTCTTATATTTCCGTAGTCCTTAAAGAACATATTGAAAATATTTTAAGCCAAGATCCCTACTTTAATTTGCCTGAAAAAATTGATCCGCCTAAAAATAGAAAGAATTTAGGGAAGTACGATCATTTTGAAACTGTGACGACTGAGGTAGACGTTAAATTAGGTTTTTTTGAGAGAAGTTTTGGGACCTTAGGAACTGGCATTAATTTTGTAGCTGCCTTAGCCAATATGGGAGTGCAAATACTTTCGATCGAAATGGCAGCCGGTGATGAGAAATCATCGGGTAGAAAATATGCTATTCCCATGTCGTTCGTTGCATTTATAATGGCCGTTCTCACCTATAACTATTCTGATGCCCCTACGGTTTTATCAAACTATGGAAAAAAAATTGATAACCTAACCATTATTAGACGATTGGCTGCTCATTTTCTATTTAAACAAATGGGCTCTTGTACTGCTTGCGCGGGGAATTGTTGGGGTTCTTTGAAAGCGCACTTTTTCCCAAAAAATACGACTGAAAGCTCAGCCGATGGTAATAAAACTTATAATCCTAGCACTATTCGTTACAAATTGGCTAAGTTAGTTCCATCAGCAGTCATTGTGGCCATGCAAGTAACGTGGACCACTGTTGATAGCATTGGAGCATTTCAAACTTCATATGCAACAGCTAGAGCGGCAAAAAGAATTGAATCGTTTATGACGGATGATATAGCGTATGGGTTCGCTATTTTTCTGGCCATTTCAAGCGGTATCTCTATGGGTAGTTTCTGTATTCCATTTATAGCAAACTGTATAACAGATTGGTTAAAAAAAGTAGATGCGCATTATCAACCCTGTGTATCAGATTCTTCTTATACCTTCTTAGGGAGTGAAACCGGCAGGCGAAGCATGAGGAATGAGGAGGAGGGTTGGGATCATGCTCTTTCATCACCGGATACCGAGAGGCCTGTCCATAGCAGACATTTAACTTACTGAAATTAGATTTTTTCTGTAGTTTCTATCCCTATTTTTACCACTATATGCTTTGAATGGATTTTTACTGAAAATGGATAAGACCAGTTTTGAATTATCAGCCGCGATACAAAAAACTATGGTTGAAGCTGATATGCTTTATAGCCATATAGAGCTGGTGGAAGCATATAACAATCTCCAAAAAACATATGCGGGATTGAAACATGCTACTTTAAGAAAAAGAGATTTGTCCACAGGACTTCCCGCTTTTTTATTATCGATTAAAGTTGAGCTTGCCGCTTATTTGCTTACTCGTATGCCGGCAACCTATGCAGTAGCGAATAAGCTATTAGAGCAAACTTTTTCATTGAAGCTATCCAAAAAAATTGAAAGTCTTCTTGATCTTGGCACTGGAACAGGAGCTGTTTTATGGGCATCAATGGAAAACACAAACCTTAATAAGGTGAGTGCGCTTGATCAAGACGCAGCAATGATTGAACTTGCTCAGAAAATAGCTAGTTATAGTACAAATCCATTTTGGCAGCGAGTTAATTGGAAGCATATGAACATTGATAAAAATCTTGAGCTGCCTTCCCACGATCTTGTAACTCTCTCTTATTTCCTTATAGAGCAACAGAAAGATTTGAGACAAACCCTTTTTGAGAAAGTATGGGTGTTAGCCAATCAAGCAATAGTTATTATTGAGCCTGGAACTCCAAGAGGGTTTAGTAATTGCATGGAGGCTCGTGACTTTTTTCTATCAAAGGGAGGATTTATAGCGGCACCTTGTTCACATCATGGAAGGTGCCCAATACACAATAATAATGATGATTGGTGTCATTTTGCTGAGCGGATTGAAAGATCTTTCTGGCAGAAATCCCTTAAAAAAGGAACTCTTGGTTATGAAGATGAACCCTATTCTTATTTAATTATTACAAAAGAAGTTGTCGATAGAGAAGGAGATCGGATTTTAAAGTCCCCTTCAAAACATTCAGGTCACATTCTATTTGATGTTTGTGCATCAGATAATATAAAAAAAATAACTATTAGTCGTAAACAAGGTAGTGTCTTTAAGACAGCTAAAAAAATGAAGTGGGGTGAAGCCTTAGAGATACCACGATGAAAATTCTTTCTATATTTGGGACACGTCCAGAAGCAATAAAAATGGCTCCTGTTGTGAAAGCTTTAGCAACGGAGTTTGGAAGTAACTCCATGACTTGTGTAACGGCACAGCATCGAGGCATGCTTGATCAAGTTTTAGATCTTTTTCAAATAAAGCCAAACTATGATTTGGATTTAATGAAGATTAGTCAAAATCTCACCGATATAACAGTCAATGTGCTTAATAAACTCAGAATAGTTTTAAGAGATTGTATGCCGGATAAAGTCATTGTGCATGGTGATACATCGACAACATTTGCTGCTTCATTGGCCGCATTTTATGAAAAAATACCTGTTGTTCATGTTGAGGCAGGCTTACGCAGCGGAGATATGTATTCTCCGTGGCCAGAAGAAATAAATAGGAAACTCACGACAGCCATAGCGGACATACACTTTGCCCCAACAGAAAATGCGAAGATGAATTTGTTACGAGAGGGTATTGAGCATAAAAAAATCATTGTTACAGGGAATACGGTTATTGATGCTTTAATATATGTTGTACGGAGGATAGAAAATGAGCATGAGTTACGTGCTAGTTTACATGCCAAATTTTCTTATTTGAATAATCAGAAAAAACTGATTTTGATAACCGGACATCGGAGAGAAAATAATATCAAAAAATTTAAATCTATTTGTGAGGCGATTGCTTTGTTAGGTGCGCGCGATGATGTTGAGGTGATATATCCGGTTCATCCAAATCCCGCCGTTAACCACTATGTGCGAGAAACCTTAGGAAATAAAAAAAATATGTTCTTAATAGAGCCCCAAGATTATTTATCATTTGTTTTCTTGATGAAAAAATCTTACTTGATATTGACAGATTCAGGTGGGATACAAGAAGAGGCGCCTAGTTTAGGAAAGCCTGTACTGGTTATGCGCGATAATACAGAAAGATATGAAGCGTTGCTTGCGGGTACTATAAAATTGGTCGGAACCTGTCAAAAAAGAATATATGCCGAGGCGATAAAGTTATTAGAAGATGAAACGTATTATAATAAGACGAGCTTTTTACAAAATCCCTTTGGCTATGGAAAGGCTAGCCAACGGATTGTTAATACCTTAAAAAATATTATAAAAGATCAATATGATTTCAGCGCCATGATTAATCTTGATGCGAACTCACAGCGAGCAATATATTCGATCACGTGACAATAGCTTTTAAAATTACAAACTTGCGCGATACTATATCCATGGAAAAAAAGTCGCTAATTGCAGTAGTATATATGTTAACTGCTGTTTTTTTTGTATCTCTTACTTCTGTATTAGTTAAGTGGACAAGCGCAACGTATGCGATTACTGAGATTATATTTTTTAGAAATGCCATTGCTGTCATTATGTGCTTGGGAATTCTATCTAAAAAACAAATTAAATATACAAGCTCTCACCTTAAGTGGCATTTCTTGCATGCTTTTTTAGGGTTGAGTGCTATGTTTTTTTTCTATACTGCACTTTCTAAGTTACCCATTGCCGATGTTACTGCAACTTTGTTCTCGGTTCCCTTATTTGTGATTATTTTTTCATCGATTCTTTTGAAAGAAAGGGTTGGTTTTAAAGGTGGGAGTTGTGTTTTGGTTGGATTAATTGGCGCGCTTATGGTTGTACGTAGCAGCGCAAGCATTTTGCAGTTAAACTCAATATTTGCTTTGTTAAGCGCGATATTTACCGCATTAGCTTTGATTACTATTCGTTATATTGGAAAATATGAAAATAGTATTACCACTACTTTTTATTACACCCTAATAACCACTGCGGCTTTATTTCCTATTTTACCGATACACTGGACCACTCCAAGCGTGTACGATCTATTGCTATTAATTTTGCTAGGGATTGGTGATTGTTTAGGTCAACTACTTATGACGCAATCTTATAGGGATGCCCCTTCTTATCTTGTTGCCCCATTAGGTTATACTTCTCTTATTTGGACGGTACTTTTTGGATTTATTATTTGGTCAGAAATGCCAAAATCAATAGCTTTTGTAGGTGTTTTTTTAATTATCGCTAGTACACTCTCTCTGATTAGCTACCAAAATAAAAAAAAATAATGCTTTGCTTGTTAGTTATATTCTTGTAAATTACAGCCTAAGTAACTTTTCCAGGATGGAACATTTATATGAAGTTAGCTATAAAAAAGATACTTGTCTTAAGCTATTATCACTTATGGATTGCAGGGGGTGGACATAGGCCGCATCAATTATTAGTTGAGGATTTGGGTCTAGTCCGTCAAATAATTTTTGTATGTGCAAGTGATACCGATATAGAAAATGTCAGCAAATGGTATGCTAACGATATTTATAAAAATCTTTCTTTATATGTTTTATCTGGAAATTGTCTAAGGTGTCTAAAACCTTTTTCGAAAAATGAATATAATTCCTTTTCTTCATTAGAGGAGTTAACAGCCACTTTTAAACCAGATTATATACGTGCGCATAATCCCGTTGATTTATACTTGGGATATCTAGAGTTCATCAATAAAAAAAATATCCCATTTATTTATGATCAGATGGACTATTGGGAAGCATTTTCTGTTCAGCCATGGGGAGATAAATATGTAGAAGAACAATACATACAATCAGCCACCCATATCACTACTATCAGCCAGTATTTAATAAATTTACTACCGAAAGAGAAACCAAAATTACTGTTAGAAAATGCAGTTAGTAATCAATTCATACAGAGAATCGATGAGTCAAAACATGAAAAGGTAATTAATAACAACAGTAAAAATGTTTTATATATCGGCGCAATTTGGCCATCCTGGTTTGATTGGGATTTAAGCATATATTTGGTACGGAAGTTTCCTAAATATAATTTTACTTTCATTGGCGCTGTAACATCAACTATTGATGAAAATGATGGGGTTGATACTGTTAAGTTAGCTGAAGAGTTAGGTTCTCATTCTAATGTCACAATGCTACCTGAAATATTACATACAGATTTAGCGCAATGGTTAATTAAATCTGATGTTGGGATCATTCCCTTTAAAGTGAATGAATTAACACTAGCTTGCTCCCCGCTAAAAGTATTCGAATATTTAGCAGCGGGATTACCGGTAGTTTCTCCAAATCTAACGCAAATTACCGGGTACCCACAAGTTTATACAGGAAATAACTTTGATGAAATTGCTCAGAGCCTTGCGAAAGCGCATAAACAAAATATCGCTGAAAAAGACAAGGCTGATATGGATAAATTTAGGCAGAGTAATACTTGGCAGCATCGTCTCAATGCGCTTGACTATTTTATAGGGGCGCTTTGATGATCATTTTAGGCATTTCTGGAGGACATGATGCTAATTGGTGTATCGTTAAAGATGGAAAGTTGTTGGGTGCTTTTGAGAAGGAACGTTTCACGAAAAAGCGCCATGATTCAGGCGAAATAGTTTCCTTCATTGCACGTTCACTAGGCTATCTTGGCTTGACAGTGAATGATATTGATTGCATTGCTACAAGCGAACCTGTCCATAAAAATACAGAACCTGGATTTTTGACATTAACCGGTAAAAAATACAAGATCCCTGAGCAGTGGGAAATGCATACAGTTGAAATATTCAATAAAATTTTACCGGCTGTATCCATTCCACATCATTTAGCGCATGCATCCTATGCGCGTTATACCAGCGATTTTGACAATACCTCCGTTATCACATGGGATGGAGGCGGCGATTTCTATACAGAAGATGCTTATTCCTCTACAACTATTTCTTCTTGGAAAGATAACAAATTAGAGTGGCTAAAACGTATAGATAACTCTGATTTTGGTTCACTCTGGTTTACCTACGCGAACACAATATTTGGCGATGGAAATATGGCAGGAAAACTAATGGGGTTAGCTGCTTACGGTTCCGATGTAATGGTCGATCAATTTAGAGAGCGTTTTTATGCACCTGTTCGTAATATTTTGGAAGGAGCCTTTACCATAAAAAATTGCTGGCCAGATCATTTTTCGCCGCCATTTATATCAGCGGGCATATCATGGAAAGAGAAAATTTCAAAAGATGTTGCTTACGCAATACAGTACATAACAGAAGAAGCAGGATTATCAATTGTTGAAAAATTTGCAAAGATTTCTGCTTATAAGAATCTTGCTTTATCAGGAGGAGTCGCACTTAATGGATATTTAAATACTCGGATAAGAGAGAGTGGTTTCTTCGAAAATGTATTTGTACCGCCATCTGTTCATGATGGTGGCATTGCAGTAGGTTGTGCCTTGTTTGCAACATATCATGTTTTCGATATGCCATGGCGACCCATTAAGAATGAACTTGCTTTTCTAGGGTATTCATATTCAGAAGAGAGTATTTTACAAGCATTAAAAAAATATAATTTGACTGGTAACAAAATAGAGAAGGAAGAAGCTATTGAATTGGCTTCAAAAGCCATTTTAGATGAGCGTATCGTTGCTTGGTATGAAGGGCGTTCAGAGCATGGGCCAAGAGCTTTAGGAAACAGGAGTATTTTAGCATTACCTCATGCCAAACAAAGCAAAGATATTTTGAATGAAAAAATTAAGTTTAGAGAATCATTTCGCCCGATTGCTCCTGTTGTTATGGAAAAGAATCTATCAAAATACTTTGATACGAAAGAATCATCCCCCTATATGATGTACATTGTGAAAAGTCATGAAAAGGCTAAGCAATTAATACCTTCTGGGTTACATATTGATGGCACAGCTAGAGTCCAGACTGTTACAGAAGAATCTTCTTTGGGAAAAATTACTAGCACTATTGAGAGAGTCTCAGGTGTTGGGTGTGTGTTAAATACTTCTTTTAACATTAGAACACCAATAGTGGAAACACCCGATGACGCAATTGAGGCATTCCTACAAGTACCTATTGATATTCTTTATCTTGGAGGGCATCTAATAAAAAAGAGCGTAAAAGTTACAACGAGTGCTCAGAAAACTGAGAAAAGAGACTATGTTAATACCAGCTGCTAAACCTATTGTCTATATCATTATTCCCGCTTATAACGTAGAGCAGTGCATTAAACGCTCTGTTATGAGTGTGCTTGATCAAAAAGAAATCGATATAAAAATAATAATTGTTAATCATGGATCATCGGATGGGACCGGTGAGGTTATATCTACTAACTTTCGACAAGAAAATCGGGTTATCTATATACCATTAAAAAGAATACCTCAAGAAAGGCCAACTGCCTCCCGGCCATTAAATGTAGGTTATGCTTATATTAAAAAAAATTACTTGCTGGATAATTCTTGTTGGATAATGCGACTGGACGCAGATGACTTTTTAGTCGATCAATATATTCTCAGTCACTCACTACAACGTGGAAAATATAATAAAATAATTTGTGCAATGTTAACATTCTTTGATGAAGTAACCTATGCTTCATCTCTTTATGGGACTAAAATAAAATTTAGAACGAAGCAAGGAATGATGAAAAAAGGCGCCTATGCCGCTGCGCATCATGCAATTTTTGTAAGAGGCGATTTTCTAGATTCATTACCTTTATTTCCTGTGATTTATGACGAAAATATAACCTATGGTGAAGATTTAGATGTAACGCTGCGTTTATTTAGGTATGCCGTTGATTTTGATTGTGAGTTTCTTGAGAAATCAGTTCTATTTAAGTCATTAAATGAATTTTCCTTGACTTCCCTCACCTCTAAGAAGAATCAATGGAAAGATATTTATTATGTTTTTAAAAAAAATAAGTCTATATCTAAATTACTTTTAGTATACTTTTTTTTTGATCTTCTCCTAAGAAATAAAAAACAACGATTTTATTTTTTACGGAAAATATTTGGGCTTCCAGCAAATAAAGTGGGTGATATTATCTCAATTTCTTCTAAATTCGTTTTAAAAAGGCTCCAAGAGATTGAATAAAAAACATTCTTATCCTTTGATCGTAGATAAACTCCACATTCCTATGAGAGATAATCTACGACTTGTTGCTGATTTTTTAATTAAGTCGGATGGTATCCCTCATCCTGTACTTTTATTACGAACGCCTTATATGCGTCAGGACGCATTATCAAAAATTGATGCGATTAATTTAGCACGGTTAGATTGGGCGGTTGTTGTGCAAAATGTTCGAGGGAGGGTGGAATCTGAAGGAAGTTTCTTGCCATTCATTCAAGAGATGAATGATGGCAAAGACACGATTGAATGGATAAAAAAACAACCCTGGTGTAACGGCAAAATAGCAATGTCAGGCACATCTTATGTGGGTTATGTCCAATGGGGTTGTGCTTATCAAGATATTCCTGGATTGGGGGCAATCAGTCCACAAATTACTGCAAGTAATATTTATAAGCATTGGTTTTTTGAGAATGGAGCATTTAGGCATGCTTTTGCTCAATCTTGGGGGTTAAGCTTTGCACACACAACCTTTTCTAAGTCTGATAAAGAAACTAAAGAAATACAAGAGTATGTTTATAAATTGGAAAAACTTTATAAATATAGGCCTGATTGTTCACCGCTTAGGCAGTTTTTTAAACCTTATAATGACTGGTTAAAACCAGCCGATGACCCATTTTGGCGACGATTGCCAAGCATTGAGAAAAAAATACCGTCTATCCCAGCATTTCACTTAGCAGGATGGTACGATATTTTTTGTGAAGGGAGTTTGGAAGATTATTCCTTGATGAGAAATCAACTTCCAGAGAGTTATGCTCAACAAAGTCAGAGACTGGTTATTGGTCCATGGTCACATACCCAGTTATGTTCTCCTATTGTGGGTCAACTAGATTTTGGAGCTAATGCTAATGGTTTTTCCAACAATACAATGAATGAAATACATGAATGGCTATTTACAGCTTTAGAAAGAAAGCCAGTCAAGGGGGGAGCCCGAGTTTTTATAATGGGCAAAAATAGCTGGCGTGAATTTACAACTTGGCCTCCTGCGGAAACAAAAGCGATTAGTCTATATTTGGATAGTAAAGATAATCCGAAGTCGCCTCCATCAAGATATGGACTAGAGTGCTCTCAACCTATTGACTTCAATGAGGGTCAATTTTTCTATGAGCCAGCATCTCTGCCTTTTCCTCTTGGAGGAAGATTTTTAGACCCTACTCTTTTGGGTGCTCCTGGTCCTTTCAATCAAGCTTCCCTTTTCGATAGGCATGATTTACTGCTATTTATTTCACCTAAATTAGCAGATAGCTTAACAATTGTTGGCACAATAACTACACAGCTATATCTGAGTACTAACGTTGAATCTCTTGATATTGTTATGACATTATTAGATATTCATCCTGATGGTTCTGCATATAATATAGTTTCAAGTACTCATAGAAAGCAATTTAAAAAAAATGATATAAACGTTTTTGACTTGGATATAGGATCAACTGCGATAACTTTTAGATCAGGACATTGTATAGGCTTTAAAGTTGCTTCTTCTAATTTTCCACATACTGATTTGAATCCAAATACAGCAATAGTAAAAATTTATATGGGACCAAATCATTTATCACATATAAACCTGCCAGTATTGGGAGATCGTCCAAAAATGGAATATCCTTTTTAAAGTCTCAGAAATTAGCATTACCAAAATATTTCTATGCTAGATGCGGTGATTATTCTGTATCGGTATTCATAATCCTAAAGAAAATAAATCCAAATCACGCCAAAATCCCGCAAGGAAATTTTAAGGAAGTAAAGGCTGATTTAAAAGTCGTATAAATATTTAATTTTAAAGAAGAATTTTGGTGGGCCGTGATGGGATCGAACCATCGACCAATAGATTAAGAGTCTACTGCTCTACCAGCTGAGCTAACGGCCCATTACTAAAGGGGGCGGCAAATTGTAGCTAATCTAAGCAAGATTAGCAATTTATCATGTGTCCTTCTTATAAGGAATGCGTCAGTTTTTACTAGGAATGTGTTCTGTTGCTGATTAAGGAAAAATGATATAAATGCGTCATAGGGTTTTAAACGAACTTAAGTTTCAGGTCTTAGAGGAAGACCAATATAATTCAAATCAATTTACCTGTTCTATTTCTTCACAAGCGCTAAAATTAAGCCAAATCCAATTAAAAATGTACCTAATATTTTTGTGATATATTTTTCTGCCTTTTTTAGATATTTCGTAACGCGCGGGTGCGATAAAATTAAAACTAAGCTGCTAAACCATAACAAAACTATAAAAAATATTTCTATTGCGTAAATAAGTAACCAAAAAGTAGGCGTTGCAGGTTTAATGATTACTGTAAATAAGGCTAAAAAAAATAAACTCGCTTTAGGATTGAGTAAGTTACAGAAAAAACCCTGACGAAACGACATTAAATTTGATTTTGCGATAGTTTTTATATCGTTCTTAGCAAGAATATTCTGATCAGAATCTGTTGATAATAAACATTTAATACCAAGATAAATCAGATAACATGCCCCAATATATTTAATAGCATTAAAAAAAAGTAATGAATTAGAAATAATTATGGCCAATCCTAAGGCTCAGTAACTTATATGTATTAAAACTGCACATCCTAAGCCTAGAGCGGTAAAAAGTCCTGAACGACGAGAGTAAAGCAAAGTATTTTTTGTTATTAATGCAAAGTCAGGGCCTGGTACTATGCTAACAAATAACATTAATAATCCTATTGTAAAAAATTGTGTTAGCATCATTTTTTTCTCCAATTCGAGTGTTCATTTTATATACTATCGAGACTATAATATTATATTCGAGGAGACATGGAGAGCACAAAGTGCGAAGTCAAGGAGTCCACGATAGGTATGCGTTGACGGGCGAAGCAGGAAAGGTAGCAGGCCACCAAGTCATGGTGAGCCACTGCGCGCGGAGCCCAAAGTGGGGTCAGTGCCCTGGCGGATGCCGGACGAATCTGGGCCTAATACTAGTCACATGATGCGAACTAATTTTGGGGGCACAACAGCCAAAATTTTTCGTGAGCATAGTGACTCGTTAGATTTTTGCCGCATTAAAGTTGAGAATAATAATTTCAAAGGGGTCTGAAAGTTGATAAAAGAAGTAAAGCTTAAGCCTAAAATGCACGAAGGATTAAAAAGATACAATGATTCAACCAAGATTTTAGTAGCAAATTTATTAAAGCAATTTCAGGCTCAAATATTATTGAGCGCCAGTCATTTTCGGATAGAACCAAGATAGGACGGTTGAGTAATTGGTACACTGGCCAGGTTTGGACAACCATTAAAAAATGGGGTGAACGATGGGGATCGAACCCACGACAACCGGAATCACAATCCGGGGCTCTACCAACTGAGCTACGTCCACCATTAAAGCGTGAGAGTCTGCTAGGATATATTGGTGCGCCTGGCAGGACTCGAACCTGCTACCCTCGGCTTAGAAGGCCGATGCTCTATCCAGATGAGCTACAGGCGCTTTCCTAAAAAAATATATCAAATCATTAAAGTTTAAATCATCGGGCTTATTCCCTAAATCTATTTCTATAATGTGTTTATTTAAATTATTGTAACCTTAAACCTTGGTAAGCTTAAAAATAACACAAGATATCTTGTGTTACTTAATTAATTATCTTGATAGAGTAAACTTACTAGTTTTTAATGATTAAAAATTAAATATAAATACAAAATGGTCGGGGTAGAGGGATTCGAACCCCCGACATCCTGCTCCCAAAGCAGGCGCGCTACCAGACTGCGCTATACCCCGTAGTCCACCAAATTTCTGAGTTGACAACTTAAGCTCCGCTCTATGAGCAAAAACTTGAGCCAACTGCGGGTAAGGATAATACCTGCGCAATCGATTAATATCAACTGGTCTATTCATTATGTTGGGCTTCGCGTGCTATAAGTTTCTAAATATTTATTCATTTTTTTCCTTAATTCACTTAAAACTCACGTGAATTGAATTAATATCCTGATTTACAAAACTAGATTGAAAAATAAGCATTTTTCATATGCTATACTGGTAAAAATTTTTAGAAGAGGTGTCAATCACTGGCCTCACGAGAGGGTTTATGCCCGCATTTACTTTGTTTTCTTTACTAAAAAATCGACGATTTGTCCCCTTATTGATAGTTCAATTCTTGGGCGCATTTAATGATAATGTGTTTAAAAATGCCTTAATTATCTTAATTACTTACCAGCTCATTACCCAATCATTATTATGGCCACAGCTTTTAGTTACTCTTGCGGCTGGATTGTTTATTTTACCTTTTTTTCTTTTTTCAGCTTTTGCGGGGCAGTTGGCCGATAAGTTAAGTAGACGATATTTGACAATTGTCATCAAAAGCTTCGAATGCATTTTTATGTTGCTGGCTAGCTTAGGGTTTTATCTTCATTCCATAAGTTTATTGATGTTAGTTTTATTTTTTATGGGGGCGCATTCAAGTTTTTTTGGACCTATTAAATATGCTATTTTACCCGATTTATTAGAAAGAAATGAGTTGATTGCAGGCAATGCATTAGTGGAAGCTAGCACATTTATTGCCATTTTAATAGGAACTATCTTGGGCGGATTATTAATCGCTAATCATACTCATTTAAGGTGGATTTCAACCATAATAATTTCTATTGCAGGCCTGGGTTTGTTTGCTAGCTTTTATATTCCGACAACGGCTAAAGCAAAGTCTAATTTAAAATTGAATTTTAATTTTATTCAAGCCTCGGTAAAAATAATCCAGCAGGTAAAAACTGAAAAAAAAGTTTTTTTAGGAATATTAGCAATTTCGTGGTTTTGGCTTATAGGAGCTACTTTTTTAACACAATTCCCTAGTTTCACTAAGAATATTTTGCAGTCAGATGCGAGCGTGCTGACATTTTTATTAGTTATTTTCACAGTAGGTGTTGCTTGTGGCTCATTAGTTTGCAATCGATTATTAAAGCAGAGAATAAGCATGAAATGGATACCGATTAGCCTTTGGTTGATGAGTATTTTTATGATTGATCTTTATTTTGCTTCTAATCATGCAAGCTATAATTCGAAAAATTTTACTAATTTTTCCAACTTTTTTAATTCTATAACACATTGGAGAATCTGTTTAGATTTGTTAGGTTTATCAGTTAGTGGTGGTATTTATGCGGTACCCTTGTATACGTTAATTCAAACAGATACCGCTACTGAACATCGTGCTAGGACAATAGCCGCTAATAATATTATTAATTCTTTATTTATAGTCATTTCGAGTATCATTATTGTTTTTCTACTTAAAATTGATTTAAGTGTTATACAGATTTTTTTATTACTAGGGATCATTAATGTAGGATTGGCAATTTATGCAACGCGGTTAATACCCCAGGGATTAATTAAACCACTTTTACGAAAAATATTAAGGTGTCTTTATAATGTTAAATTAAGTGGTTTTGAGCATTATAAACAGGCAGGGGAAAGTGTCGTTATTATAGCGAACCACACTTCTTTTCTAGATGTTGTTTTAATTTATGCTTTTTTACCCGACGAGCTTTTATTCGCGATAAACAGTTTTACATCGCATATTTGGTGGATACGACCCTTTTTATATTTTTCTAAAGTTTTTGAGTTGGATCCGTTAAATCCTTTAGCTATCAAAACTTTAATTAGAGAAGTAAAGAAAGGACAAAAATGTGTAATTTTTCCTGAAGGAAGAATTACTACAACAGGCGCGCTAATGAAACTTTATGAAGGGCCTGGATTAATAGCGGATCATGCTAAAGTTAACTTACTCCCCATTCGTTTACAAGGAGCACAATATACCCCCTTTTCCCGCTTACGTGGGAAAGTACAAATACGTTGGTTTCCTAAAATTTATATTTCAATTTTACCCCCCAGAAAATTTATTGTTGATCCAACTATGAGTAGTCGAAAAAGAAGACAACTTATTAGTAACCAGCTTTATGACATGATGGTGGAAATGTTATTTTGTAGCACAGATTATAATAAAACCTTGTTTCAATCTTTATTAGAAGCGAAATCAATTCATAAGGGGCCTACCAAAATACTAGAAGATATTACACGAGTAGCTATTAACTATAATCAATTAATAACACGCTGTTTTATTTTAGGCCCTTACATTTGTCGTTATACTAAATATCAGGAGACAGTAGGCCTTTTGTTGCCTAATATGATAAGTGCTGTAGTTAGTTTTTTTACATTACAAGCCTACGGTAGAATACCCGCCTTACTAAACTACACAGCAGGCATTGCACAAATAGAATCAGCTTGTAAAGTTGCTCAAGTTCATTGCATCTTTACTTCTAGAAAATTTATAGAAGTAACCAATCTATTCGAGCTGATTAACCGTTTAAATAAAAAATCTGTTCAAATTATTTATTTAGAAGATTTAAAAAAAGAAATTACTTGGAAAGACAAACTGCGTGCAAGTTTACTAAGCCAATTTCCCCATTATTATTATAAAAAATTAAAAAAAGCTACTAATCCACAAGATCCAGCAGTTATTTTATTTACCTCTGGATCAGAAGGGGAGCCTAAAGGAGTGGTTCTCAGTCATAAAAATATACAAGCTAATCTTGCTCAAATGACTACACAGGTCGATTTTAATCAACGAGATATTTTCTTTAGTTCACTGCCACTATTTCACGCTTTTGGATTAACGGCTTGTATCATATTGCCCATCTATCATGGAATAAAAACATTTATTTATCCATCACCCTTACATTATCGTAAAGTCCCGAATATGATTTATGAGTGTAATGCAACTATCATGTTTGGAGCAGATACCTTTTTAGCGGGTTATGGTCGTTATGCGCATCCCTATGATTTTTACAGCATTCGCTATGTTTTTGCGGGTGCTGAAAAGTTAAAAGAGAAAACGCGTAAATTATGGATGGAAAAATTTGGAATTCGTATTTTTGAAGGTTATGGCGTCACGGAAGCATCACCCGTTATTAGTGTTAATACACCGATGCAGAACAAACCAGGTACAGTGGGTAATTTTTTGCCAGGGATTCGCTACGAAATTGAACCTATTTCTGAAATTAAGCAGGGAGGGCGTTTATTAATATCCGGTCCTAATATAATGTTGGGTTACTTAAGTACGGAACAAATTGGAGAAATTATTCCTCCCAGCCACGGTTGGTATGATACAGGGGATATTGTGGAGGTAGATGCTGAAGGGTATCTTACTATAAAAGATAGGGCCAAACGCTTTGCAAAAATTAGTGGTGAAATGGTTTCTTTAACAGGCGTAGAGAATATAATTTATGACTTATGGCCTGATAAACACCATGCAATATTAAGTGTTCCCGATACTAAAAAAGGAGAACAACTTGTTTTAGTCACAGATTACAAACTTGCAACTCGACTTATGCTTATTAAAACATTTAAAGTGAAGGGCTTACCTGAAATAAGTTTACCCAGAAAATTGTGTTTTATAGATAATATGCCATTACTAGGCAGTGGTAAGGTAAATTATTTAGCGGTAAAAAACTGGTTGGAACAACAATTCTAATAAAAAAAGACTTTAAAATCTATAAGGTTTTTTATTTCTTCATAACTAAATGGATTGTTTGGAATATACTGTTGATTTTTTCGAGCTGACGTGGACTATATATAATTTCCTTTTTTTCTCACACAATTAGCAAAGAATTTTTTATTAAGAAAGTTGCTTGAAAACTCTTTTGCATACTAATATGCAAATATT
This sequence comes from Candidatus Aquirickettsiella sp., assembly GCA_049283295.1. Lineage (GTDB taxonomy): Bacteria > Pseudomonadota > Gammaproteobacteria > Diplorickettsiales > Diplorickettsiaceae > Aquirickettsiella. The sequence goes on from JBAPVR010000050.1 coordinate 48,910, forward strand.
TTGCCCCCAATTTCAATTTTATTATATTGTTTATTCGTATTTTTTTGTTTTTTTCAAACCCGTTAGTTTTTCTGCAATTTTAAGCTCTAATCCGCGAGGAACAGGAACATAATATTGGCGACCTATTAATTCTTCGGGAAAATATTCTTCTCCAACAGCATAGGCATTTGCTTCATCATGAGCGTAGCGATAATTTTTGCCATAATGTAGTTTCCGCATGAGTTGTGTAGGGGCATTACGTAGATGAAGGGGTACTTCTAAAGTTCCAAATTCTTTAACATCTTGCATGGCCTTTTTAAAGGCAGTGTACACAGCATTGCTTTTTGCAGTACAGGACAAATAGACTATAGCCTGGGCTAAGGCAAGTTCACCTTCAGGGCTGCCTAAGCGTTCTTGGGCCATCCAAGCATCTAAAGCAATTTGTAAACCACGAGGATCAGCATTGCCAATATCTTCGCTAGCTATTCTGACTATACGCCTTGCAATGTATAAAGGGTCACATCCTCCATCAAGCATACGGGCTAACCAATAAAGCGCAGCATCTGGATCGGTTCCCCGTACTGATTTATGTAACGCAGAAATATGATCATAAAAGAATTCTCCACCTTTATCAAAACGGCGTAAATTAGTTTGAGTAACTGCTTTTAATGTATTTTCGTCAATAATGTTATTTTCGGCTAAATCGGAGGCGATTTCCAGAAGATTTAAAACCTGACGCGCATCCCCATCAGCAATATGTGCTAATTGTTCTTTTATAGAAAGTTCCATTATTAAATTTTTATTACCGAGCCCATTTTCATAATTATTTAAAGCCCGATCAATAATTTTAATAATTTCGTCTACAGCTAATTTTTTTAATACGTAGACTCGAGTCCGTGAAAGTAAAGCGTTGTTAATTTCAAAAGAGGGGTTTTCGGTGGTGGCTCCAATTAATATGAAGAGGCCAGATTCAACAAAAGGTAAAAGTGAATCTTGTTGAGATTTGTTGAAACGATGAATTTCATCTATAAAACATATAGTTTTTTTAGGGGATTTGGGATCGAATTGAGCTTTCGTGCGCTCTGCAAGTTGTCGTATTTCTTTAACACCTGATTGTAAAGCCGATAAGGATATAAATTTGGCTTGAATGTGATTTGCTATTAATGAAGCTAAAGTTGTTTTTCCTGTGCCAGGAGGGCCCCATAAGATCATCGAATGTAGTTGACCCTTAATTATAGCTTGCCGTAAAGTTTTTTGGGGCCCCAATAAGTGGGTTTGTCCAAAAAACTCGTCTAAATGCTGTGGGCGTAAGCGCATTGCCAAGGGTGAAAAAGGGTATGCATTAGTTATCATACTTTGATTTATACGATGACAGGATTTTAGAGTCAACTAAACACTTCGAATTACTTTCTCTCTGTGTTGACCGCTTAACTCGAAATTCTTAGGTATAATGTACCCCGGTTGCTTTACGCCGGTCGGACGTTTTGCCAAAAACTTAATTGCTGTGAATATATTATGTGTTCTAATAATTAATGTTTATTGGATCTTTTCTCTATAGATTTAATAATAATTTCAGCAACATTTTTTTGTGTGGCTTTTTCTATTCCTTCTAATCCAGGAGATGAATTTACTTCCATTACCAATGGGCCTCTATTGGAACGTAATAAGTCAACTCCTGCAATATTAAGACCAATAACTTTAGCCGCTCGAACTGCCGTTCCTCGTTCTTCAGCCGTTAGTTTAGCAAGCCGTACAGTTCCTCCGCGGTGGATATTAGAACGAAATTCACCTAATTTGGCTTGCCGTTCCATAGCAGCAATAACTTTGCCGTTAACTACAAAGCAACGAATATCTGCAGCTTTAGCTTCTTTGATATATTCTTGAACCATAATATGGGCTTGTAAATCTAAAAAAGCTTCAATAACACTAATAGCAGCTTGTTGAGTCTCCGCTAGAACCACACCAATACCTTGAGTGCCTTCTAAAATTTTAATTACTAAAGGTGGACCGCCTACCATGCTGATTAGATCCTGAATATCATCAGGAGAATAAGCAAATCCCGTAATAGGTAAACCTACTCCTTTGCGTGATAAAATTTGTAAGGAACGGAGTTTGTCTTGAGCTCTGGTAATTGAAATGGAATTATTTGCAACATACACCCCCATCATTTCAAATTGTCTGACCAATGCTGCACCATAAAAGGTGATAGAAGCACCAATCCTTGGAATAATGGCATCGAATTTATCCAGAATTTTTCCTTTATAGTGAATATATGGATTTTGTGTGGTGATATTCATATAGCACCGTAAGGTATCTATAATTTTAACCTCATGACCTCTTTTCTTAGCTTCTTCTTCTAAACGGCGCGTTGAATATAGTTTTGGACGTCGAGATAAAATTGCAATTTTCATGGGATTATAGTTTTTTTGCTATATAAATAAGATTGGCTCGGATCAACGATAAAGCGTTGCTTTAAGCCAGTTCGGCCTAATAACATTCTAAAACGCATATTATCGCGGCTTGTCAAAGTAATTTCGATGGGCCAACATTGGGTACCGAGGACTACAGAAGTTTGAATAACACAGCGACTTTCTTTGTGACCACCAGAATCGGTAATTTCTCTTATATCAATTAAATCAGCAATACATTTAATTGATTTTTCAGGGAAACGTCGTGGTTGGGGATATATGATAAAACATACTTGCTTTTTATGAGGAGTCTTTTCAATGACTTCTACACAACTAGCATGTAAAGCCGAGGTGCGTGCACCGGTATCTACTTTGGTTTTCAAACGAGGTATACCTAATTCAGGTAGAGATACCCATTCTCTCCATCCAATTATGATTGAAGAAGACACGTTATTTAACAATAGAGAGCTTGGGTTTTGTCCCGGGCCTAACCCTTGGCGGAGGATTTCCACCTTCATCACTGCTTTCTTCTTCTGTAAATACCATGCCTTGACCATTTTCTCGGGTATAAATGGCTAATACTGCCTGAATAGGTGCGTAAACAAGCATCGATTGACCATTAAAACTAGCCTCAAATTGTATCGCTTTAGTATCTATTTTTAAATTTAATATAGCATCTATTGATATATTTAAAGTAATTTTACCATCTTTAATACATTGTTTTGGTACTTCTACATGCGGTAGTTCAGTATCTAAAAGAATATAGGGGGTTAATTGATTATCAATAATCCAATCATAAAATGCACGTAATAAATAAGAACGATTTGAGGTCATCATTTTAAATTTTCACTCCAAATTCGACCTCATTTAAAGTGGCTTTAAATGAGGGGCGTTTAAATAGGCGCTCTTCGTATTCTTTGATAGCATTTGGCATAGGCGCTAGTTTTATATCTAAACGGTGTAAACGCCATAATAAGGGAGCCATACAGCAATCTACTAAAGTAAATTCGTCACTTAAGAAAAATGATTTACCCGCAAATATAGGTGCTAAACTAGCTAAACTACCTTCCAATTTTTTCTGCGCAGCCTGTAGAGATTCTGTAGGCTTGATTCCTTTAACATTATTTAATGTGTTTTCAATTTGTTGTAATAAAGGATACCAGTCGCGTTCAATTCGATAGATCATTTGTCGACTTTTGGCACGAGCTACCGGGTAAACGGGTAATAAAGGCGGATGCGGAAAGCGCTCGTCCAAATATTCGGTAATAATATTTGTTTCGTAGAGGACGAGATCGCGATCAATAATAGTAGGTACAGTGCCATAAGGGTTATTTTGTAACAAACCTTCAGGTAATTCAGCAGGCGATACTTCTATAATTTCTGCGCTAATCCCTTTTTCAGCCAAAACAATACGTACCCTATGGCTATAGGGGTCATTAAAATTTGCATATAAACTCATAGTTGAACGTTTACCGGCAGGTTGTGCCATATAAAAGGTTCTCCATATTAATAATTTAAAACACTTTTCATAGTTTTAAGAAAAATGTTTATTTTTCTATATTTCCCCAAGTTTGCTTTTTTAAAATATAAACAAAATAGGTTAATACTAACAAGAATCCGCATACTTTTTTACCCAATGATTGCCGATTATTTTTTGTAGGCTCAGCTATATAAGTTAAAAAATTCACTAAATCTGTTACTACTCTTTCTAATGTAGGGAGCTTTACGCTACTTTTATTAGAATGTAAGTATGCATGATTAATAACTTTTAGGGATAATCGATCGTCAGTATTATTTAATTTATGATAAATATTGGTATCCATACGCATTATCGCCAATGGATCCGGCATTGCAGTGTTTTTAATGAAACTATTGTTAACTCCAAAAGGCCTTGTATCATCCAAATAAAAGCTAAGTAAGTAATTATACACCCAATTGGCACCTCTTGCCCGAATACTCAAAGAAAGGTCTGGAGGAGGCTTTCCAAACCATAATAAACTTTCTCTTCTATGTAAGTTTGACTTTATTGTATCGCTAGTTTTAGCCTGAGTAAAAATAAGATTTTCTTTTAACCGTTGTTGAGTGGCCGAGTTGAGTTTATTGTCAATTTGCAGATCAACCCCAAGTCGATTATAGCGCATATATTGTAGTGAATGACACCCTGAGCAATAATTCATAAAATATTTTGCTCCGCGTTGCACTGAAGCTAGTTCATATGAATGAATGAGTTGTTTTACTCGTTTGTTTTTGAAAGGGTTTGCTAGCGTGTATGAAAATATAAAAATAGATAGAAAAAATACACTGGCTATTATTTTCCACATAGGGTTTTTGGTAACGGTTTGTTTTTTTCATATTTTGTATAAAAGGGCATCAGGAAAAAAAAAAGAAAATAAATAACTAATAAAATTTGTACGAAAAGTATCTTATTGGGTGTAAATAGGGTTGTGCTCACATAACTGAGTAAGCCAAAACTTAATATAAAAGTTGCTAAAGCGAAGCGAGAATAATAACCTCGGTAGCGCATCGAACGCACTGGGCTGCGGTCTAGCCAGGGCAACATAAATAGTATAAAAAGCCCTGCCGCCATAATTAAAATACCCAGTGACTTATTTGGGATTACACATAATACGCCATAAAAAGGTGCTAAATACCATAGTGGTTCAAGGTGACTAGGCGTTGATAAAGGGTCTGCTGGTATGAAATTATTTGCCCCAAGGAAATATCCATTCATTTCGGGAACAAAAAATACAATAATGGAAAAAACAAACAAAAAAATTAATAAAGCATATAATTCTTTTACTGTGTAAAAAGGATGGAAAGGGATCCTAGAAAGTGCTTTATTAGGTAGGAACGATTTTGCTGGGATAGAAATTCCGTCCGGATTATTACAGCCAACTTTATGTAACGCAACAAGATGTAGCCGAATTAAAAATACCAACGATAATGGTATAGCTATCACATGCAGCGCAAAAAAACGATGTAAAGTTTCTCCTGATACTACGCTATTACCACGAATCCAAAATGCTAGTGTTTGTCCAATTTTTGGAATTGAGTCTAGTAATGAAGTCCCAACTTGGCTTGCCCAATAGGATGTTTGTCCCCATGGAAGTAGATAGCCGAGGAATGCCTCTAATAGCAAAATAATGTAAAGACATACACCTAACAACCAAACTAACTCCCGAGGTTTTTTATAGGATCCATACAAAAGACTACGAAAAATGTGTGCGTAAATTAAGATAAAAAAAACAGAAGCACCAGTAGAATGCAGATAGCGTAATAGCCATCCATAAGGTATCTCTCGCATCATTATTTCAATTGAATTAAATGCTTCTTCAGGAGTAGGGGTATAAAACATGGTTAACCATATACCCGTCAAAACTTGTAAAAAAAAAGTAAACAGACTTAAAGAACCAAAGAAATACCAAAAATTAAGATTTCTAGGTAGATAATACTCTGTTAAATGTTCACGAATATATTCATTAATTGGGAAACGTTCAGACAACCAAATGAATAATGATTTTTGCATTTATACCAACCTTGGATTTTCACCTATCACAATGGTATGTTCATTTTTAAACCGATAGGGGGGGATTTTGAGGTTAGTTGGTGCGGGCACACCTTTCATAACACGCCCAGCGAAATCAAACTTGGATCCATGGCAGGGACAATATAATCCGCCAGGCCATTTGTGATTTAATTCGCCTTTAAGTTTTAATTGTGGGGAACACCCTAAATGTGTGCACAAGCCAATAAGTATTAAATACTCAGGATTAAGGGAGCGATATTCATTACGTGTGTAAGAAGGTTGTTGTTCTACTAAAGAATTTGGATCACGTAATAAAGGATGAATGTTAGGAAGAGCATCTAACATTGCTTGAGTTCGCCGGATAATCCAGACAGGTTTATTTTGCCAAGCAACCACCATGGACTTTCCAGGAGCGAGTTGACTCAGATCAACTTCAACGGGATCCGTTGCTTGAGCGAGCGTTTCGGCGCTTGGCTGTAGTGAGGCTAAAAATGGTATAGTGCTAGCGGCGGCTATACCAAATCCAGCCATGATAGCTATTAAAATAGTCAATAATTGGCGACGATCTTCTTCCATTTTTTTCGTCGTTGAAAAAATATGTAACTAACTGTTAATGTACTTAGGATTTAAAAAAATATTCCGATAAATACACTCTTTGCACTTGAATTTTTGTCTATGTTACCGCTCAACTCGCAATTCTCATGTATAAAACATCACTCCGATTGCTTCTATGCGGCGCCTCGCCAAAAACTCAATTTGTGCTGAGTATAAAACGGTGATTATCGTTTTGAATATTGAGTTCCTTTACGTGCTTTATGTCGACCTACTTTTTTCCGTTCAACTTTTCTTGCATCTCGAGTCACTAAACCGGCGCGGCGCAATAACCGACGAAATGATGCGTCATTTCCAGCAGCAGCATCGGCGTTTATTGTAGTCGATTCGTCATAATTTATTAGAGCGCGACTTATTCCGTGCCGCACAGCGCCTGCTTGACCACTGCTTCCCCCGCCAGAAACTGTTACTGTGATATCGAATCTACGCATCTGATCAACAACTTCTAGAGGCTGATTAACGACCATCTGAGCAGTTTCACGGCCAAAATAACTTTCTAAAGCTTGGCCATTTACCTGGATAATGCCAGTTCCTTTCCTGAGGAATACTCTCGCGGTCGCTGTTTTACGTCGACCCGTACCATAATTCTGTTCTAGTGCCATAATTATATAACCTATCAAATGCTAGTTGGTTCAGGGTTTTGAGCGCTATGAGGATGTGAGGAACCAGCATAGACTTTAAGTTTACTTATCATGGCATAACCTAAAGTATTTTTAGGTAACATGCCCTTAACAGCTTTTTCAATAATTCGAGTAGGGAAACTTTTTTGCAATTTTTCAAAAGAAATGGATTTTAGCCCACCAGGATAACCTGTATAACGCTCATATAACTTATTTTTAGCCTTCGTGCCTGTTACAGTCACTTTTTCAGCATTAATAACAACGATATAATCCCCGGTATCAACATGAGGCGTAAACTCTGGTTTATGTTTTCCACGTAGAATATGAGCTATTTTAGTAGCTAGGTTACCTAAGGTTTTACCTGAGGCATCAATCAAAAGCCATTTTTGTTCAATAAGGCCTGGTTTGGCCATCAATGTTTTCATAACTACAAAGCTCCGAAGCTCTCTAATGCGATTAGCTACTCTTATGAGTATCGGCGATGATTCTAACAAAAATAAATCAAACAATACAAGCATAGTGTGAAGTATTGTTTGAATATGTAATTTTATAAGTTAAAGTACTTCAAAACATAGAACAAATTAATAGAATAGGTAGGTACTCTATGCGCCAGTTTCCTCATACGAGATTACGTCGTTTAAGAGAAAGTCAATTTAGTCGGCGCTTAACACGCGAAACTAGGCTTAGTTGTGATGATTTAATTTACCCATTATTCTTGCTTCCAGGGGGAAGTCAAAGACAGAAGATAGCTGCTATGCCTGGGATAGAGCGACTTACTTTAGATTATTTGTTGGATGAAGTCGCTGTTGCACAGCAGTTGCGAATCCCCGCTATCGCTTTATTTCCAGTCATACCTATGAAAGCTAAAACTTGGGATGGTTGTGCAGCCTATAATCCGGAAGGGTTAATCCCTTTTGCGATAAGGGAGTTAAAAAAGAATTTCCCTGAAATGGGGATAATTACAGATATCGCACTTGACCCTTACACGCTACATGGTCATGATGGTATTTTATCTAAACAAGGAGTTGTTTTAAATGATGAGTCGATAGAAATATTGGTTAAACAGGCACTTTGCTATGCAGAAGCGGGAGCGGATGCTATAGCCCCTTCTGATATGATGGATGGCCGAATTGGTTGGATTCGTAAAGCTTTAGAGGAAAAGGGTTATCCAAACACCCAAATTATAGCCTATTCTGCCAAATATGCTTCTCATTTTTACGGTCCCTTTCGTGATGCAATAGGATCTTCTGGACAGTTAAAAGGCACAAGCAAAAAAACCTACCAAATGGATCCTGCGAATAGTAATGAGGCGCTTCAGGAAGTAGCATTAGACCTTGCTGAAGGGGCAGATATAGTCATGGTAAAGCCAGGTATGCCCTATTTGGATATTGTCTATCGAATTAAGCAGCGTTTTGGGATACCTACCTTTATTTATCAAGTAAGTGGTGAATATACAATGCAAAAAGTAGCTATTATGCAGGGCTATTTAAATGAACGTGAAAGTGTTTTGGAGGGCCTTGTGGCTATGAAAAGGGCCGGAGCTGATGGTATTTTGACTTATTTTGCCAAACAAGCAGCTAGTTGGCTGACAAATTCACTAGATTGATTTTTTTCATGATAAGATACCTGTATAATTAACGACCTTGCGAAAGTGGCGAAATTGGTAGACGCGCTGGATTTAGGTTCCAGTGGGTTTAAACCCTTGAGAGTTCGAGTCTCTCCTTTCGCACCAGCATGCCTCCTAGGATTTACAACGATATAAGAGTCTTAAAATTTATGAATGAAATGCAAGTTTCGATAGAGAGTGTCGATAATTTTACTCGGCGTCTAAATGTCACAGTGCCTATCAGTCAGCTAGAAGAGAGAAAGAAGCTACATCTTCTTGAATTGGCTAAAAAGACTCGTTTAGATGGGTTCCGACCCGGAAAAGTGCCTGCTAGCCATATTGAGAAGCTTTATGGAAATAGCATATGGCAAGAGGTTATCGAAAAGTCGTTGCAAATTAGTTTATCGACTGCTTTAGAGCAGGAGACTTTAAATCCAGTAGGTCAGCCCCATATTGAATCCATAAAAGCAGAGCCGGGTGCGGATCTTACTTATACAGCAAGCTTTGAAGTTTATCCGCAAGTAGAGTCGCCTACATTAAAGGGTGAGAGCTTAGAAAGGCTTAAAGTAGATATAACAGAAGCAGATATAAAGAAAGTGTTAGAGCAAATGCGTAAGCAATATGCTGAATGGATTGAAGTGCCGGATAAAGCTTGTTATGGCGATCAGGTAAGCTTTGATATTGTTTTTGCTGATATAGAGGAGAAAACACGTAGAAATTTACAGTGGGTGCTTGAGGAAGATAAAATCCCCGAAGGATTTTCAGTTCTTCTTTCTAGTGCGGCTGGAGACACTTTATCAGTTGCGCTTCCTAAAGAGCAAGGATCTGAACAAGCTTACTCAGCAACAATAATGGTAAAAAAGGTTGCTCAGGCAAAATTACCAAATTTAGATGATGTTTTTGCAAAACGGCTTGATATTAAAGAAGGCACTCTCGAGGCCCTAAAAAGTCAAGTTAGAGAGCATATGCAGATAGAGTTAGATAGGATTTTACGTGAAAAATTAAAAACTCAGGCTTTAGATAAATTGGTTACTAGGCACGCTATTAATGAATTGCCGCAGGGAGCACTTAATCAAGAGCTTCAGCGTTTAGAACAAGATGTTTTTAGACAACATAAACAACAAGGTAAGGATAAAGCATCCTTGTCAGAAATTGAAAAAGCAAGTTTAATGCAAATGGCATACCGTCGAGTTACGCTCGGATTATTATTTAATGCACTTATTGAAAAACATCACTTGCATGTTGACGAGTCACGAGTTCAACAACAGATCGATAAACTAGTGGGAGCTTTTCAATTTGATCAAATGGTGCGAGATAAGCTGCATAAAGACAAGAATATGATGATGAACATTCGCTCTTCGGTTTTAGAAGAACAAATAATTGATAAGTTGCTAGAAGAAGTAGAATACACTGAGAAAGTAGCTGAATATTCGGAGATTATGCATCTCACAGGAGAAAATCGTGCGGGTACACTACTGAGGGAGTAGTAACAGTTTAATTGGCTAATGATAAGCTTTTTTAAATAGCGTATATGTTATACCTTAGTAATAATCAAAAAATTTATTTTTACATTAGAGAGTAGTTATGTATTTACAAAGTTTACCAAAGGAAATAACGAGTTCATTATTAGTCCCTATGGTCGTTGAGCAAACTGGCCGAGGAGAAAGGGCTTATGATATTTACTCTCGTTTATTAAAAGATCGCATTATCTTTGTGGTAGGTCCGATTGAAGACCATATGGCTAATTTAATTATTGCGCAAATGCTTTTTTTAGAATCTGAAAATCCTGACAAGGATATTTCACTCTATATTAATTCACCTGGTGGAGTAGTGACATCTGGATTAGCTATTTACGATACCATGCAGTTTATCAAACCTGATGTGAGTACGATGTGTATAGGCCAAGCCGCCAGCGCAGCAGCTTTGTTACTTTGTGGTGGGACGAAAGGGAAGCGCCATTGTTTACCACATGCACGGATGATGATCCATCAACCATTAGGTGGTTACCAGGGGCAAGCAACGGATATTGAGATCCATACCCGTGAAATGTTGTTAGTTAGGGAAAGAATTAACAATATTATGTCTAAACATACAGGAAAAAATACTGAACAGATTTTGCGCGATACCGATCGCGATAACTTTATGGGAGCGCAGCAGGCCATAGATTATGGTTTAATTGACGCTGTTTTAACAACGCGTACAGAAGCTGGGAAAACCAAAGAGTCTTTAGCTACTTTATCAGTTGATTAAGTAGGTAGTTATTCGGAAGTTTTTAAAAATTTGTTTAAATATCAATATATGAATAATAGTTTGTTGAGGTAATAAATATGAGTAGTTCCATAAACGATAAAACCTCGGGGCCTCTTCACTGTTCATTTTGTGGTAAAAGTCAGGATGAAGTGCCAAAATTAATTGCAGGCCCTTCTATTTTTATTTGTAATGAATGCGTGCAGTTATGTAGCGATATTTTGCAAGAAGAGTTTCAACAAGAAGTTCCGCGCCAGGAAGGAGGGATGTCCATCCCTAAGCCTGCAGAGATCCACGAAGTATTTAACGAATTTGTCATAGGCCAAGAATTTGCTAAGAAGATATTATCTGTGGCAGCTTACAATCATTATAAGCGTCTAGAATTAATTAAAAAAGCTCGTCTGCATCCGCTGAATGTCAAAGATGATACAGAACTTAGTAAAAGCAACGTATTGCTTATAGGCCCTACCGGGAGTGGTAAAACTTTATTAGCAAAAACTTTAGCTCGGTTTTTTAATTTGCCTTTTGCTATTGCAGATGCAACAACATTAACTGAAGCGGGCTATGTAGGTGATGATGTAGAAAATATTTTACAAAAGTTATTACAAGCTGCTAATGGAAACATTGAAAAAGCTCAGCTAGGAATTATTTATATCGATGAAATTGATAAAATCAGCCGGCGTGCTGAAAATCCTTCTATTACTCGAGATGTTTCAGGTGAAGGTGTTCAGCAAGGGTTACTCAAATTACTTGAAGGTACTGTTGCTTCCGTACCTTTGCAAGGTGGACGTAAGCACCCTAACCAAGAGACAGTACAGATAGATACTACTAATATTTTATTTATTTGTGGTGGGACTTTCTCAGGTTTGGAAAAAATTATATGTGAACGTACCGAGAAAACTGGAATTGGATTTTCTGCTGATGTGCGCAGTAAAGGTGATAAAAGGAGCTTAACGACTTTGTTAAATCGGCTTGAATCAGAAGATTTAATAAAGTATGGAATTATCCCTGAGCTAATAGGACGTTTACCTGTTATTGCAACTTTAGAAGAACTTGATGAAAAAATGCTGATTCAAATCTTAAGGGAACCTAAAAATGCTCTGATCAAACAATATTTTAAATTATTTAAAATGGACAACGTCGATTTAGAATTCCGTGAAGAAGCTTTACAAATGGTGGCAAGAAAAGCTTTAGAGCGTAAAACAGGAGCAAGGGGCTTACGCGCAATCTTGGAAAGTGTTTTATTAGATACAATGTATGAATTACCTTCTATGCAGAACGTAAATAAAATTGTTATTGAAGCAAGCACCGTCAGCAAAGGAGCAAAACCTTTGGTGATTTACAAACAAGAAAAAGAAATCGAATTAGATAATAAAGAAATAGCGGCGGGTAGCGAGTAAATCTTTCAAAGGTTGAATTTATGGTAAAGCAACTAATAGGCGACGGGACAACGACTTCTAAACTCTCAGAGAAACTTCCGCTCCTTCCTTTGCGGGATGTCGTAGTTTACCCTCATATGGTGATACCGCTATTTGTAGGGCGGAAACAATCAATTAATGCTTTGGAAGCAGCCATGGCTGAATCTAGCGCTGAGAAAAAAGTTTTACTCATTGCACAAAAAAATCCTGCTGAAGATAGTCCTACTATGGAAGGGTTTTATCAAGTTGGAACGATAGCTACCATTTTACAATTGTTAAAATTGAAAGATGGTACTGCCAAAGTGTTGGTTGAAGGCTCTCAAAGAGGTAAGGTTAAACAATTTTTTCAAGAGAAGGATTATATTGCCGCAGAGATTGAAGTAGTAGGTATACCGCCTGTTGAGCCTGATCAAGAGACCGAAGTTTTGACACGAACAATTCTGAGTCAATTCGAGCAATACGTTAAATTAAATAAAAAAATTCCTTTAGAAATTTTAAGTACTTTATCGAGTATTGATAATCCAGGGCGATTGGCCGATATGATTGCGGCTCATTTGACGCTTAGAATTCAAGAGAAACAAGAGATACTTGAGATTTTTCCATTAAAAAAACGTCTTGAACGATTATTAGCTTTTCTCGAAAGTGAAATTGATTTGTTGCAAATACAAAAACGAATTCGTGGACGTGTTAAAAAACAGATGGAAAAAAGCCAGCGCGAATATTATTTAAATGAACAGGTTAAAGCGATTCAAAAGGAATTGGGTGAATCTCAGGGCGCGACGAATGAACTCGATGATCTCGCTAAACGTATTGAAAAAGCAAAAATGCCTAAAGACGTAAAGGACAAATCAATCTCTGAATTGAATAAATTAAAATCCATGTCTCCTATGGCCGCAGAAGCGACAGTGAGTCGAAATTATTTAGACTGGATTTTATCTCTTCCTTGGAATAAGCGGAGTAAAGTTTGTTACGATTTAGACGAAGCACAAAAAGTATTACAAGAAGCGCATTATGGATTAGAAAAAGTCAAAGAACGAATTATTGAGTTTTTGGCAGTTCATCAACGTGTTAAAAAATTAAAGGGCCCTATTTTATGTTTGGTGGGACCTCCTGGGGTTGGGAAAACATCCTTAGGGCAGTCGATTGCCGAGGCTATAGGACGTGAATTTGTGCGCATGTCTTTAGGTGGTGTGCGTGATGAAGCAGAAATTAGAGGGCATCGTCGAACTTATATTGGTTCTATGCCCGGTCGAATTATGCAAAAAATGGCTAAAGTAGGTGTCAAGAATCCTCTGTTTATGCTTGATGAAATAGATAAAATGGCGATGGATTTTAGGGGTGATCCAGCAGCAGCATTACTGGAAGTATTAGATCCTGAGCAAAACCATGCTTTTGACGATCATTATCTAGAAGTAAGTTATGATTTATCTGAAGTTTTATTTATTGCAACTGCGAATACATTGAATATTCCACCAGCCCTTTTGGATCGTATGGAGGTCATTCGTATACCTGGCTATACCGAAGATGAAAAAATTAACATTGCTAAACAACATTTATCACCTAAACAATTTAATCAAAATGGCTTAAAAATTAGTGTAAAAAATAAAGAATTAGTTTTGGTTGAAACTGCTTTGCAAGACATCATTCGTTATTATACTCGTGAAGCAGGCGTTCGTAGTCTTGAACGCGAGATTGCTAAAATTTGTAGGAAGGTAGTTACAGAAATAGCACGTAAACCTAGCCTAAAATCAATTACCGTGACGAGTCACAACCTAGAAAAATATCTTGGTGTAAGACGTTATCGTTATGGGTTAGTTGAGCAACATGACCAAGTTGGACAGGTAAGTGGTTTGGCATGGACAGAGGTTGGCGGAGATTTATTAACTATAGAAGCTGCGGTTGTTCCTGGAAAAGGTAAAACAAGTTATACAGGGCATTTAGGCGAAGTGATGCAGGAGTCCATTCAAGCCGCATTAACTGTGGTTCGTAGCCGTGCTGAAATATTAGGGATTCCTGTTCATTTTTATGAAAAAAAGGATATCCATGTTCATGTTCCCGAAGGAGCAACGCCTAAAGATGGGCCTAGTGCTGGAATAGGTATGTGTACTGCATTGGTTTCTGCGATTACTAAAGTGCCTGTACGAGCAGATGTCGCGATGACAGGAGAGATAACTTTACGTGGTGAAGTTTTGCCGATTGGGGGATTAAAAGAGAAGTTATTAGCAGCACATCGTGGGGGCATACGTGAGGTTATTATCCCTGAAGAAAATAAGCGAGATCTGAAAGAAATTCCAAAAAATATTAAAGAAGGTTTAATTATTCATCCTGTACGATGGATAGATCAAGTTCTGGATATCGCTTTACAACATTCAGAAAAAGTTTCAGTTAAGTCTAATGCTAGAAAGACGCGTGAAAAAAAACTGACTGTACCTATCAAGCTAGTCGGTAAAAAAAATCAAGCAAAAATTAATCCTACGACAAATACTCGTTAGCATATTTCTTATTCCCTTGACAGAGGATTCACGCTATTGATATAAACAGTTCCACTTATAATCTATAGTAGGATGCTTAAAATTTAACTAAGGGTATGGGTCTTAATTTCTACCGTTGTGAGGGTATATGAATAAATCAGATTTAGTTGATGTTATTGTGGAAGCAGCGCAAGTTCCAAAAAATGTTGCGGGAAAGACTTTAGATAAAATTTTAGATGCTATTACTAAAGCTTTATGTAAGGGAGAAGATGTTAGCTTAGTTGGCTTTGCTACACTTTGTGTTCGTCATCGTAAAGCACGTACCGGCCGTAATCCTAAAACAGGAGAATCCTTACATATTAAAGCAAGTAACGTTGTAGCTTTTAAGGCAGGGAAGACATTGAAGGATGCCGTGCAAAAAGAGTAGCAATATTTTGCAAATAAGTTTAGAATGGCGTCCCTTTCGACAGGGTGCTTAGCTCAGTTGGTAGAGCATCGCCCTTACAAGGCGAGGGTCGTAGGTTCGATCCCTACAGCACCCACCATGTATTTTTGCGGGAGTGGTAGTTCAGTTGGTTAGAATACCGGCCTGTCACGCCGGGGGTCGCGGGTTCGAGTCCCGTCCACTCCGCCAGTTCTCTATTGTAAATATAAATTGTAAGTGTAGATACAAGTCAGAATTATAAAATTTTCTTACTAGTAGTTAGATAGTGTTTTATTCGCTAAAAGCTGCTTAAATTGGTTTAACTAAATTTTCCTTAATATGTTGCAATCCATTCGCGATAAAACACAAGGCTGGATAACCAGCACTGTAATCGGGTTATTAGTTATTGTATTCACGCTATGGGGCATTCACGGCTATTTAGCGCTTAATACAGGTGAAAACAATAAAATAGTCGCTAAGATTGCTGGCCAAACATTACTACAGAGTGATTTTGATAAGGTATATCAACGTGCCTATCAACAAACACGGGACCGATTAGGCAAAAAATTTTCTAATGATGAAAAAATGATCAAGCAATTAAGACAGCAAATTTTACAGGAGTGGGAAACAACACAAGTTTTATCTCAGACCGCTTTACGATCCAAATACCGTATAAGTCAGGCCATAGTAAATTCTGTTTTATTGCAAATTCCTGCATTTCAATCTGCAGGCCATTTTTCTGTTGCGCAATTTTATGACGTATTACATGCCATAAATTATACCAAACTTCAATTTTTAAAGGACATAAAAAATACACTACTTATTAAACAGGTGCAGCAAGGAATAACACAAAGCGCATTTGCTTTGCCCCAAGATACCCATGATTACATAAAATATATGCATCAAAAAAGGGATTTTGCCTATCTTATTATTCCCTATTCAATATTTTTAGACCAGAAATTTATCTTTCCCGATTCCAAAATTTTTGATTATTATCAGCAAAATAAACAAGCTTTTATACAGCCAGAACAGGTTAGCATTGAATATATCCAACTTTCCTTAAAAGATGAAAAAGAGTTCTTAGAAAGTAAAGACAAATTAGCTAATTTATCTTACATTCATTCTGATTCTTTAGCTATTGCAGCAAAGAAATTAGGCTTAGCGATATATTCTACAGGTCTTTTTGATAAAGCGGGTGGAAAAGAACAGTTGAGTAAAGATCCAAAGATAATTACTGCCACATTCAGTCAGGATGTTTTACAGGGAAATAATAGTCCGGTGATTAATATTAATTCAAATACTGCTGTTGTTTTGCGAATCAAAAAACATCAACCCGCAGGGATACAGGCTTTTAACACGGTGCGAGAAAAAATCAAAGTGATTTTGAATATACAAATGGCTATATCTGCAGCTCAGCAATTTGGAGCTGATTTACTCAAAAAATTAGAAAAAACGGGTTCTATTCCTACTAGTTTTAAGAACAAAAAATTACAATGGCAGTTTATTAATCACGTAAATCGATATGATAATAAATTAAATAAGGAGATAGTAAATACCGCATTTACGTTAGCTCCATCTAATAAGAATAGCCTTAGTTTGTCGTCATTGAAAGGCTTTAGTTTGGAAAATGGAGATTATGTGTTAGTCAAATTAATTGCAAGCCATGAAAAAAAAAACCAGCCCACGCTAAATAGCTCAGCACAAAAGTTTTATCGTGAAGAGATAGCCCACAATTTTGGCCAGTTGGATTATGCCCTTTATGCGCATAACTTATTAAAAAAAGTCAAATTAGTCCAATAGTTGGAATAAACGCTAATGAACTTAGAAACTTAAGATTGATAGAGAGCGGGTCGAATAGAAAGATAATAATTAAATAATTTTAGATCTTCTTTATCGGTTATTTTAATATTATCGGTACGCCCTTCTATCATTTTAGGTTGTTGGCCAAATAATTCAATTGCATGGGCTTCATCGGTAACAAATTGCTTTTTTTGGATAGCAGAATCGAGCGCGTTAACGAGCCAATGATAACGAAACATTTGTGGGGTTACAGCGGCCCATAGTTTTTTTCGATCTAATGTTTCAAATTGATGATTATTAAGTTGTTTAACTGTATTCTTTATCGGATGTCCCAAAAGCCCCCCTACTGAATGATTTTCTAAATGCGCAATAAGCTTATCAATATCGCTTTGATGCAAAAGTGGGCGGGCTGCATCATGGACTAATATCCAATCATTTTTTTTTGCAAAGGTTTTTAAAGCTAACAAACCATTAAATACCGAATGACAACGTTCTTCCCCCCCCCATGCTGTAAGTAAATTGGGAGAGCTAAATTGTAGATCAGGCCAATGTTTGTCTTCTTTATTGATAACCACAACACATTTCTTAAACTTGGGATAGTTCAGTAAAGTGGTTAGTGTGTACGCAAGTATTTTTTTTCCATTAATAGAAACATATTGCTTGGGTAAATCTATTTGCATACGATTACCCACACCTGCAGCCGGGACTATTGCAAAATAATTAATAGAGTGTTTCATTTTAATAAATCTAAAGTCGTTTCCGAGAGGTTAGGATAAAAAATTATTTAGTTTCCTGACGTGAATTATAATGTAAACAAACATCGATTTTTTTAAGATAGGTTATTCTGTTTGTCAATTTCCCTACCGCTCTTAACCAGTTTATAATTTTCGTATTTTCTTAATGAGCTGTATACTGCAAAACTTATGAAATCTTTGCTTAATGATGTAGTGTTTCTTGCTAAAAAAGCTGGAAGTGAAGTTCTTAATCTTTACCAAGGAGATTTTACTGTTGAATATAAGACAGATAAATCCCCTATAACTGTTGCTGATTTAGCCTCCCATGATTGTATTTGTCAAGGATTACGTCAATTAACACCGGATTTGCCTATTATTTCTGAAGAATCAAAACCTATTTCTTTTCAAAAAAGGCAGTTTTGGGAAAAGTATTGGTTAATTGATCCTTTGGATGGAACAAAAGAATTTTTAGAAAAAAATGGCGAATTTACTATTAATATTGCTTTAATTGAGCAACATAAGCCATGTATGGGAGTTATATTTGTTCCATCTATGAATATTTGTTATTTTGCTGAAAAAGGGCTCGGAGCTTATAAGCAAATAGGTCAAGCTCAACCAACAGTGATGCATGGTCGGACTTTGGGTGGACAAAAACAGGCGATTACTGCGGTGATTAGTCGTCGTCACGGCAAAGAGGAGCTAAAGAGATTTTTAGCTCAGTTTCCCAGTTTAAATTTATTGTATTGTGGAAGTTCATTAAAATTTTGTTGGGTGGCAGAAGGTTTGGCAGATATATACCCCCGTTTTTCACCTACATTTGAATGGGACACAGCAGCAGGGCAGTGCATACTTAGTGAGTCAGGAGGTCTGGTTGTAGATAATACAGGCCAGGAATTGCAATATAATATGTCTTGTTCTTTGCAGAAAGCAGATTTTTTGGCTATAGGGGATAAAACATATCCTTGGTTACCTTATCTTAAGTCTGCATAAAAAAATTAACTCAATATCAATCTTAATAGGAATTCATATATGAAGAAAAAGCCAATTAAAGTAGCGATTACTGGTGCAGCCGGTCAAATAGGTTATGCTTTGTTATTTCGTATTGCTTCAGGTCAAATGTTTGGCCCTGATCAGCCTGTGATACTTCATCTACTAGAATTAGAAAGAAGTCTTCCTGCGTTACACGGAACAGCGATGGAACTTGATGATTGTGCTTTTCCTTTATTAAAAAATATTATTTGTACTAGTCAACTGAATGAATCCATGAAGGATATTAATTGGGCTATTTTAGTGGGTTCCATGGCGCGTAAAGAAGGAATGGAGCGTGCTGATCTATTAAAAATAAATGGCAGTATTTTTGCACCTCAAGGAAAGGCTATCAATGCTTATGGGGCGACAGATGTAAAAGTCTTTGTAGTAGGGAACCCTTGTAATACTAATTGTTTGATTGCTATGCACCATGCCCCAGACATTCCCAAGGATCGTTTCTTTGCTATGACTTTATTGGATGAAAATCGAGCCCGGACACAATTGGCAAAAAAAGCAGTGGTTTCTGTTGAGGAAGTGACTCAAATGGCAATATGGGGAAATCATTCGTCGACCCAATATCCCGATTTTTATAATGCCAAAATTGCAAATGCGCCTGTTGTGGAAGTGATTTCTGATAAAAATTGGCTAGAAAATGAGTTTATCCCAATAGTGCAGAAACGAGGAGCCGCTGTCATTAAGGCTAGAGGGGCCTCTTCTGCTGGTTCTGCTGCCAACGGAGTAGTGCAAAGTATTTATAATTTAACGCATGATACTAAGCATGATGATTTTTTTTCTGTTGCTTCATGTTCAATGGGCCAATATGGAGTAGATGAGGGTTTAATATTTTCTTTTCCTAGCCGCGTTGATAATGGGCAGTTTAGTACAGTGAATGGGATTCAACACAATTCATTTGCAGATGGAAAAATTAAACTGAGCTTAAACGAATTGCGTGCAGAAAGAAATGAAGTAAAAGAAATGGATTTAATTAATTAATTTTTTTATAAAAAACAAAAAACTGTACGGCGGATTTATTTTAATTGGAGTGCCTTCCTCCGTACAAGTTACTAATTTTTTTGCTAAGGAGTTGAAATTTATTTTTTTCTAATCTTATTTTTATTATCTTTAATTAAAAATTAAATAATACATAGTTTTTTATTTGTCTAAATATTAAAAATTTTCATTAAGTGTTTTTTAATAGAAGCTGTTTTTTGAAATTTTTTTCAAATGTTTGGTATGTAAATGCATTTGGAAAATAGGGGTGGGGTGATGTTGAGTTTTCTAAAAATTAAAATAATATTTGAGATTTCAGAGATAAAAATTGTGTCTAAAGAAACTCGACTCTTTAAGCAAACTAAAATAATTTAAGTGAAATAATATGAAAAAATAAATAATTTTATTCATTTAATCTGTCAGGTATAAGAATGTCGCGGTTTCCATTACTTTCCATAGCGCTAACTAACCCTGCCTTCTCCATATCTTCCATTAACCGCGCAGCGCGGTTGTAACCAATTTTAAGTCGTCGCTGAATGCTGGAAATGGAAGCTCGACGTGTTTCTATAACAATTTGAACTGCTTGATCATACAGCACATCTTTTTCATCTGCGTTATTATCTAAAAAATCTAAATCTCCTGCTTCATTAAGATTAGCTTGAGTCAGATCAAGCTTATATTCTGGAGCAGCAGATTTTCTTAAGGCACTGACCACATCATGAACCTCTTGATCAGCTACGAAGGCCCCATGGACTCGAATAGGGACGCCGGTTCCTGGGGCTAAATATAACATATCTCCATGGCCTAATAATTGGTCTGCACCTTGTTGATCAAGAATAGTACGCGAATCAATTTTTGATGAAACTTGAAACGAAATGCGTGTGGGTATGTTTGCTTTGATTAAGCCGGTGATAACATCTACAGAGGGTCTTTGTGTGGCTAAAATTAAATGTATGCCTGCAGCCCTTGCTTTTTGGGCAATTCTCGCAATTAATTCTTCAACCTTTTTTCCAACAACCATCATCATATCAGCAAATTCATCGATTAATACAATAATATAGGGAAGATGTTCTAAAGCTTCGGGTCTAACACCTTGGTCTATTTTACAAAAAGGATCATTAAGTGGCTGCCCTTTAATATGGGCTTCTTGTATTTTTTGGTTATGTCCTGCTAAATTTCGAACTCCTAAATGTGCCATCAATTTATAACGACGTTCCATCTCTGCGACACACCACCGTAATGCATTCGCCGCTTCTTTCATATCGGTGACAACAGGGGCTAAAAGATGTGGAATGCCTTCATAAATAGCTAGCTCTAACATTTTAGGATCTATCATAATGAGTCTAACTTGCTGGGGCGTTGCTTTATATAGAATACTTAATAACATGGCATTGAGACCGACCGATTTTCCCGAGCCTGTTGTTCCAGCAACCAATAAATGTGGCATTTTTCCTAGATCAACGATGACTGGATGACCTGCTATATCTTTGCCTAGTGCTAGCGAGAGTGGCGATCGCGCATGTTGGTAAGCTGTTGAGCTTAATATTTCACTGAGTCGAACAATTTCGCGATGTTTATTAGGGACCTCAAGTCCAATGACAGACTTACCTGGAATAACTTCCACAATACGTACGCTTACTACAGATAATGAACGAGCTAAATCTTTAGCCAGCCCTGTGATACGGCTTACTTTAATTCCTGCGGCGGGTTGCATTTCAAAACGTGTGACCACAGGTCCAGGATGGACCGCAACTACTTGTACTTGTATCCCAAAGTCTTTTAAACGTAGCTCTACATCACGTGATAAATGTTCTAATTCATCACGCGTGTATCCTTCTTTGCTTGATTTTTCAGCGGGATCTAAAAGAGCTAATGATGGTAGAGACGATTCAGCAGCATTTTTTTTATTTGAAACTATTGTTGTAGGTGATGAGTAAGGTTTAATAGAAAGTGGATTATGATGGATTACTTCTGTGTTTGATAAAGGCGAATTAATTATGGAATTATATTGGGGTGAAAGTTTATCGTTAGGTCTATTTACTATACTCGACTTATTAAGCGTGCTTACACTAGGTTTTATTTTTTCAGCAGCCCTTTTTTTTAAAGCAAACGTTAAAATTTTTTTTATTTTTTCAATAATTTTTCCTGGTAATATCACGATATAACTGCTTATTTTATCGATAATATTTAACCAAGAAAAACCAGTTGCAAGAGTTGTGCTGGCTAATAATAGAGCTAATAGAAATAATGTGCTGCCGACCACATTAAATTGCACTATAAAACTTTTTGTAACAATATTTCCTAATTGCCCCCCAGGAGTATAGCCATGCGTAGTTTGCGCACTATGTAAAGTAGAAAGCCCACAAGCGGCAATGAAAATAGTGATGAAACCTAATAGACGTAAAGCTAAGAAAGGATAACTAAAAGATAAACTTGAAAAACGACCTTTAAAACATTGCCATCCCCCATACAATAATAACGCGGGAAATAAATAAGCTAAAGAACCAAAACTGTTAAAAAAGAAGTGAGCAAGCTGATCTCCTAAGCGCCCCGCTATATTCCTTGAGACATTAGCATGCAAAGCTGGATGGTAAGTCCACAAAGCTAAAAATAAAAAAAGAGCAAGGGCGCCACTAACAATCAGTAGACCTTCGAGTAGACGTTGTTTGAGACTTAGTTGTAAAAATTCTTCGGTTCTAGTTCTTTTCAAGGGTACTCCTTATCTAGGTCATAGCATAAGCATACAGTCTTTTGGAATACTTATGGGTATAGGTACTATTTATAGCGTTCTTTGTTATACTTTGTTAGCAATTTTAATTATAACAATTTTTTTATTATCAGGGTTTCACCCTAAAGTGGGTATTATGAATAAAGCTCAAAATCATCGACTGATTATTTTAGGTTCCGGGCCTGCAGGGTATACTGCGGCGCTTTATGCATCAAGAGCAAATCTTGCTCCAGTAATCATTACTGGCTTGCAAAAGGGCGGTCAATTGATGACCACTACTGATGTTGATAATTGGCCGGGTGATGTAGACGGTTTGCAAGGACCGGTTTTGATGGAGCGTATGCATCAACATGTGCGGCGATTTAATAGCAATGTTATTTTTGACCACATAAATAAAGTTGATCTATCACGCAGACCTTTCATTTTAAACAGCGATGACACAATTTACCACAGTGATGCTTTGATCATTGCCACTGGCGCGTCAGCTAAATATTTAGGATTATCTTCTGAAAAAGAATTTATGGGTAGAGGAGTTTCAGCGTGCGCTACTTGTGATGGTTTTTTTTATAAGGGTCAAAAGGTGGCTGTCATTGGTGGGGGTAATACCGCTGTAGAAGAAGCATTATATATGGCTAATATTGCTGATCATGTTTTTCTGATTTATAGAGGAAGTGAGTTTTTTCGTCCTGAGAAAATTTTGTTGGATAAGTTAATGGCAAAAGTAAAAACTGGAAAAGTATCTTTAGTGTTAGGTACTGAAGTGGATAGTATTTTAGGAGATGAAAAAGGAGTCAATGGATTAAAGCTTATCAATAATAAAACAAAGCTTATCAGTCAATTAGACGTTCAAGGTGTTTTTATTGCTATTGGTCATACTCCTAACACTGAAATATTCAAAGATCAACTAAATATGGAGAATAGCTATATTTTAGTACGAGGAGGAAGTAAAGGCTTTGCGACAGCAACAAGTGTAAAAGGTGTGTTTGCTGCTGGTGATGTCATTGATTCTGTTTATCGTCAAGCCATTACATCAGCCGGTACAGGTTGCATGGCGGCACTGGATGCTGAGAAATATTTAAGTGAAAGTTCTAGTTAGAATTATAAATTATAATGAGGCATCGTGAATGCGTAACAGACTATTTGGATTTTGTCTATTGTTATTATCTGCGTTTCCCGTTTCTGCTTTAGATTCGTATAGTGATTTGAATAACGACCCCTATGAAAATTATAATCGGCATGCCTTTAATCTTAATCAGACGTTAGATAAAATTTTTTTTAAACCTATTGCTATGGTATATAAAACTATTTTACCTTGGCCTGTTACTAAAGGCATCGGTAATTTTTTTAGTAATTTAGAGCAAGTACCCACAATTATTAATGATTTATTACAAGGTGAATTTTACGATGCAACCACAGATACGTGGCGTTTATTAATTAATAGCACTATAGGCGTTGCAGGGTTTATCGATGTTGCCAGTAGGATTGATTTGCCTGTACATCATCAAGATTTTGGACTAACTTTAGCGAAGTGGGGTTACACCTCTTCAGCTTACCTCGTAGTTCCTATTTTAGGCCCACGTACCGTGCGTGACGCAGTTTCTTGGCCTATTAACTATGGTGTTTTTTCCGTTTATCCTTATATTAATGATGTAGCTTGGCGAAATGGTTTAACATGGGGAAGTTTCATTAATGCCCGTGCGCAATTGTTGGATTTCGATCAGGCGATAAAGCAAGCTTCTTTTGACCCTTATGTATTCCAACGCAATGCTTATTTACAACGCAGAAATTATTTAATTCGTGAGAACAATAATTTAATAACGGATGAAGATGAAGATGATGATGATGATGACATCAATGAATAGTTTTAAAAATCTTTTCCTAAGCATCAATTTTTAATCACTTTTGGCTTAAAAGAGTGGTCTAAAATATAAATTTTAATTTTGGAGGTTTATATGAAAGAAAGACTTAATGTTGGGTTGACTGAACCTAAGAGAAAAAAAGTCGCTGATGGATTGATTAAATTATTAGCAAATAATTATGTATTATATTTAAAAACGCATAATTTCCATTGGAATGTGGTAGGACCCATGTTCCAACCATTACATAGTGTATTTGAAACACAATATATCGATTTATGGAATGCAGGCGATACAATTGCTGAACGTGTTCGTGCATTAGGGTTTCCTGTGCCTGCTAGCTACGCCGATTTCGCAAAATTAAGCAAAATTAAGGAAGCTGTTGGAACACGCACGATAAAAGCCAAAGATATGATTAGTCAGCTAGTACATGATCAAGAAGTCATGGTTCGTTTAGCGCGTGACTTGTTACCAGAAACCGAAGAGGCCGATGATCAGGTGTCGGTGGATTTACTATCTGACCGGATGGAAGTCCATGAAAAAAACGCCTGGATGTTACGTAGCTTTTTAGAATAAAGGGGAGGGAATCAACTTTACCATCCCATATACCCTAGAGGATTGTCCTGTGTTACTATGATTGCGTTTAGTTTATCTCTGCCATTGACGGATTAGAAAGCGTGCAAACGATTAATATCCTGAAAGTGGCCTTTTTTAGCCTTTTGGAGGTTTTGCGTGAATAAAAGATTGTATGTGGGTGGTTTAAGCTATAGCGTCGATGACGATGGACTAAGAGAGCTTTTTACCCCTTTTGGGACAGTAAACTTTGTTAAAGTTATCCGAGACTTCCATAGTGGCCGTAGTAAGGGCTTTGGTTTTGTTGAAATGTCTACCCCTGAAGAAGCGAAAGAAGCTATAGAAGCTTTGCATGGCAGTATCCATGAAAGACGTACCATTACAGTTTCTGAAGCTAATCCACCGGATTCTAGCTCAGGCGGCGGTGGTGCAGGCGGTGGTCGTCGTACCGGCGGTGGCGGTGGTGCAGGCGGTGGTCGTCGTACCGGCGGCGGCGGCGGCGGTCGTGGTGGTATGGGCGGTTCTGGCGGTGGCGGCAATGGTGGTGGTTATCATCGCGGCCGTGAACAACGCGAAGAGCAGTATTAAGAGATTTAGTGTTTCCTTAGACACTTAAATATACAATAGAAAGTAGGTTCAATTCCCGCCTAAGTAAGTGCGGGCACAACACCATACATCTATTCTTTTTACACCCACATAGTATAAAGCGCGACTCATCTCGGTGAGTGTATGGCCAGTGGTCATTACATCATCGAGTAGCGCTATATGCAGATATGCAAGATCCTGATGTGCAATAAAGGCATTTTTCACGTTGTTGGAGCGTTGATTTGCGGGTAGCTTGCTTTGAGCGGCGGTATTTACCACTCTTTTGCATCGTTTGTATTCAATAGGTATATTTAGTTTTTTAGAAATGGGGCGGGCTAATTCTATCGCTTGATTAAAGCCACGTTCATACAGTCTTTTTTTATGCAAAGGTACGGGAATAATTATATCTGGCAGCTTCTTACTTTGGTATTGTGAGCTGACTTTTTTAGCGAGTAAACTACCTAAAATATGTGCATAAATTAACTGTTGTTGGAATTTAAGGCCAGTAACTAATTTTCTTATTATTTCTGTATAAGAAAAGCACACACATAACTTATGAAAAAGTAAAGGTTTTTTTAGACAAACACCACAAGCGGATGGTGTTGGGAAAACTAAAGGGGCGGCACAATAAATACAGACATTTCTTAACCAAGGTAAAAATTTCTCGCATTCAAGACATAAATCAAGTTCTCTATAGGTTTTATCATCACATAAAATGCAATGATAAGGGTAGAAACAGCGAATGATACCTTTATTTATTTGTTTTAGTATTATACTGATATTTATCATTTAAAATCCTTGTTAATCTAAGTGGCATTAGAGATCAAGTTAATCAAAGAAAGAATGATAGAAACAACTATTTAATTCATAATAACTCTTTTTATTATAATTGAATAAAAATATGATTTAAATTTCCCATTTTGATAATCAGCTTACGCTTAAGCAATTATAAAGGTATAAGTATGTGTGGAATTGTAGCGGGAATAGCACAACGTAATATAGTTCCTATTCTTATTGAAGGTTTGAAACGGCTGGAATATCGTGGTTATGATTCGGCTGGAATCGCCATTTTGGATTTAAAGCAGCACTTAGAACGCCGACGTACCGTAGGTAAAGTTGAAGCTTTAGAGAAAAGAATAAGGCCCGAAGCCTTATCAGGCACCATTGGCATTGCACACACACGTTGGGCGACTCATGGGAAACCGAGTGAATCTAATGCTCATCCTCATATATCAGACAATATTGCCTTGGTTCACAATGGCATTATTGAAAACTATGTGCCTTTAAGACAAGAATTGCTAGAAGCAGGTTATTTTTTTGAATCTGAAACCGATACTGAAATTATTGCACATTTATTAAATCAGGAACTGAAAAAAAGTAATAATTTTTTGGCTGCTGTTCAGAAAACAATAGCACGTTTAGAAGGGGCTTTTGCCATTGTTTTTCTTTATCAATGTGACCCTAAATCTTTAATAGCTGTTCGTAAAGGCAGTCCTTTAATCGTAGGGCTTGGGCACGGTGAAAATTTTGTTGCTTCGGATCATTTAGCATTGCTTCCAGTGACTCAACAATTTATTTATTTACAAGAAGGTGATATTGCTGAAGTTACCACGGAAACAGTCAGTATCTATGATGTAAATGGTAAAAGGGCTCATCGGGCTAAACATTTAATTGATTTGCCAAAAGATGTGGTGAGTAAAGGTAAGTACCGTCATTTTATGGAAAAGGAGATTTTTGAGCAACCCAATGCGGTTAGTGCTGCACTTGAAGGCCGTCTTGTGAACCAATCAGAAGTTTGGGATGAAATTTTCGGTGCTAATGCCCTACAACGTGTTGCTAAAATTAAACAGGTGCAAATAGTTGCTTGTGGTACTAGTTACCATGCAGGGTTGATTGCTGCGCAATGGTTAGAGCGTTGGGTAGGTATTTCTTGTCAGGTCGATGTTGCAAGTGAGTTTCGTTACCGGCCGCATATTATTAATCCAGACACATTGTTTATTGTTTTATCTCAATCAGGGGAAACAGCTGATACGTTAGAGGCATTGAGACAAGCTAAAACTGAAAATTATGTAGCCACTTTAACGATTTGTAATGTTCCTGGAAGTACAATGGTGCGCGAATCTGATTTTGTATTACTGACGCGAGCGGGTCCTGAAATTGGTGTTGCATCTACTAAAGCGTTTTCAACTCAATTAACGGTTTTATTACTCTTAATATCTTTTTTAGGTTTAGCTCATGGTTGGGATGAAAAACAAGAAGCAGCTTGCCTATCTGAATTAAGAAGTTTACCTAAACTTTTAGAACAAACACTAATATTAGATTCAGCTATCAAAAAATTGGCTAAATTATTTGTCGATAAAGAACATGCTTTGTTTATTGCACGAGGAATTCATTTCCCGGTGGCGTTAGAAGGAGCACTTAAACTTAAGGAGATTTCTTATATCCAAGCTGAAGCTTATCCGGCTGGGGAGTTAAAGCATGGACCGCTTGCTTTAGTCGATAGTAATATGCCTGTAGTCGTTTTAGTCCCATCTAATGCCTTGTTAGAAAAACTTAAATCAAACATCCAGGAAGTGCGCGCGCGTAATGGTCAACTTATTTTATTTGTACAAGAAGAGATAGATATAAGTGAGAATGATAGCAAGACTATTCTGCTGCCAAAAGCGAGTGATATGATTAGCCCACTTATTTTTGCAATTCCATTGCAACTTTTAGCGTATCATGTCGCGATTTTAAAAGGTACTAATGTTGATCAGCCACGAAATCTAGCGAAATCGGTCACTGTTGAGTAAAATAAGTTTAATTTTAGCGTTTTTTTCAATTAAAAACGCTCTTATCTTGAGTAGATTAGTTTTAAAATTTTTCTTAATTTAGCTTAGAAGACAATTTATATTACTGCAACTTTAACAGTTTCAGCTAAATTATCTGCAATAGTTTGTATTTCCGATAATTCGCTACCTTCGACCATGACACGAACTACAGGTTCTGTTCCTGATGGCCGCAATAATATACGTCCGCGATCTTTTAATAGTAACTCTGCTTCTTGCATAGCTTTTTTTATGCTAGGTGCGTTCATTGTAGCTAAAGGATTTTCGGCAGGTATGTTGATTAATATTTGAGGAAATTTTTTCATCGCTTTTTTTGCAATATGTAACGATAGCTTCGACGTTTGGATAGCCTCTAAAACTTGTAGTGCAATAATGATTCCATCTCCAGTTTTAGTTAATCGACGAGAAATAATGTGCCCAGAAGATTCTCCACCTAGCTGCCAATTTTTGGTTTGTAATGTTTCATTAACATATCTATCGCCCACCGAAGTACGAATAAAATCGAGTCCTAATCCTTTTATAGCTAGCTCTAAACCCAGATTACTCATAGCAGTGCCTACAATACCACCTTTAATGTGACCTTTTTTCACACCATGTTGAGCTAATAGAAACAGTAATTCATCTCCATCAACGATTTCACCTGAATTATCTACCATTAATACTCGATCACCATCACCATCGAATGCAATACCTAAATCTGCATTTTTCGATACAACAGTTTTTTGCAAATTTTCTAAATGAGTAGATCCACAGTCTTTGTTAATATTTAAACCATTTGGTTTTGTGCCCAGCAGTGTTAAGTCTGCACCTAATTCAGAAAATAGTGATGGAGCAATATGATAAGTAGCACCATTCGCACAATCCAGCACAATTTTTACCCCATCTAATTGAAAAGAATGGGGAATTGTTGATTTGCAAAAATTAACATAACGAGCTTTTGCATCTTCAACCCGAATTGCCTTTCCTAATTTAGCAGAATCAACGGTATGAATAGGTTGGGTAAGATGGGTTTCAATTTTCAATTCAATATGATCAGCTAATTTAGTTCCATCATGCGAAAAAAATTTAATTCCGTTATCATAGTAAGGATTGTGTGATGCGCTAATTACGATACCTGCTTGTGCGCCTAAGTCAGACGTTAAAAAAGAAATAGCAGGTGTTGGGATAGGGCCTAAAAGGTGGACATCTACCCCCGCAGCGGATAAACCAGCTTCTAAAGCAGATTCAAGCATGTAACCAGAAATACGTGTATCCTTACCAATTAAAATTTTGTTTCGCCCATTAGCTAAAACCTTTCCTACAGCCCAACCTAGTTTTAAAATAAATTCAGGTGTAATCGGTTTTTCACCTACCTTTCCGCGAATACCATCTGTCCCAAAATACTTGCGGGTTTTTGTCATGACAAATCCAAGAATTTAATACGCGCTATTACAGACTATCTGCTGCAGGATCGGGACCAGTTACGGTTGAGTCTTTTTTTTGTGAAGATGGGTTTTCTTCAGAAGAAGAAGGAGTTTCTTTTTTACTCCCATTGTTCCACCCTTTGGGTTCTCTTGGAGGTTTACCCTCCATAATGTCATTTATTTGGTTGGAATCAATGGTTTCATATTTTATCAGGGCTTCTGCCATGAAATGTAGTTTTTCAATATTATCCTGTAGTAATGTTTCAGCAAGTTTGTAATTACGATCAATAATACTGCGGCTTTCTTCATCAATTAATTGAGCCGTGTCATCAGAAAATTTATTGTTTTTAGCTATTTGGTGCCCTAAAAATACTTCTTCATTTTCCTGATTATAAGTTAAAGGGCCAAGACGTTCGGATAAGCCCCATTTAGTTATCATATTCCGGGCAATTTCGGTAGCACGTTGTATATCGTTTGATGCGCCCGTGGTAATTTGTTCAGGCCCAAAAATTATATATTCGGCAATACGTCCGCCAAATAAACTGGCAATCTGGCTCTCTAAGCGTTGTTTGGTATAACTATACCGATCTTCTTCGGGTAAAAACATAGTCACACCTAAAGCTTTGCCACGTGGAATAATAGTAACTTTATAAACAGGATCATGGTCTGGTACTAAACGTCCTACAATAGCATGTCCTGCTTCATGGTAAGCGGTTAATTTTTTCTCTTTCTCATTCATTACCATGGAACGCCTTTCACTACCCATCATGACTTTATCTTTGGCCTTTTCTAGGTCAACCATATCAACAGTAGATTTATTTTCGCGTGCTGCAAATAGAGCTGCCTCATTGATTAGATTAGCTAAATCTGCACCAGAGAAGCCAGGTGTGCCTCTTGCTATAATGACTGGCTTCACATCCTTTCCATAAGGAACTTTTCTAAGATGGACTTTTAAAATTTGTTCTCTACCGCGGATATCAGGTAGCCCAACAATAACTTGACGATCAAATCGACCGGGTCTCAATAAGGCAGGATCCAAAACATCGGGTCGATTAGTGGCGGCCATAACAATAACACCTTCATTACCTTCAAAGCCGTCCATTTCAACCAGTAATTGATTCAATGTTTGTTCACGTTCGTCATGTCCTCCACCTAGACCGGCACCACGATGCCGACCGACGGCATCTATTTCGTCAATAAAAATGATACAGGGGGCTTGCTTTTTGGCTTGCTCAAACATATCTCTTACGCGAGATGCACCTACACCTACAAACATTTCAACAAAATCAGAACCTGAAATCGTAAAGAAAGGAACTTTTGCTTCACCAGCAACTGCACGAGCTAAAAGTGTCTTTCCAGTCCCCGGAGGACCCATTAGTAAAACGCCGCGCGGAATTTTACCACCTAACTTTTGAAATTTAGCCGGATCCTTTAAAAACTCAACTAACTCACTGACTTCTTCTTTCGCTTCTTCAGCACCGGCTACATCGGCAAAAGTAACCTTAACCTGGTCTTCACCTAATAAGCGAGCACGACTACGGCCAAATGATAACGCACCTTTTCCTCCAGCGCCGCCCATTTGTCGCATGAAGAATATCCATACTCCAATAAGCAATAGCATAGGGAACCAATTAATGAAAATACGCATCAAGAAACTTTCCTGTTGCGGCGGTTCACCTTTTACATTGACATTTTTTTTCAACAATTCAGGGAGTAAATACTGATCAGGAATAGGCATGTAGCTAGTGAAAGATTTATCACTGTGTAGCTGACCTTTTATAACTTGGTTGCTTTGTATCGTTACAGACTGTACATTACCTTGCTGAACGTTTTGTAAAAACTCAGAATATGTTAATCGTTCGCCAGCGTTATTACGAGGCTCGAGATTATTAAATACCGATATAAGTATGACAGCAATAATTAGCCATAAAAATAAATTTTTCAGCATGTCGTTCAAGCTAGACTACCTCGCATTTCTCACAAAGAGGGCATTATATACTAAATTTTATGGGTTTCGATTATTTTTTAGCTCTTATTCAGTGCGCTAGCCCAAAAAAGAGCACTAAATTAATAAATAAATCCAAAGTTTATTTTCTCTGATGATAACCGAGAGCAACTAAATAAACCTCTGCAGAACTCCCTCGGGAAGCAGAAGGTTTTCGAATAGTAACTTTTTCAAATAAGCTTCTTAAATCTTTTAGAAAACCTTCAAACCCTTCCCCTTGAAAGGTTTTTACTAAGAAACAACCTTTTTGTTTTAATACTTTTTGAGAAAAATCTAAAGCTAATTCAGCTAAATAAATGGATCTGGGTTGATCAACACACCTCATTCCACTAAAGTTGGGGGCCATATCAGAAATTACAAGATCTATAGGTTGTGATTGTACACATTGCAAGAGTTGTTGCATAACAGATTCTTCCCTAAAGTCTCCTTGGATAAATTTCACATGATTCAATGACTCCATCGGCAAAATATCTAAGGCATAAACTTTCCCTGTTATGCCTACGATTCCTGAGGCTAGCTGAGACCAGCCTCCAGGCGCAGCCCCGAGATCAATGATGTTCATACCTGGCTTAATCAGTTTGGTTTTCTCTTGAATCTCTAGCAACTTATAAGCTGACCGAGAGCGTAAACCTTCTTTTTGAGCACGTTTTACGTATGGATCGTTAAAATGCTGCTTTAACCAGCGTTGACTGCTTTTACTCCTAGACATCGGGTTGTTGCTGACAGTGGGTTTCACGTATTAGGAATTTCCCAATTAAAAAGGCCATCAGATAGCAAAAAGGCAATATGATAAAGGCTTTACGATAATCTTCAACATTATAAAAAGGGCTGCCACTATGATAGGTTCCGTTCCAGTTTAAATGTAAAAATATACCAATAACCGGTTGAAATAAAGCTCCGCCAGCCACGGTTGCCATATTATTAATACCCATAGCCGTTCCTGCGACACTGGAGTGATTATTATCTTTTACAACCCCGAATGCGAGTGATTGGCCAGAAGCAGCAAGGCCAAATAAAAACAAACAAATATAAAGCCAAAATAAGGGAAGATGTGGGATATAAATAACCGGTATTAATCCAACTATACCTAAACTCGCAGCAAATTTTAAGGGCATACCACGTAGATTTACCCTATCTGACCACCAACCTAATAAGGGACAACCTATGCCTATAGCCAACCAAATCATAGTGCAGGCAGTAGAGGCAGCTTTAGTGCTGATACCATAAGCAACCACAAGAAAGGGTATACCCCATAAGGCTGCAAAAGCAGTAATAGGAGCCCATACCATAAAAGAATACAGCGCTATAAACCAAGTTTGACTATTCACAGCCACTTGATGAAAACTTTGCAATAGGCTTTTTTTAGAAGTGGGTTGAAATTTATGTCCTTTTGCAACAACTTCTGGGCTATCGCGTACAATGAGCCAGATTAATAAGCCTAAAATAATACCTATTACACCTAAAATAACGATGGTTAATCGCCAACCCCAATGACCTACAGCAATAGTTAAAGGGGTTTCGCCGACAATAGCGCCAACACAGCTCATTAACTCTACTAAACCTGTTAAGAAAGCAAAGTACCGAGATGGAAACCAGCGTGAGATAAGGACTAAGGTCCCTATAAACGAAAAAGATGAGCCCATTCCCATCATAAATCGACCTGCGGATGCAGTGGCAATATTTGTGGTTGAACCAAACAAAAAAGCACCTGCAGCGCAGGTGAGAACAGCAATGGTTAGTAAGCGCCGAGGACCAAAACGATCAAATAAAAGCCCTGCTGGAAGTTGCATGGGGGTATAGGAATAATAATAAAAAGCAGCCATTGTCCCTAAACTAATAGCATTAAGCCCTAACGCATTAATTAATTGATTAGTCATCACCGCAGGTGAAACCTGTAATATGAATTCGTACATGTAAAAACAGGAAGCAAGAATACAGATAATAGCGGCGAGTAAAGTAGGTTTTTGCTTTGCTAAAGAAGGGGATAATAAATCGTTATTTTTATTTTTAGACATAAGATTTGATTAAAGTAGCAAGGCCGATAAAAAACTTAAATTGTACTAACTGTTTCATTGAAATACTGAGGTTTGCAATAGGTTTCACGAAGTAAAAAATGACTTACAAAAAACGCAATGATATAACATAAAGGTAATACAAAAAGCGCTTTCTGATAATCTACTATACCATAAAAGGGGGTGCCATTATGCATGATGCCCCCCCAATTGACATAAAGCAAAACTCCTATTAAGGGTTGAAATAGAGCCCCCCCGGCCACTACTGCCATATTATTAAAGCCAATAGCGGTGCCCACTACACAAGAAGTATTGTTATCTTTAACAACCCCAAAAGCTAAGGATTGTCCTGATGCAGCTAACCCAAAGACAAATAAAATAAAATATAGCCAGGATAATGGTAAGGGTGGGCAATATATAATAATCGTAAGGCTAATTATTCCTAATAAAGCAGAAAAGCTAAGTGGCTTGGATCGCGAGTTAATTTTGTCAGAAAGCCACCCGATTAAAGGACTGCCTAATCCGATACCTAGCCAAATCATTGCGCTCGCTTTAGAAGCAGCTTCTGTGGTAAGAGCATAACTGGCTACCAGAAAAGGAATGCCCCATAAGGCGGCAAATGCAGTGATAGGTGCCCAAACAGAAAAAGAATACAAAGCAATTAACCAAGTTTGTTTATTATTACAGACTTGTTGTAATCTTTTCAATTCACTTTTTTTAGGAGGCGGTTGAAATTTATATCCTTTTGAAACTGCCTCAGGACTATCTCGAACCATCGTCCATACCAATAAAGCAAGTAAGCAGCCGACAATAGATAAAGATATAATTGTTGAGCGCCAACCCCAATGATTGATAGCGCTTACTAAAGGAACTTGCCCGGCAATTGCTCCAACTGAACTCATTAATTGCACTAAGCCAGTGAGTAAAGCAAAATATTGAGCAGGAAACCAACGTGAAACAAGAAGTAGAGCGCCTATAAATGAAAAAGAAGATCCAATGCCCATTAAGAGTCTGCCAAACGAAGCCATGACCGCATCAGGTGTAATACCAAACAAAAAGGCCCCTAAGGCACAGATTAAAATAGCTAAAGTAATCAAACGGCGCGGACCAAAACGATCAAAGAGTAAACCTGCCGGTAACTGCATGGGAGTATAAGAATAAAAATAAAAAGCGGCCATAGTACCTAAACTCGCTGCATTAAGACCTAAATCACGCATCAATTCATTGGTCATAACAGCGGGGGATACTTGCAAGGTATATTCATACATATAAAACATGGCAGCAAGTATGCAAATAACAGAAGCGAGGAATAATTGTTTCTTATTGGTTAAGGAATGGGGCACATCTTGTGGCATTATTGCTTCATTATTGTACATTATTTGCCTCTTAACGCACGTTCCTCGTGACATTATTGTGGATAGCTTTTTTTAAAAGTTCAAGTTAACGTTACCCTGCTAATATAACGCGGTATACTAAAGTTTTATTAGAAAACAATAAGTGATTGAGATTTTGAATGCAAGCATAGAAAGCTTTCACAATCAGGAATTATTTTAATTATTATTGAGTAGAAATATTTTAAAAACATTAATAAGCATATTCTATCCAGATATTGAAAATACCTTCTCTGTATTTAGGTTGGAATGGGCCTTAGGCTTTTTAACGATAAAGATTGATCCAAAAAAATACTTTGTTATACTTGGGCTCCATTGCCGGGATGGCGGAATTGGTAGACGCGCCGGATTCAAAATCCGGTGATGGTGACATCGTGTGGGTTCGAGTCCCACTCTCGGTACCATGAATATTATCTGGTTTTAAGAAGAGCGATCGCAGTTGCCGCTATGCCTTCTTGACGCCCAATGAAACCAAGCTTTTCTGAGGTTGTTGCTTTTATATTGATCTGATGAAGATCAATTTTCATATCCTGAGCTAAATTAAATCGCATCGCTGTAAAATAATCCTTAAGCTTAGGTGCTTCTGCTATGATTGTAATATCTACATTATTAATAGACCAATTTTTTTCATCCAACATTTGAACGGTTGTTTTTAGAAAAAGCCGACTATCTTCATTTTTCCAACGTTCCTCAGTATCCGGAAAATGTAGACCTATATCACCCAAAGCACAGGCTCCTAATAGCGCATCTACTAGAGCATGAATGACGACATCACCATCTGAGTGGGCTTTTAATCCCATTCGATGGGGGATTTTGACGCCTCCTAATGTTATATGCTCGCCTATTTCAAAAGCATGTACATCGTAACCTTGGCCTACGCGAAAATTAATATTCATAGATTCATCTTTTTGCATTGCAATTTTTACTTAACGCCATAACGTTTAGTATCGTATCATGTTGAACACATATTTATCAGATTTTAAATAGGGGCATATAAAGAAGCTATCAGGGTTACTTAAAAACTAGATTGGATGTGAAAGCAGATGCTAAGATTAACGCGCAGGTTTTAGTTGAGAAAGATTAATGATCGAGACGACATATTGTTTTACAAATTACTTTTTAGTGGCCATGCCCATTTTAACGGATGTTTATTTTAATCGTTCCGTGGTGTATATATGCGAGCATAATGAAAAAGGAGCCGTTGGTATCGTTGTTAATCAACCCTTACAATCTCTGCGCGTTAATCTTTCAGAAATATTACAAGACATTACAGATAATAAGCCAGAATCAACTCAAACCACCACAGAGGCGGATTTTCCGATATTGTGTGGAGGCCCTATTCACCCTGAACGTGGTTTTGTGATACATGCCCCGCTGGGCGAATGGCAATCTAGTCTTAAAATGAGTAATGAAATTTCAGTCACTACATCTAAGGATATTTTACTCGCAATTGCAAAACAGCAGGGACCTGATAAATTCATTTTCTCATTAGGCTATGCAAATTGGATACCCGGTCAAATGGAACAAGAAATAGTTAATAATTTTTGGTTAACTTTGCCAGCAAGTCCTAATCTATTGTTTGATGTTCCTTTCGAGCAGCGATGGTTAAAAGCAATGAATTATTTAGGCGTGGACATTACTAAACTAGCTTATATGGGTGGTCATGCCTGAAATTAAGACAGTTATTGGGTTTGATTTTGGTTCGAAGTATATTGGTGTGGCGGTTGGACAAACATCCCCTTCCTTAGCGCAGCCATTGACAAGTTTAACCATAAAAAATAACGATCCTCCCTGGAAAGAAATTGAACAGCTATTACGCGTATGGTCGCCAGATGTGTTGGTAGTAGGCATCCCATTAAATATGGATGGATCAGAACAACCGATAACCCATTTAGCACGAGATTTTTTAGTGGAATTAAACAATCGTTTTCAAATGCCAGTTTTCCCTGTTGATGAAAGGCTGACTACTGTTGAAGCACGTTCACGACTTTTTGCTGCAGGGGGGTATAAGGCGTTGAAAAAAAAATCTATCGATAGTGTTGCTGCCCAATTAATCGTTGAAATATGGTTAGAGAACCGATGAGTAAAGCACTTTTTAAGTCAACCTCCGTTATTGCGTCCATGACGCTGGTTTCTCGAATTTTAGGTTTTGTCCGTGATATTCTTGCCGCTAGGATTTTAGGTGCGACGCCTGCAGTCGATGCTTTTTACATTGCTTTTAAAATTCCTAATTTTATGCGTGGATTATTTGCCGAAGGATCTTTTTCAGCAGCTTTTATTCCCACTTTATCTGAATATAAGCAAACCCGTTCACAAGACGAAGTGCAACAGTTTGTTGCGCATATTGCAGGTACATTAGGCTTAATTTTATTAGGCATTTGTGTTTTAGGAGTTTTAGGAAGTAAAGGTTTAGTGGCGATATTTGCTCCAGGCTTGGATCCTTATCGCTGCCAATTAGCGATAGAAATGCTGAGAATAACGTTTCCTTATTTGATGTTGATTTCCTTAACGGCTTTAGTTGGTGCAACTTTAAATTGTTATGGACAATTTTGGGTTCCTGCTTTTACTCCCGCATTATTAAATATTTCCCTAATTACTGCATTTGGCGTGACGCGGTTTTTTAAAGTACCGGTAGAAGCTCAAGCATGGGGTGTACTATTAGCAGGGTTTCTGCAATTAGGTTTCCAATTACCTTTTCTACAGCGGTTAAGACTATTGCAAAAACCACGTTTTAAATGGCGTGATCCAGGTGTGCAAAAAGTGTTAAAGTTAATGTTGCCGGCTTTATTCGGTTCTTCTGTAGGTCAAATTAGCTTATTACTGAACACAATTTTTGCATCCTTTTTAGCCGCGGGCAGTGTGACCTGGCTTTATTACTCCGATAGACTTGCTTATTTCCCGCTAGGTATGTTTGGAGTAGCTTTAATGACGGTAATTCTGCCGCATCTTTCTCGCCAGCATGCAGCAAAATCTGTTGAATCGTTTGCTAGCACCTTAAATTGGGGTTTGCGTTGTAATTTATTGATCGGTATTCCCGCTTCTTTAAGCATGTTGATTTTATCAGGACCTCTTATTGTTACACTTTTTCAATATGGAAAATTTACTATCCATGATGTCTTTATGACCCAACGTAGCGTGATCGCTTATTCCCTCGGTTTACAAGCCTTTATGTTGATTAAGGTATTGGCCGCCGCTTTTTATGCGCAACAAAATATAAGAACGCCAGTACGAATAGGTATTATTGCCCTAATTGCGAATATGATTTTTAATGCATTATTAATCATTCCCCTAAAGCATGCTGGTTTAGCTTTGGCAAGTTCCTTATCGGCTTGGTTGAATGCAGGGTTGTTATTATGGGGTTTGCAAACCCGTCAGGTTTTTCGATGGCAATCCGGATGGTTAAAGTTTGTATTACAATTGTTATTTGCTAATAGCGCACTCTGTTTATTTTTGTACGAGTCGGCAGCCGCTACTCCCGTTTGGATAAATTGGGGCTGGCAGCAACGTTTTTCACATATTTTCTTTCTGGGTAGTATTTCAATTATCATTTATATTGCTATGCTATGGATGAGTGGTTTGCGCTATCATGATTTAAAAGCTCAGTCATGACAGAACTTATTTGCGATATTCATAATATAAAAACTAAACATCACGGTTGTGTGGCGACTATTGGTAACTTTGATGGTCTACATCAAGGACATCAAACGGTTATTCAAACTTTAATCAAATTAGGTAAGCAGTTAAACCTACCTACTTGCGTGATTCTTTTTGAGCCTCATCCGCAAGAATTTTTCTATGGAGACAAAGCGCCGGCGCGCTTAATGCGACTTCGAGAAAAAATTAAATTTTTACAATTTTTAGATATCGATCGAGTCCTTTGCTTACGTTTTAATAAACGTTTAGCAGAATGTAGCGCAGAAGAATTTATTAAAAAAATTTTAGTCGATAAATTAGGTATAAAAGATTTAATAGTCGGAGATGATTTCCGCTTTGGCAAAGGACGGCGAGGAGATTTGCTTTTGTTGCAAAAATTAGGTCAGGAATATGGATACAACGTTTTTTCTACCCCGACCGTATTATTTGAAAATGAGCGCATAGGGAGTTCAAGAGTAAGAAATGCTGTACAGCAAGCTGATTTTAAATTGGCAGCATTATTACTGGGACATCCTTTTAGGCTGAGCGGTCGGGTAATTTATGGTGATCAACGCGGTCGATTACTCGGTTTTGCTACAGCTAATATTGGATTGCATCGTCAGGTGCTTCCTTTACAGGGCGTATTTGTTGTAAACGTATATGGTTTACAAGGAATACCAGTGGCAGGAATTGCTAATATTGGTAAACGGCCGACTATAAATGGCCTAAAAAACTTACTAGAAGTTCATTTATTTGATTTTGAGCAAATTATCTACGGCCAGTTTATTGAAATAGAATTTTTAAAAAAAATACGCAATGAAAAAAAATTCGATAATTTAGAAGCTTTAAAACAGCAAATTACTAAAGATGTAGCAATTGCTAAAAATTATTTTAAGAAAGATTAAATTTTTTATTTTTCTTGATTTAATAAATCCTTAACTTTAACTCATTATCATTTCCAATGTGAGAGATTTATCTAACGCTATGAGAATGAGTATGCCAAATACATTTGCTGTACAAAAACCACCAATAAGCGGCGCTATTATTTTCGGGGATAGCTTATCTGATGAAGGGAAAAAATACAACGAGGATGTTTGCTGTTGTATACCCTTTAAATGGTTTTTGTATCACTCAGATTACAATAATTTCACGAATGGCCATACTTGGACTTTTATATTAGTAAATATTTTAAATGAAATTTTGAAAGAAAAGTCTACCTGGTTAGAGAGCGAAAAGGCAAGCTATTTCAAAAATGTAGCGGAAGGCGGCGCGACTGCTTATAACTATAGGAATATAACGAGTTTTTTTAGATGTATTAAAGGTTTTATCTTGAGTTTCTTTCTGGGAAATATTCAGAAGCAAGCTAAAAATTTAAAAAGAGATAAAAATATACTTAATCCTACTAAGTTGGGAATTATTTTTGCAGGCGCTAATGATCTGGTGACACTTGGCTATGATGATGTACAAGGAATCGAAAGAGCAGTTCAGGGCCTTAGTAAGACTATAGAAATCTTAATAAAGAATGATAACGCAGACTCTAATTTTTTAAGAAGTCTAGTGCTTATTGGTTTGCCGGATATTAGTGAAACACCTCGATTTGCAAATAAATCTGCTGACCAAAAAAATGCCATGAAATTGGCTTGTCAACAATTTAATCAGAAATTGCAAGAACTGGCTAATAAATATCAATATGTTAATTTCGGTATATGTAATGTTTATAATTACAAAAACATCGATCACTTAGATTTAGAAAAAGTGAAAAAAGATACAAAAGATACAGGTGTTACAAAAGCTATAATAGTTATCGGTAAAGGTAAAGATAGAACCGTCTTTTTTATAAATAACGGGGAGT
Source organism: Candidatus Aquirickettsiella sp. (assembly GCA_049283295.1). GTDB lineage: Bacteria > Pseudomonadota > Gammaproteobacteria > Diplorickettsiales > Diplorickettsiaceae > Aquirickettsiella. The sequence continues at coordinate 89,640 of JBAPVR010000050.1, forward strand.
TCATGACCAATAACTCTAGTAAAGAATTTAAAAAAGTAAATATTAAGCTTTCTAAAGAACAATTAGCAATTTTTTCAGAAGATGGGCAGATTACAAGAGACGAAATAAATGGAAATAAATTAAATGCATTTGTTAACGAGGTAACTAAAAAAGCCAAATTAAATTTAGATCTAAGAATGTTAGATATTGGAATTATTTTCAATAAAATTTGTCAAAATCCAGAAGCTTATGGATTTACTTCTGGTTGTGCTGTTTATTATTTGCCGGAAATAGAAAGTCAAAAATCAGATGAGCTCCTGATTTCTAATCATATTACTAAAGGAAATGCCATTATCATAAAAGAAACAAATAGTGGATTTGCAAGTTATCTTGTTAAAGATGGACAGTTACTTAAAGAACAAAATCAAATAGTTAAAGTAAAACTCGAATTGTCGGTAATTAATGAAGTTCGTTTAAAGAAAGAGATTAAAGAAAAGATTGAACAACATCCTTCAGAGAAAGAAATAATTCAGCTTGTTGATATGGAAGGTAAGCATGATTCCTGTATTATCAATGCCATCCAATCAGTTGTTGAGCACTATAAAAAGAAGTTCCATACAGAAATTGTGCTTACTGAAATTCATGATTCTGTTTTGCAAGATATTAAAAAGAAATATTTGAACCAAGACGCTATATTTTGGGATGATCTTCATCCTGCAAGGAGAGTGCATGATATTCTGGCATCGGAAATTGCTGAATTTATTGAAAGTAATTACGTACTTAACAATCCATCGAACTTTAGGGATGATTCTGCTATCGGGATTAAACCTAAGTTATCAGTGAGCCCTTATGCGGAAGCGCCTGGCTTTTTACCTGCGGAACCTTCTTTACTAATCAAATAATAATTTGGGTCGTAAACTTGCTTTTAACGAGCCTGTAAATAAAATTGTGTAAGTGCTTATTATTAACTAAGCTAGCGACAAAAACGCTAGAGCTAATTGAGAAATAAGCAATGAAACAAGAACAAGAAATAAACCTAGACCCAAAATTAATA